>JBBRPS010000394.1:0-9371 GCA_038227745.1 Gemmatales bacterium | reverse complement strand
CTCCTCGCCCGGCGTCGCGTTCACGAACGGCAACAGCTTGTCGTTGGCGCGTCCGTAATGCTGGTAGGCGCCCCACGTCGTCGAGACGTTGCCGCCGCGGATCGCCTTCCGCGCCGCCGCAAGGGACTCCCCAAGCGTGGCCGGCGGCGCCTTCGGGGCCCCGACGACCGCCAGGACCTGCATGTAGAAGGTGACGGCGGCCTGCCTGGCCAGTTCGTCATCCACCTGCCACCCCGTGCCGATGTAGTTCTGGATGCCCCGGGCGAAGAAGGCCTGCGCCAGGCCGACTTGCTGGCGGCGCTGCCGCTCGTGCCCTTCCTCGGTGACCGCGGAATGGCAGGCGTTGGCGAACACCAGCCGCGGCACCTGACGGACCCGGAAGATCTCCTGCGCCGAGAGGATGTGGTCCTCGCCGAGCACCCACCCCATCCGGCCGGCGTCCGGCTCGAACACGCCGTGGCCGGCGTAGTGGACAACGTCGTAGGCGTTGTTCACCAGCAGCATCACGGTCTCCAGCGGGTAGCAAGTCGTCGCGCTCTCCACCGCGTCCCCGCCCGGGCCTCGCCGCAGGGCCTCGAACTGCGGGGCCAGTTCCCCCCGCGCGGCGGGGCTGCCGATCCGGACCGTCACCTTCAGGTCGAACACCCCGCGCCACGCCACCTGGGCCTTCTTGATCACCTCGGCCACGGCCAGCCCCTCGGCGCGCGCGCCGGGCAGCGACCAGGCCCCGGGCGCGGGGTCGGCGATCACGAGCACCTTCAGCGCGCGGTTCAGGGGCGGCGGCATCCCCGGGACGGCCGCGGAGAGAGTGCGGAATTGCCGCGTCAGCTGGAGATCCGTGCCGAAGAAGCGCGTGTTCCGGTGCCCCCTGAACCCGGCCATCTCCCAGGGGTAGGAGGCGGTACTCTCGTCCAGCACGAGCGTGAGCTGCTGGCCGCCCTCGATCAGGCCGCGGAAGTCGTCCGGGATCAGGAAATTCGCGAAGAACTGGCCGAAGTCCTCCTGGTGCTTGGCGGACGGCGCGCCGGCGAGCTGCGCCGGCAGCTCCTTCACGAAGTGCGAGTGGACCTCGACCTCGCGGACGGGGATGGCCGACATCTGGCCGAGCGCGGAGAACTGGAAGGTCTCCGTCGCGCGCCGCCGCGCGCCGGCCGGGTCGGTCGTCGGCGGCAGGTTGCGCGTCACCTGCAGGAGGGTCATCTCCGTGTCGTCCGCGGCCAGGTCGGCCGGGGCGGCGGTCTCCTCCTCGTCCGGCGGCGGCGTGCCGTCGTCCACGAGGTTGGGCACGGCCAGCTCCAGGCCGGGGATCGTGTTGTCCTTCTCGAGCCCCTTCAGGGCATTGAAGATCACCCGCGCCTGGCGCCGGTCCTCCTCCACCAGGGAAATGAGCAGGCCGTGGGCCGCCGACTGGCGCAGCCGTTCCACGTTGTCCTTCACCCCCTGCAGCACGCCGCGGAAGCGCTCGTAGCCGTCGATCACCCCTTCCAGCAGGCCCTGGACGGCGCGGCGGATGGAGAGTTCGCGCCGGCGCACGCCGATCAGGCTGATGCTCAGCCGGTCGTGGCCCATGGCCTTGACGGCGACCGTGACGTTGCTGATGAGGAAGCGCAGGTCGTCCCGCCCGAAGTGCCCCGGCTCGCCCATGCCGACGAGCAGCAGGTTGTCGGCCTTGACCTGCCCGGCCTCCTTCCGCCGCTGGAGTGGCACCAGGAAAAGCTCCCCCAGGCGCGAGCCGATCATGCCGAGCTCCACCGCCCGGGAGAGCCAGCTGTCGAGGATGTGGTCGAACTCCTTGATCGGGCCGGCGAGGGGCATCCGCTCGTAGCGGGCGGCGATGACGACCGGCGCCTCGACCTGAGGGAGGCGGCCGCGGATGACGCGGACCTCCACGCGGGGGTAAGGCCCGCCCTCCAGGGGCGCCGGCGGGATTTCCGCGGCCGGCTGCAGCGACGGAGACGGCGTCAGGTCGCGCGCCGGCCTCCCCGCGTCCCGCGAACCCTTGCCGCGCCCGTCCGCCCCGTCCGCCGTTGCCCCCGCCTTCCCGTTCGTCGCCTGGTTCTTCTTTTTCGTCTGCGTCATGGGTGTGTCTCCGGGTGTGGGACCTCGGTCCAAGCAGAACCCCGTGGAAGGAAATGATGAAGGGAAGAGCAGCCTGTCTTCCCTTCATCCTTCATCCTTCATCCTTCATCCTTCATCCTTCATCCTTCATCCAAAGACTCTTCGTACAAGGCATTCTGCTCGTCCGTGTGCTGGTAATACGCCACCGTCGCTTTCGGGCCGTCCAGCTTCAGGATGGCGTACGCATGATTGTAAACGGTGCCGTTGTCTCCCAGCATGACGGGCCGGCCGGAACCGTCGGGGAGCTGCACGAGCGGCACGTCGAACTGCGGCGTGTAGTAGTTCCGGTCCACGAAGACGGGGACGGCGGCGCAGCCGAGGCAGCGCCCGCGCCGCAGGCCCTCATGGGGGGCGTAGATACTCAGGCTGTGCTCGTGGCCCCAGAACCAGGCCGCCACGCTCCCGAGCACGTCCCGGAACTGCTTCAGCAGCAGGTGGTTCACGGGGCCCTTCCCGATCGCCTCATACGCCGAGAAGAGCTGATGGTGGGACAGGAGCACCGTCTTGCGGCCGGCGGCGGTGCCCTCCTCGATCCGGGCGCGGTGCCAGGCCGCCTCTTCGTCGGTCAGGTAGGTGATGTTGCTGTTGACCGTGAACGGATTGAAGTCGTGGAAGCCGGTGTCCATGGCCAGGAACTGCCAGTCCGCGTTACGCAGGCAGAAGTAACTGGCCTTCTGCCCGAGCTGATCGACGAGCCAGTAGTAGCCGGCCCCCCCCGAGTACATGTCGTGGTTGCCCGAGAGAGAGAACAGCGGCCTGTTGCCCAGGAGCTGCCGGCAGACGTCGAGGAAGCGCGCCCGCACCTCGCTCTCGGTGCCGGAGTAGTAGATGTCGCCCAGGTGCAGGACGACGTCTGGGTTCTTGCGTGCGATTTGCCCGAGCAGGTCGATGGCCGTCGGCGTGCCGGTCCCCCAGTCGGCGAGCAGGGCGACGGTCGCCTGCCGCGGCAGCGGTACGTCGAGCACGGAGTCGCTGCCCTTGCGGTAGGGGATGGTGCCCTGGTCCTTGAGGAAGTACATCACGTAGCGCTCGACGGTCTCGAGCCAGAGCGGGTCGCAGCTGTTGAACGCCAGCTCGTCGGCGAGCTTCTGCGCCGAGTTCGTGTCGCCGGTGACCCTGGCCCAGGCGAGCTGCAGGGCCACCTTGTTGCACTTCCACGCGGTGCCGATGATGCCGCGGGCCGCCTCGGTCTCCACGCCGACTTCCGCCGCGCGCACGGGCTGCGGGTCCGCCAGCGGCTCGCCGGCGTACAGGGCCGCCGCCAGGGCCGTCGCCGCCTGCACGGGGTCCGAGGTCCGCACCGCCTCGTCGTTGACCGCGCCGGCGGGGGCGCGCAGGGAACGCACGCCCGCGCGCTGCTGCGCCAGGCGGCGGGCCACCACCTCCTCGACCGCGGATTGCCAAAGGGACAATTTGCGCTCGCGGAAGGCGAGGAAGGCGTCGGCGGGGGGCAGTGTCCCCGGAGGGGTGTCCGGCGGCGCGGCGCCCGCGGGTTCGGCCTCGGCGGCGGCGCGCTCCGACGGCGCGACCTGGCCGCTCGTCACGCGGACTTCCACCTGGGCCACCACCCACCCCCGGCTGGGCGACGCGGCGGTCGTCAGGTCGCGCGACGGCGCCCGGTCGGCGGTGAGCGCCGACAGCAGCGCCTCCAGCGGGCTTTTTTCGCGGCTACTCATGTCCCTGGAGGCTGCGGCGGGCTGGTCCAGCGGGGGCAGCACGAGCGTGCGGAAGCTCGTCGGGTCCACGGTCGCGATTACCTTCAGCGTGTCCGTCCCCGAGGTGTAGCCCTCGGAAAGGCCCGCGGGCAAGTCAATCACCAGCGGTTCAGCGTTGGGGTCGAGGGGGGTGAAATCGAGGTTAGTCTCCTGTGGCTCGGCGTAGTCGATGCCCCAGTTCGGCTTCAGGTCGAGGACCGCGACGTTCAGCACCTGGCTGGATCGGTTCTCGATGCTCAGGAAGGCGGTCTGGCCCATTCGTAGGGTCGGGACTGCGCCCGCGGGGAACGGCTTCGGCTTGCGCCTGTCACCGGACTGGTAGTCGTCCTGCACGCCGAGCAACTTTACGACCAGCTTCCCCTTCAACGGCGAAGTGGAGTCGAAGTTATCCAGCTCACGGACAGCGCGGTACCTGGCGAGGTGGGCCAGGCGTTTGGTCACGGTCGCGGCGGCACCGGTATCCGAGACGCCGACCTCGGGCCGCAGCGGGATCGGCTGGCCATCGGCGTCGCAGATGCGGTACTGCGTGCGGTCGTCGCTGAGGCGCACGACGAAGTCGGCGGCGTCGGCGGGGCCGGCGGCCGCCTCCACCCAGCCGTTGCCGGGCAGGGCCTGGAGCACGGCGAGCAGCGCCCGGTCCGCCGGGGCGGGGGGCTTGCCGTCGGCGCGCTCGAGGCGCACCTTGCGGACCAGCTTCTGCGACGGCGCGCCGAGCAGGACGGCCTGGTCGCCCGGCTGGACCGCAGCAGCGCCGAACACCTTCACCACGTCCGCCGTGGCCGCGGCGGCGCCGATCTCGCGGACGCGGACGAGGGCCGTGCGCTTGTCGGTCTGCGTGAAGTCGAGGGTGCCGTTCGGGTAGACGGCGAACTGCGCCCCGGGGCGGAGGAGGTTCGCCTGGCCGGCGGCGAGGCGGACCGACCTGCCGTCCGCGGCGACGGATAGTACGGGGGTGGCGGACTCGGGCTTGAGATCGACGGTGCCGAACACGACGCGGTCGGGGTCGCCCTGGAGCAGGGGAGTCTGCTTCTCGAACTGACTGTGGACGCGGGCGAGGACGCGGTCGTAGACCATGCGGTACGTCAGTTCCGGCGAGAGCTGCTGCAGCGCGTTGACCAGCCAGTAGGTCAGGGCGCCGTTGCGCTCGGACCCCTCGAAGGCCGTCTCGTAGCACGACTCGCTGGGGCGGCAGGCGGCCAGAAGGGTGTAGCCCAGGGACTCGGCGTGCGCGGCCAGGTCGCGAGCGGCACCGCGGGAGCTGTCCGCGGGGGGCAACGCCTCGGCCAACTCAGCGGCGCTGCCGACGAGGCTGTCGGTGGGGCGCGGCGTGCTATCGACGAAGCTGACGCCGCGGACGGCGAGGTTGGTGTCGGCGCGCAGGGCGGCGCGGGCGGCGCCGCCGGAGTGGCAGCAGTCGAAGACCACCGTCACCACCAGCCCCTTGTCCACCATCGCCCCGAGGAGTTTGGCGATCTCCACGTCGCGCAGGTAGCGGGCGGAGGTGTTGCCGATGTCAATGGGCACGAGCGCCTCGTCGAGGGCCCTGGGGCCCTTGACCTTCGGGACGATGGTGGGCGTGCGGCCGCCGTGGCCCGAGTAGTGGACGTAGACCTGGTCGCCCTTCGAGGCCAGCTGCGTGACCTTGTTGAAGGCGTTGACCATGTTCTCGTAGGTTGGCCGGCGCTCGGACGGTTCGCGGGGCTCGCTGCCGCCGCCGTCGGTCGAGGTGAGTTTGACGAGGCGCTCGTCGGTCAAGCCGAGGCGCCGCCGCAGGAAATCCTCGATGTGCTGGACGTCGCGGACGCAGCCGCCGAGGTTGGGGTAGCTGCCCTCGGCGAGGCGGTTGGGGAGGTAGAAGTCGCAGGCGATGAGCAGGGCGTAGAGGTTCGCGCCGCCGGTGGGGGGCGCTTCCGCCCTCGCCTTGGCCGGCTTCTTCTTCACAGCTTTCGGTTTCGTGGAGCGGGCGGACTTGTCCGCGGCCTTGTCTCTGGCGGATTTCGTCGTTTTGGCCACAGCGCGTCTCCGGTTGTGGGTTCGGGAAGGGGGTGTGGCGGATGTCGCTCGTTTAGCCGCGAGCGGTGAGCCAGATCCCGCTGCGCGGGGGGCGAGCGGGTGAGCCAGATCCCGCTGCGCGGCCCCGCTCGCCCGAGGCTCGCGGCTAAACACCGCAGATCCGCGCACGCCCCTGAAGAATAAACGTCGGGATCAGTCGCCGAAAAATTCCTGCCACGACAGGCGCATCATGCCGGGCGGCACCGCCCCGCGCTCGCCCTCCTCAACCGGGGCCGGCACCGCCACTGCCCCGCGCTCGCTCGGGACGAATGGGCGCGCCCGGTTCTCCCAGTCGTGCAGGAAGATCTTCTCGTAATACGCCGCCGGCCGGGCGTCGTAGACGATCAGGCTGGCGTCGCGGTTGAACACGGCCCCGTCGCCGGACCAGTTGTGGCTGCCGACCATGACCGTCTCCGAATCGACGATAATCCCCTTGTTGTGGCAGCCCGTCAGCAGGCGCAGGTGCTCGCCGTCGGTCAGGATGCCGACGGTCTCCAGGCTCTCGATCATCGCGCGCACGTCGCCCTCGCGGCGGAGGATGATCTTCACGTCCAGCCCGTCCGCCATCTTCTTCGCCACCGCCTCGTACAGCCGCCGGAACGCCTCGGGCGAGTCGGTCCGCGGCTTGATGTACTGGTTCTGAATGTACAGCCGCTTTTCGGCCGACTCGATCAGCTTCAGGACGTTCTCCTGATAATTGTCCGGCGTCAGCAGCGGCTGGACGCGCACCGGGTCGGCGGTCGTGAAGTCGATCTTCAGGGGTTTGAAGACGCGGACGGGGACGGCGGCCGCCCGCTCGTCGAACTCGGCCGTCTCCTCGGGGACGAGCATGTCGGGCAGTTCCGGCTCCAGCGCCCGCTCCGCCTCGCCGGCGACGCGCCTGGACTCGCTCATGTCAAACTTGATGTAGCTCTCGTAGAGCTTCGCCAGGGCGGGGTGCTCGACGACGACGTGCCACTCGTGGTTGTGGCTGCTGAAGAGCTTCCGCTGCGCCGCCGGGTCGAGGCGTGAGACGTCGTCGGGCGGCTGGTTGGAGTTCTGCCAGTTGCCGCTGGAGAGCCAGAACGCCTTGCCGTCGCGCACCGCCACCTTGATGTGGTAGGCGTTGGGGTAGAGGACGTGGACGGCGGCCTTCGTGAACTCGAAGCGGTCGCCCAGCGCTTGCGTCAGGCCGTCCACGATTTCCGGCTCCAGCATCTCGCCGGGGCGGCGCTGGCCGTTCGGCGTGAAGTCGAGGTTGAGGCGCAGCGTCCCGTCCGCCCGGGCCAGCGCCGACTTCAGGCCGTCGAAGACGTGCGTCGCGGTGAAGTCGTACATGGCGATGGTCAGCGTGTGCTCGACGCTCTGGAAAAACTTCTTCAGGGTGGGCCAGCCGGCGTCGGGGCTGGCATGGAACGTGATGCTCATGGCGCCCTTGACCGGCTTGAGCTGAAGGCCATCGGGCTTGCGGTAGCCGTGGCCCTTGTCGGAGCTGCGCTCCTGCTCGGCCGCGGCGACCGCCTCGGCCCCCGGCAGGATGAGCGGCTCTTCTTCCGGCAGGGCGGCGGCGCCCCGCGCCGCGGCCTTGCCCTGCGCGGCGCGGAGTTGCTGCAGGGGGTTGGCCGGGGCGATGTCCACGGGGACGCCGTCGAGGGTTTTCGGGATGACCTCCTCCGGCCGCAGTTCCCCCTCGGGGATTTTGCGCAGGACAGTGACGACGACGGCGGGCTCGTGGGTGATCCAGCCGTCACGGAACTTGAAGCCGGGGCGGACGCCGAGGACGTTGGGGAGTTTCAGCAGGCGCTTGCGGTGGCGCTCGACAGCGGACTGCACGGCGGCGAAGGCGACGCGGCGGGCCGCCTCGTAGCGTTCAGCGCCCGGGGAAGTCCCGTTCGGGGAGGACATGAGAGGCTCCTAGGATGGGGGACGGGCCTTCCCGGGGTCGCACCTTTGCGCGGGGCAGGCGCCGTGAACAGGAGCATAACCGCCGTCCGTGGAGAAACAAGCAATTTCCGGGGCGGCTGGGGGAAATTTCGTGGAGTCCTCACATCCCCTCGTACCGTCAGCTATTCCTCCGGCGCGAAAAGTCAGCGCACACAAGCCCGACGCGCCAGCGAGGGATCTGTCATCCGACATGCCCCTCGCTGGCACGTCGGGCTTGTGTGGATCTTTCTCGCCGGGGTAATAAGTTGTCAGGGTGGTTTCCCCGCCGTACTTCGCGTTGACCCAGCCGCCATGCCACGCCGGCCCCGCCTCCCCGCCGGGGCGCAGGGGCGGCTCTCTCTGGACTCCTCGGATCGGGTGACCCATGTCCTTCCGCATACCGCCTGTGCTCGGCCTGGTGCTGCTCGTCCCTCTGTGCCTGAACGGTTCGGGGCCGCCGCCGCGGTTCGCCCTCCAGGACGGCGACCGCGTCGTCTTCCTGGGCGACGGCCTCATCGAGCAGGACCGACTCCACGGGCAGCTGGAGACGCGCCTGGGCAGCCGCCACCCGGACGCGCGCCTCGTCTTCCGCAACCTCGGCTGGGGCGGCGACACGGTCCGCGGGACGGCGCGCACCGGCGGCTACCAGAACCCCGACGGCCTGGCGCGGCTCCTCAAGGAAGTGCAGGAGCTGAAGCCGACCGCGCTCTTCCTGGGCTACGGGACGAACGAGTCCTTCGATGGCCCGGCGGGGCTCGCCGGCTTCCTCGAAGAGTACGACCGGCTGCTCACGAAGCTGGCGCCCTTGAAGGCGCGCGTCGTCCTCCTCTCGCCGACCTATCACGAGGACCTTGGCCGGCCGTTCCCGGACCCCGCCGAGCACAACCGGCACCTGGAACAGTACACGACCGGCCTGAAGCAGCTCGCGGCCCGGCGCGGGTTGCAGTTCGTGGATTTGTTCCACCCTCTGCAGGCGGCGAAGCGCGGGGAGGCGCCTGTGCGGCTCACCACCAACGGCATCAACCTCAACGATGCCGGCTACGCGGTCGTGGCCCGCGCGGTCGCCGAGCAGCTCGGCCTGCCGGCGTGGACATGGCGCGTGGAACTGGACCACACCGGCAAGGTCGTCGGCAGCGCGGGCGCCCGCGTGGACCGGGTGACGGCGGCCGGTGGCGGCCTGCGCTTCCGGGCACTGGACGCCGTGCTGCCCATCGCCGGGGGCGACGTCCAGTTCCTGCGGGTCACGGGACTGGCGCCCGGCGCGTACGTCCTGAAGATCGACGGCGAGGAGGTCCTGCGGGCGGGGGCGGCGGACTGGCAGCGCGGGGTGGAGGTCAAGACCGGACCGGCGTTCCGCGATCTCGGGAAGTTGCGGCAGGTGGTCGTCCGCAAGAACCAGCTTTTCTACCGCCGCTGGCGGCCGTTCAACGACCACTCGCGGCACTGGGGCTTCATCCGCGGCGACTTCGCCCTGTACGACAAGGACATCGCCCGCGAAGAAAAGGCCATCGCCCAGGCCCGCAGGCCGCGCCCGCACACTTACGAGATCACCGCGAAGGAGAGGACGAAGTAATGGGCACCTCT
>JBBRPS010000393.1:0-9378 GCA_038227745.1 Gemmatales bacterium | reverse complement strand
GACTGGAAATCCTCGCGGGCCTGCGGCGTGTCGGCGGCGCGGGCGAGCACGAGCGTCTGCAGGCCGAGGCGGGCGCCGTCGCTGGTCAGCGCGCGGCACTTCTGGAAGAAAAGGCGGTAGATGGCCTGGTGCTTGCCGCGGGCGCGGGCCTGCAGCGGGGCGAAATGCGCGAGCGCGTCGATGCAGACCACCGCGTCGTACTTCTCGTCCGGCTCGTGGTCCGCCCAGGAGCGGCAGAAGACCGTCTCGTCGGGGGAGCGCGCAGCCAGGTGCTCGAACTGCTGCGGGCTGAGCGTCAGGCCGGTGACGTGGCGGGCGGCCAGGCGCTCGCGGCAGAACTGCATCATGCCGCCCCAGCCGCAGCCGACGTCGAGGACCCTCTGTCCCGCCGCCAGCCGCGCGTCCTCGGCGACGCGGCGGAACTTCGCCTCCTGCGCCTCGGTCAGGTTCGCGGCGCCGTCCCACACGCCGGCGCTGTCGGCCAGGTAGCGGTCATCGATGAACAGCCGGAAGAACTCGCTGCCGAGGTCGGCGTCGTCGGCCAGATGTTCGGGGAGCGGCCAATCGTCCCCGTTGGCCGGCGGGCGCTCGTGGACCGCCGCGCTCGCGGCCAGCGCGGCATGGGCGGAGCCATTGCCCGCGCCGTTGGCGTACTTCCCCGTGGCCGCGGAGGCGCGGACGGCCGCGCCGTTGCCGGCCCCGTTCTCCCCGTACACCTGGCCGGCGCGCCACGCGGCGACGACGGCGTCCAGGCGGTCCTTCAAGAAAGCGGTGCGGCAGGCGTGCCGCTGGATCTTGCCGCTGGTGGTGCGCGGGATGCGCCCCGCCTTCAGCAGGACGACCGCCGCCACCTGCAGCTCGTGCTCCTCCGCGACGGCCTGGCGGACGGCAGCGAACACCGGCGCCGGGTCGCCGCGCCAGCCCGGCTCGACTTCCTGCACCACGACCAGGCGCTCCTCGCCGTGCTCCTCCACCGCGAAGGCGGCGCAGCCGGCGGTGCGCAGCCCCGGCCGACAGAACTCCACGGTCCGCTCGATGTCCTGCGGGTAGTAGTTCGCCCCGCGGATGATGATCAGGTCGCGCAGCCGGCCGGTGATGAACAGCTCGCCGTCGCGCAGGAACCCCAGGTCGCCCGTGCGCAGGAACGGCCCCGTACCGTCATCGAGGTGCGCGCCGAACGCTGCGCGCGTGTCCTCGGGGCGGTTCCAGTAGCCGCGGGCCACGCTCGGGCCGCGCACCCAGATTTCGCCCACCTCGTCCGCGGGGCAGCGCCGGCCCGAGTCGGGGTTGACGAGGACGACTTCCTGGTCTGGTGCCGGGCCGCCGCAGCTCACCAGCGCCCGCGCCTCCGCGGTGCCGGCCGCCGTCTCGGCCAGGCGGTTCTGTTCCAGGGCGCGGACCTGGAACCAGCGCACGGTAGGGGCGACGGTCCGCTCGCACCCCGAGATGAACAACGTCGCCTCGGCCAGGCCATAGCACGGGAAGAAGGCCTCGCGGCGGAAGCCGCACGGCGCGAAGGCCTCGGCGAAGCGCTCGAGGGTGTCGTGCCGCACCGGCTCGGAGCCGTTGACCGCCACCTCCCAGCTGCTCAGGTCCAGTTCCGCCCGGTCCGCCGGCGCGATGCGCTGCAGGCACAGCTCGTAGGCGAAGTTCGGCCCGCCGCTGGCCGTCGCCCGGTAGTGTGACACGGCCTGCAGCCAGCGCAGCGGCCGCTGGATGAACGCCGCCGGCGACATCAGCACCACGGGGAAGCCGGCGTACAGCGGCTGCAGCATCCCGCCGATCAGACCCATGTCGTGGTACGGCGGCAGCCAGATCAAGCCCCGGCTGTGCGCGCCGTAGCCGAAAGCACGACGAATCAGCTCGGAGTTGTGCATCAGGTTGCCGTGCGTCACCATCACGCCCCTGGGCGCCTGCGTGGAGCCGGAGGTGTACTGCAAGAAGGCCAGGCTGTCGCGCCGCAGGTCGGGGTGGTGCCAGCCCTCCGCCTCTTCCGGCGGCAGGTCGTCGGTGGCCAGCCAGCGCACGGAGGCAGCGCCCGCGACCTCGCCGAGGCGCCGCTCCAGGTCGGTGAGGTGCCGGCGCGCGGTCAGGGCCAGCGTCGCGCCGCAGTCGGCGAAGACGCCCTGCAGGCGCGTCAGCGGCTTGTTCGCCCGCGGCATGTGGACGGGGACCGCGACGGCGCCGGCGTACAGGCAGCCGAAGAAGGCGGCCAGGTAGTCGGGGCCCGGCGGGTACAAAAGCACGACGGGGCGGCCCGCGGCCCCTTCCGCCTGCAGCCGGGCGGCGACGGCGCGCGCCTGCCGGTCGAGCTGCGCGTACGTGAGGGTGACCTCCGCGCGCTCGCCGTCCGCCAAGAACACGAACCCCTGCCGCTCCGGTTCACCCGCAGCGCGGGCGCGGAGGCAGTCGATGAGGCTGACAGGTGCAGGACCCACGGGTGTTGATAGTTCCGTCCCCATGCAGACATGTACCTCGCAGATCCCGCTCTGTGACAGGGAAAGGTTCCCCGGCCACAGGGCGGCGACGACCGGGCCTCCGGGCGCGCATGGCAGCACGCGGCGGACGAACCCGGCCGAGATTAAAACGGACACAAGACAGGCGTGAAGGCGTTCCTGGGCTCATGGGCGGCTGGTACGCAGGAGCGGCGGGAGGGCGAGTCTTCTAAAGCGCGCACGCGAAACACGCTCGCCCCCGCGTAGCGGGATCTGGCTCACCGCTCGCGGCGAAACGAGCGCGCTTTGACCGTGCTGCCCTCAGTAAGTGTATCAGGTGTACAAGTTTTCCGAAAGCGCGTCAATTCTTTTCCCCTGCCATTCGCAGATTACCCAGAATCTCTGATTGCCCGGAGCGGTAAAGGTATTACGGCCGGCCTACTGTTCAGGCGTCACCTCGTCGGCGGAAAGCGCACCCGGACGCGCTGGCCGAGGCGCAGCGGTGGGTGCCCCGGGTCGAGGGTGACGATGGCCTCCAGGGTGCGCGTGCTGTTGTAGCGCGTCGGCTCCATGAGCGGCAGGCGCCTCGGCGTGAACCAACCGGACAACGCGGTCACCTTGCCGGCGGCGAGGGCCTTCGCGTTCGCCTCGTCCTCGACAGACACGCTCTGCCCGAGAACAACCTGGTCGGCAAATTCCTGCTCGACTTCGGTGCGGACGACGCGCGGCCCGTCCGCCGCGAAGAACAGGGCCGGCCGCGGGGCGGGGCCGCCGACCACATCGCCGGGCGCCGCCAGGAGGCGCAGCACCGTGCCCGCCTCGGGTGCCTTGAGGGTGCATTCCGCCAGGGCGTGCTCCGCCTCCGCGAGCTTCGCTTCCACCCGGTCCACTTCCGCCTGCGCCGCCCGCACGTCGAGCTGCGGGTCGTACAGCTTCAGCTCCTCCAGCTTCTTCTCCTCGACGTCGCGCAGGGCCTGCATTTCTTTCCACTGGGCCTGCGCCGCCGCCAGTTCCTCGGCGCTGATCTGTTTCTCCTTGCGCAGCTTCTGTTTGAGCTGGAGCATGTCGTTAGCGCCGGCGACGCGCTGCCCGAACGCGGCGATGGCGGACTGTTGCTGCGCCAGCTTCGCCCCGTACTGCGCCGGCAGGACTTCCGCCTTCGCCAGCTGCGCCTTCGCCGCCTTCACGCCCGCGCGAGCCTCCTTGAGGCGGGGCCGGACGAGGGCGTCATCGAGGACGAGGAGCGGCGCCCCCGCGACGACGGCCTCGTTCTCGCGCACCACGATCTTGACCACACGCCCGGGCTGGAGTGGCGCCAGCGCCGCGGGGCCGTGCAGCACATCGACCCGGCCGAAGCAGACCACACCCGGCCCGCGCACCGGTGTCGATGCGCCCGGGGCGCCGGGGGAAAGTTGCCCGGGCGGGGACTGGCTGAACAGGCGGAGCATGCCGGTCGCGGTGACGGCCAGGGCGAGCAGGCCCAGGGCCAGGAGCCAGCGGTACGGGCGGCGTTTGTCACTCATCGGCGCGTCACCTCCCGGCCACCGCGGCGGGCGCTTCCGGCTCGGACAGCCGGCCATCGTCCAGGTGGAAAACCGTGTCGGCGTACTGGGCCAGGCGCGGGTCGTGCGCCACCGCCAGGACCGTCGCCCCCTGCTGTCGCGTGGCCGCGTGGAGCAGTTCGACGACGTGCCGGCCGTGCGCCCAGTCGAGGGCGCTGGTCGGCTCGTCGGCGAAGCAGAACGCCGGCTTCTTGAGGAGCGCCCGGCCGATGGCCACGCGCTGCTTCTCGCCGCCGGACAGCTGCGCCGGCAGCAGGTCGGCCTTGCGCCCCAGGCCCAGCGCGTTCAAGATGTCGGCCACCCGGCGGCGCGCCTCCCGCGGCGGCGCCCCTTCGCCCCAGCGCAGCACCATCTCCAGCTGCTCCCGCGCCGTCAGCGTGGGAAAGAGGTTGTAGCCCTGGAAGATGAAGCCGAAGTGCTCCAGGCGGAACTGCCGCCTCTCCCGCTCCGGCATCTCCCAGAGGTCGCGCCCCAGGGCCAGTACCCGGCCGCCGTCCGGCCGCAGCAGCCCGGACAGGACGGCCAGCAGCGTCGATTTGCCGCAGCCCGACGGCCCCATGATGAGGTAGAAGCGGCCGGGGTACAGGTCGAGGGAGATGCCGCGCAGCACGGGCGTCAGCGTTTCGCCGCTGCCGAACGAGCGCGTCAGGTCGATCCCCTGAAGATTCGGCCCTTCACCCGCCACGAAGCGCACCCTCCCCCTTGAAGTTTACCGCAGCAGCGTCGCCGGCTCGACCTGGCGCAGCGGCCGCAGCGCCGAGATCCCCGACACCAGCGCCATGCCCATCGTCAGGGCGGCGGTGACGAGCAGCATCTCGACGGGCAGCAGGACGCGCGTGCGCATCAGCAGGGCGGCCCAGCTCAGCACGAGGACCACCGGGAAGGCGAGCAAAATCCCGAAGGCCCCGATCCAGAAGGACTTCGCCAGCGTCAGCACGATCAGCCGCCAGCGCGGGATGCCCATCGCGTCCAGGACCGCGTACTCCCGGAGCGAGGCCAGCACCGCGGCGTACAGCGTCTGGCTGGTCACGACCAGGCCGACGAGCAGGGCCAGCGAGATCGTGCAGAGCATGACCGTGCCACCCGTCGAGCGGAACAGCCAGTACATCTGCACGCGCCGCGACAGCTCCGCACGGGTGTAGACGCCCATGTCCGGGTGGAGCCGGCGCAGGCGCTCGACCACCGCGGGCGCGTCGGCGGGATCCTTGCAGCGGGCCAGCACGCACATCGTCATCTCCGGGTGCTGCATGAACTCCGGCATCAGCATCCGTGCCGTTTCCAGAGAGCAGAAGACGTAGATGAAGTTGTGGCCCTGGAAGCCGCGCACGGTGCCGACCACGCGGACGCGCCGGCCGTTCAGCTCGGCGTGCTCACCGACGCCCTTGCTCAGCCCGAGGTTCTCCAGGTCCCACTCGTCCACGACGACGGCGCCCGGCTCGGCGAGGCGGGCGCGCACGTCCGGCGACAGTTCGCGGACGACGCCGAGGCTGCCGGCGTCGAGGCGCGAGCCGATGAGGTAGCACAGCTCGGCGCTGCCCTGGTTCGGCTTGTGCCAGGAGCCGGCGCCGAGGAGGTATGTCTCGGTACGCACGACCTCCGGCTGGCGGGCGACGCGCAGCGCCCAGAGGTCGGGGATGGGATAGGTCTGCGGCATGCTGGCGGCGTCGCTGGTGATGACCCAGATGTCGGCGCCCGCGTGGTCGATGGGGACAGAGGTACAGATAAGCAGGCCGAGGACCAGGCCGCACTGCACGGCGATGAGCACGGCGCTGAAGGTGACGGCCAGCACGGCGGGCAGGTAGCGGCTGCGGTCGCGCCACAGGATGGCCAGTGAGTAGGGCATCATTCTCCGCGGCACCATTGCCCGAGAGGGACGAGCCGGCCCTGGCCCAAGGGGATCTCCTGCAAACCTTCAGAACGCACGAGAGACAATTCGACAACTGAGCATACGCCGTCTGGGGAGACGCCGCAAGCGGTGATCCGGGCAAAACGGGCTGTGGGGGGGCGGAGGGGATGAGGAATAGGGGGCGGGCTTGCTGTCCTACTTCGCCAGTGCCGGGGGCGGGACTTGAACCCGCACGGTCTTTCGACCTCAGGCTCCTAAGACCTGTGTGTCTGCCATTCCACCACCCCGGCCCCTGCCGCGGGAACGCTGGTCCGGCGCTCGCGGGGGAGGGTGTCCGTGCAGGAGAATTGTACCACGCCCAGCGCGAAAGAACATTCGGAGGAGTCACGGCGGAGGCGCGGCCTGAGACAGGCCCGGGCGCGGTGTGTCCTCGGCAGGCGCGGGCGGACAGCCGAGCCCCTCTCCGGCCACCGCCTGCGCGGGGTGGCCCAGGGCGTGGTAGAGGCGGAACTGGGCGCGGTCGTAGTCGGCGACGGCGCCGTAGAAGTCGGCGTAGGCCTGCGCCAGGGCCTGGACGGCGGCCACCACCTCCTGCGGCCGGATCACCAGGAGCAGCAGGCCGCCGGCGGCCTTCGTCTGGCCCAGGCCCTGCAAGTTCTTCTCGGCGGACTCCAGCGCGTCGCGCAGTTCGGCCTCCGCCTCGGTCGCGCGGGCTGCCGCCGACTGCGCCTGGGCGTGGGCCTGGGCGACCTCCGCCGCGATGCGGTCCTGGGTGCGGAACAGCTCCAGCTCCGCCAGGCGGTTCTCGGCGCGGCGCTGCTGCACCAGCGCCCGATTGGCGAAACCCAGGTTCCGCAGTTCCCACAGCACCTGCACGTCCCAGTCCTGGCGGGCGCTGAAGTTCGACAGGCTGCTGTTGGTGCCGCCGCCGAACAGGCCGCCGGCCAGGGTCCCGGTCACCGGCGTCGAGGCGCCGCGCAGGAGAATGCTGGGCACCAGCGGGCGGATCTTCTCCAGGCGCAGCTGTTCCAGCGTTGCCCGGACGAGCGCCTGCTGCGTGGCCAGCTCGGGGCGCGTGGTCAGCCCCACCTGGATCAGGTCGTCGAGGGGCCGGTCGGCGGCGACGAGCGTGACGCGCAGGTGCGGCGGCTCCAGCGGTTCCGCCACCGCCGTGGGGTCGAGCCGCAGGACGCGCGCCAGGTCGGCGCTGGCGAGGCGCCAGCGCTCGCGCGCCGCCTGGACCGCCTGACGGCTGCGGCCCGCCTGGGCGCGCGCCCGGACCACTTCCAGCTCTGGGACTAGCCCGGGGGCGAGTTGCTTCGTACGCCGGACGACGTCCTCGGCCCGGCGGGCCACGTCCTCCGCCCCGGCCAGCTCGCCGCGGGCCTGCTGCACGTTGAAGTACGCCTCGGCCACGGCGAGGAGGCTGTCGTTCTGGGCCGTCTGCAGCGCCGACTCGCGGGCACGCAGGACCTGCCGTGCGGCCAGAGGGCCGAAGATCGCGTCGGAGAGGGCGAAGACGGCGGACGGCCCGGCCCCGAGGAGGAAGGACGACTTGCTGGTGCCGAAGACGTTTCCGACCACGTCCTGCAGCTGCCCATCGTGCCGGAAGTAGTCCGCCCCCAGGTAGACGGTCGGCAGCCACAAGGCGTTCGCCAGCCGGAGCTGGCCGAGGGCGAGCTGGATGCGCTGGGAGGCGACGGCCACGTCGAGCGGCCGGACGTTGGCGAGTTGCAGGGCCGTGGGCAGGTTGATGGGCAGGGGGCGGTCGGAGGGCGTCGGGGCGGGCGCGGGGAAGGGGCACGGCGGCGTCTCAGGGGTTGGCGTGGAGACGGCGGGACCCAGCCGCGCCTGGGCGGCGACTTGTGACCCGGCGATGCCCACCCAGGCCGCGCTCAAGGCCAGGAGCACCGGGGCTGACCATCTTCGCCGGACGAGCGCGGACATGGAAGGACCTCCCCGGGCTCATCGTTGCGACTCCCTCCATTCCTCATCGGCAGCCCGGCCTCTCCTGCGCAATGAAAAGTCGGCAAGACCGGAGTAACCCCTGTCCTGCGCCCCAACGTTCCCCCTTGCCCCGATGCCCGTGCTTCCCGCGCCGATCACTTTGGCGCCTCCGCCTTGCGTACCGGCTGCCCGTCACTCAGCGCGGCCGCGTCGCTCCCGACGACCTCCTCGGCGCCGCTGAAGTCTTCCCACCGCGGCTCGGCGCCCGGGGACGGCCGCACCTGTTTCTTGAGTACCTCGACCAGACTGTCCCCCTTCAGCCCGATCTGCAAGGGAGTGCGAACCGCCTTGCCCTCCACCACCCGGTAGCAGAAAGTCTGGTCCCCCTCCGTCAGCACGGCCGCCGCCGGCAGCGTCCAGGCTTTCTCGTGACGCACCGTCATGAAGGCCTGCACATACATCCCCGGCAGCAGTTTCCCGTCTGGATTGGGCAGGTCGATCTCGGTCCGCAGCGTGCGGGCCTGAGGGTTGAGGGAGCGCGCGTTCCGCGTCACCTTGTGGTGAAACACCGCCCCGCCCGCGCCCTGCAGCTGGAGCGTGACCGGATCGCCGTCCCGCACCCAGGCGGCGTCCGCCCCCGGCACGTTGACGAAGACCCGCACCGGATCGAGCTGGCTGACGACGTAGAGCGGCTGCGCCTTCGCCCCGGTGCCGGCCGGCTGGACGAAGTCGCCCGTGTTGACGTGCCGCGCGGTCACCACGCCGGCGTAAGGAGCCTTGATCTTCGTGTACTGGAGCATGGTCCGGGAGTAATCGCGGTTGGCCTTGGCGACCTCCAGGTGGGCTTCTGCCGCGGTCACGTCGGCCCTGGCCTTCTCCATCCCGGCCTTGGACGCCTCGTAGCCCAGGCGCATCTCCTCGATACTCTCCTTGTCGAGAACGCCGCCCTGCCCGAGGCGCGACAGGCGGCCGTACTGCGATTTCGACCGCGCGAGCTGGGCCTCGGCCCCGAGGACGGCGGCGCGGGCCTGCGTGATCTGGGCCTCCGCCTGCCGGATCGCCGCGTCCTTCTGCTTGACGTCCACCTCCATCTCCGGGATGTGCAGCTCCGCCAGCACCTGGTCCTTCTTGACGGGGTCGCCGAGGTCCGCGTGCCACTTGCCGACGTAGCCACTGACGCGGGCGTACAGCGGCGTCTCCTCGAACGGCTCGATGTTGAAGCCGGGCTGCTGGATCACGCGGCTGACCGTCTTCCGCTCGGGCCGCACGACCCGCACCCCCGACACAGTCGCCTCCGCCCGGGGCTGTCCGGGCGCGGGCGGGGCCGGTGAGCCCCGCTGGCAGCCCGGCAGGAGAATGAGCCACAGATAAACACAGATGAACACAGATTGCGTTCGAGCGGTTCTCACCCTCAACCTCCCTCAATTACTGGGTCCCGCATGGCTAAAGCGTGCTCGTTTAGAGCGCTTTGCATTGGGGTGTAGCGGGGGGCGCGCTTTGGAGTGCGGCGCTCGGCGCCGCTTTCGGTCTTTCTTTCGTAGTCCCGCGGCCCGGCCAGAGGGAAAGAAAGAGCCAAAGCGGCGCCGAG
>JBBRPS010000392.1:0-9384 GCA_038227745.1 Gemmatales bacterium | reverse complement strand
GGCCGGGCCGGTGGCTCTGCCGCGCGGGCTTTCCCCGCGCCGGCGGCCGCAGCCGGCGAGAGGAGCCGTCATGGCCAAGCGACCGCGCCGCACCGAGCGAGCCCGCGGGCCGGCCCCCAGGAGGGGTCGCCGGTGGCGCACGGTCGGCGGCGTGGCCCTCGGCGTGGGCCTGGCGGCGCTGACCTTCTACGCCGCCGGCCACCTCGGCCGCCGGGAGGCGGCGGACGACGGGGACCACGGCCACCGGCCGGCGGCGCACGGCGGCCTCATCGTCTCGCTCGGCCAGGAGGACCGCTACCACGTCGAGGCGGTCCTGGAGAAGGGCGGGCTCCTCAAGCTCTACACGCTGGGGCGCGACGTGGGCCAGGTGCTGGAGGTCGAATCCCAGACGCTGCCGGCCCGGGTTCGGGCCGAGGGCGGGGCCGGGGACGCCCCCGTCCTTTTGCTGCCCGCGCCCCAGCCCGGCGACGCGGACGGGAAGACTTCGCGGTTCGTCGGCCATCTGCCCCGGGGGCTGTGGGGCAAGTCCCTGGTGGTCACGGTGCCCGCCCTCGCCATCGCTGGTGAGCGGTTCTCCGTGGAATTCACCGTGCCCCGGCCCGCGCACGGCAAGGAGGCGGCCGAGCCCGACCAGGGGCCGCTGTACCGGAACCCGGGTGGCCTCTACACGGAGGCCGACATCGCGGCCAACGGCGGCACGACCGCCGCGCGGAAGTACGAGGGGTTCCGGACCGTCCACGACGTGAACCCCCGGCCCGGCGACCGGATCTGCCCCGTGACGCGGACGAAGGCCGACCCGGCCTGCACCTGGGTCGTGGGCGGCCGGACGTACCAGTTTTGCTGCCCGCCGTGCATCGACGAGTTCGTCCGCGCGGCGCGGGAGCGGCCCGGGGAGGTCAAAGAGCCCGGTGACTACGTCAAGAAGTGACCGGCGCGCCCGGACGCGCGCCGGACGGTCCCTGTTCCTGAAAGGAGTACGCGATGCGGAGAACGAGCAAGGTCGTCGGCCTGGCGGTCCTGACCGCCCTGGCCCTGGGGCATGCCCTGCGAGCGGTCCCCCCGGTGGTCACGACGATCACCGTCGAGGACATGCACTGCGCGGGCTGCGCCAAGAGGATCGCCGCCCGGCTGCAGCAGGTGCCGGGCGTGGCGGAGGTGAAGGCCGACGTGCCGGCGTCCCGCCTGACGGTCGCCCCGAAGCCCCAGCAGGCCCCCGCGCCCAAGGCCCTGTGGGAGGCCATCGAGAAGGCCGGCTACCGGCCGGCGCGGCTGGAGGGGCCGTCCGGCACGTTCACGGCCAGGCCGCAGTCCTGACCCCGGACGACTGCCCGCCGGGGGAGGGCTGACGCCCCCGGCGGGCGCTGACGCCCCGGAGCAGAGCGAGAGGCGTAAGAGGGAGCGATGGTTCCAGGGACGGACGGGAGCGGGTCGGCCCGCGTGGTGCGGGCTGCCCGGCAACGTGTTTCACGACGAGGAGATGCATCATGAACCGACGGATCCTGACGGTGGCGCTGGGGGCGGCCCTGCTCGGGCTGGCCGGCCTGGCCGTGGCGGACGCCCGCGCCGGCGACAAGGCCGGCGGGGAGAAGAAGGCCCACCACGGCGGCCACGCCGACAAGTGCGCCAAGGCGTGTGCCGACTGCATGAGGGAGTGCGAGTCGTGCGCCCACCACTGCGCCCACCTGGTGGCCCAGGGCAAGAAGGACCATCTGAAGACCCTGGGGACGTGCGCCGACTGCGCCGAGTTCTGCGCCGCCGCCGCCAGGATCGTCTCCCGGCACGGCCCGCTGGCGGTCCAGGTTTGCGAGACGTGCGCCAAGGCGTGCGACGTCTGCGCGGCCGCCTGCGAGAAGCACATGGACGACAAGCACATGGCGCGCTGTGCCCGGGCGTGCCGCGACTGCGCCAGGGAGTGCCGCGAGATGATCCGGCACGCCGGCCACGACCACCCCAAGGCCAAGGAGGGTGGGAGGTGACCCCGGCGGGGTGCGAGCCCGGGCTCGGCCCGGACTCAGCGCCCCGCCGTGAAGTGCCGGGTCCGGGCGGGGACACCCCCGCCCGGACTGTCGGACTCCGGCTGGGGTGACGCCGGTCATCCCGCCCGCTCCGACTCTTTCGGAAAACCCCGCGCCGACCCGGGTCTGGGGGACGTCGCCCGCCAGCCTGATCCCGAGCCCGGGCGGCCGGGGCTGTCGCCTGGCGACGACACGACGAGGCTACCATGATCTCCCGCATCTGGAGAAGTGTATTTTTGAGGCCGTTCACCACGGCCAGGGCGGTGGCGTTGCTGGCCCTGACGACCGCCGGGGCCGCTCTGCTGTGGGCGCACGAGGGGCACCAGGCCCTGCCCACCCGGGGGGCCACGCTCACCAGGGACGAGGCGGGCCGCGTGAACGGCGTGATCCTGGCGGCTGAAGCGCGCACGGCCCTCGACGTACGCCTCGCTGAGGTGGCCCCCGTCGCCCTGGAGGACCGGGTGGCCGCGCCGGCCACGGTCGTCGCCCCCTGGCAGCGGCACGCCTTCGTCACCGCGCGCCTGGGCGGCAAGGTCGCGGCCGTCCGCGTCCGCCCGGGCGACCCGGTCTCCCCGGACCAGACCCTGGTCGAGGTCGAGAGCCTGGAGCTGGTGGACCTGCAGCGCGAGCTGCTCGACGCCCGCAACGAGGCCGGCCTGTCCGGCAAGAACCTGGAGGGGCTGGAGGCCGGCTACAGGGGCGGCAGTGTCGCCGAGAAGACCCTGCACGAGGCGCGGGCGGCCCACCGCCAGGACCTCGACGCCCTGGACATCGCCCGCGCCAAGCTCCGCGCGCTGGGGGTCCCCGGGCCGGCCCTGGAGCGGCTCCTGAAGGACGCCGCCCCCAGGCCGCTGCGCACGCTGCCCGTGCGCAGCCCCATCGCGGGCGTCGTGGACCACATCGACGTCGCCGTGGGCCAGGTGATCGAGCCGGCGCAGCACCTGCTGGAGGTCGTGGACACGTCGCGCGTGTGGGTGCGCGTCGCCGTCCTGGAGAAGGACCTGCACCGCGTGCGGGCCGGGCAGGCGGTGTCCGTGCGGCTGCCGGCCGCCCCCGGGCCTGGCCCCGACGGCGTCTGGCTGTGCGCGGTCCAGGTCAAGGGGCACTACCTCGACCCGCAGACCCACCTGGGGACGGTGTGGGCCGAGTTAGACAACCCCCAGGGGCGGGCGCGGCCGGGCATGGCCGGGCAGGCGTCCGTCCACATCCCGGCCGCCCGCAAGGGCCTGCTGGTCCCGGCCGACGCCCTGGCCGGCGAGGGGGCCGAACGCTTCGTCCTGGTCGAACTGGCGACGGGCCAGTACCGCCGGCAGAACGTGGTGGTGGAGGGGCAGCGCGGCGACGACGTCCAGGTGAGCCGGACCACGGGCCTCTACCCGGGAGACCGCGTGGTGACCGCCGGCAGCCATGAGCTGGCGTCCTTCTTCGCCCAGGGCGTCCTCCGCCTCAGCCCGGAGGCGGAGCGGGCCAGCGGCCTGCGCGTCGAGCCGGCCGGGCGGCGGCCGGTGGCCGAGGTGGTCACGCTCCCCGCCGTTGTGGACCTGCCGCCGTCCGGGCGGGCCGTCGTCACGTCCCGCCTGGCGGGGACGCTGCGGCGGATCGCGGTGGACCGAGACCAGGCGGTCAAGGCGGGCGACCTCCTCGCGGAGGTGGACAGCCTGGAGTTGCACGCCGCCCAGCTGGACCTGCTGCGCAGCGACCGGCAGGCGCGGCTGCTGGACGAGACACTCAAGCGGCTGCGGCCCCTGGGCGGCGGTGCCGTCTCCGCCCGCGCGGTGCGCGAGGCGGAGAGCGCCCTGGTCGCGACCCGCCAGCGCCGGGACGGCCTGCGGCGAAAGCTCCGGGACATAGGACTGTCTGGCGAGCAGCTGCAGGGCCTGCTGGAGAAGCGGAAATTGGTGGACGCCGTCCCGGTCCGCGCCCCCATCGGCGGCGTCGTGGTCCGCTTCCGCGCCGCCCTTGGCCAGGCCGTCAAGGCCGAAGAGCCGCTGTTCGAGGTCCACGACCTGTCCGCCCCCGTCCTGCGCGTCCACGTCCCCGAGCGACACCTGCCGGCGCTGCGCCTCGGCCAGCGCGGCCGCGTGCGACTGGTGGCCGACCCGGGTTTCGTCGGCGAGGCCGTCCTGGACCGCAGCGCCTCGTCGGTCGGCGAGGGCGGCCGCACCGTCGCGGTCTGGGCGACGCTCAAGGCCGTCCCCAAGACGCCCCTGCTCCTGTGGATGATGGCCCGGCTGAGCCTCGTCCTCTCCGAGTCCTCTCCCACGCTGGCCGTCCCCGTGGACGCCGTCCTGCGCGACGGGGCGGCGGCCTACCTGTTCGTGCGCCGGGCCGACGGCACGTTCGAGCGCCGCCCGGTGCAGACCGGCAGGGCCGACGACCGCCTCGTCGAGGTCGTCGCGGGGCTGGCCGAGGGCGAGCCGGTGGCTGTCCGGGGCGTCGCCGATCTGCAGAACGCTTACGCCTCCCTCCGGTAGGAAGACCCATGCTCAACCGCGTCATCGCGTTCTCCCTCAAGAACCGCCTGCTCGTGCTGGCGGCGGCCCTGGCGGTGGGCCTGTACGGCGTCTACGAGGCGAGCCGGCTGCCGGTCGATGTGTTCCCGGACCTGAACCGCCCCACCGTGACGGTCATGACCGAGGCCCCCGGGCTGGCCCCCGAAGAAGTCGAGGTGCTGGTCACCCGGCCCATCGAATACCTGCTAAACGGGGCCACCGGGGTCCGCCGGGTGCGCTCGTCCTCGGCCCCCGGCCTGTCCATCGTCTGGGTCGAGTTCGACTGGGGCACCGACATTTACAAAGACCGCCAGGTGGTCACCGAGAAGCTCCAGCTGGCCCGCGAACACCTGCCCCGGGACGTCAACCCGGCCCTCGCCCCCATCTCCTCGATCATGGGCGAGATCGTGATCCTGGCCCTGCGGCCCGTCGCAGAGGCCACGGACCCCCAGGAGAGGCTGCGCCAGGCGATGGAGCTGCGCACCCTGGCCGAGTTCACGCTGCGCAACCGCCTGCTGGCGGTCGCGGGCGTGGCCCAGGTGACGGTCATGGGCGGCGTCCTCAAGCAGTACCAGGTGATGACCTCGCCCGAGCGCCTGCTGGCCTACGACGTGACCCTGGAGCAGCTGACCGAGGCGGCGGCGAAGGCCAACGCGGTCGCCGGCGGCGGCGTCATGCAGCGGCCGTCCAAGGAGTCGCTGATCCGCATCAGCGGCCGCAGCCTGAGCCTCAAGGACGTGGGGGACACCCCCGTCGTCTGGCGCGCCCCCCGGGCCGTCCTTATCAAGGACGTGGCCGACGTGCGCTTCGGCGGGCCGGTGCCGCGCGGCGACGGCAGCGTCCGCGTCCGTGAGGTCGGGGGGCCGGCCGTCATCCTCACGGTGCAGAAGCAGCCCCACGCCGACACCCTCGTCCTGGACCGCGAGATCGACCGGGCGCTGGACCAGTTCGAGCAGGACCTGCCGCCGTGGGCGCGGCTGGAGCGGCACGTCTTCCGCCAGGCCGACTTCATCCGCGCGGCGGTGTCCAACGTCGAGGAGGCCATCCGGGACGGTGCCCTGTGGGTGCTGGTCATCCTGTTCGTGTTCCTCTGGGACCTGCGCACCAGCTTCATCACCCTGACCGCCCTGCCGCTGTCCGTCCTCGTCACCTTCCTGGTCTTCCACGCCTTCGGGGTGTCGGTGAACACGATGACCCTGGGCGGCCTGGCCGTGGCGGTGGGCGAGCTAGTGGACGACGCCATCGTGGACGTGGAGAACATCTTCCGCCGCCTCAAGGAGAACCGCCTCAAGGCGGCCCCCGACCCGCCGCTGAAGGTGGTCTTCCTGGCCTCCAGCGAGGTCCGCAACAGCATCGTCTACGCGACGCTGATCGTTTGCCTGGTGGCCCTGCCGCTGTTCGGCCTGTCCGGGCTGGAGGGCCGCATGTTCGCGCCGCTCGGCCTGGCCTACGTCGTCTCACTGGCGGCCTCGCTGCTGGTGTCGCTGACCGTGACGCCGGTGCTGGCCTCCTACCTGCTGCCGCGCGCCCGCTTCCTGGAGCACCGGGGCGACCCCCTGCTACTGCGCGGCCTGAAGTGGCTCGACGCCCGCCTGGTGCGATTCGCGCTGCGCCACCCGCGTGCCATCCTCGGCGTCACGGCCGCCCTGGCCGCGCTGGCGGTCGCCGGTGTGGCCGGGATGGGCGGCGACTTCCTGCCGCCCTTCAACGAGGGCACGGTGACCGTGAGCGCCCAGGCGGAGCCCGGGACCAGCCTGCGCGAGAGCAGCCGGCTCGGCCGGCGGATGGAGGACCTGCTGCTGCAGGTGCCCGAGGTCCTGTCCGTGTCCCGCCGGACCGGGCGGGCGGAGATGGACGAACACGCCGAGGGCGTCCACTCCTCCGAACTGGACGTGCGCCTGGCGGAACACGAGCGGCCCCGGCCGGGCCTGGGCCACGCCCTGCTGCGCATGGTGCCCGGGCTGCACGGTCTCGGCGTCGAGCGGGTCGGCCGGCCCCGGGAGGAAGTCCTGGCCGACCTGCGCGAGCGGGCGGCCGGGCTGCCGGGCGTGAAGGCCAACGTCGGCCAGCCGATCTCGCACCGGCTGGACCACCTCATGTCGGGCACCCGCGCCCAGATCGCCGTCAAGGTGTTCGGGCCGGACCTGCGCGTGCTGCGCGACGCGGCCCAGGACCTGCACGACCGGATGCGCGCCGTGCCCGGCGTGGTGGACCTGCAGATCGAGCCGCAGGTCGAGGTGTCCCAGCTGCGGCTGGAGGTGCGGCGGGACCAGGCCAAGGACTACGGCCTGGCCCCCGGCGACGTCGCCCGGCTGCTGGAGACGGCGTACAAGGGCCGGGTGGTGTCCGAGGTGCTGGACGGGGAGCGCCGCTTCGAGTTGGTGGTGTGGTTCGATGAGCGGTCGCGCAGCGACCCGGCGGTCATCGGCTCGACCATCCTGGACACCCCCTCGGGCCGCAAGGTGGCCCTGGAGCAGGTGGTCCGCGTGCTGGAGACCACCGGGCCGAACGCCCTGAACCGGGAGAACGTGCAGCGGCGCGTCGTCGTCGCCTGCAACGTCGCGGGCCGCGATCTGGCTTCCGTGGTTGAGGACATCCGCGCGCGGGCCGTCCCCCTGGAGGCGGAACTGCACCGGCGGCCGGGCGGCTACCACGTCGAGTACGGCGGGCAGTTCCAGGCCCGGCAAGAGGCCAACCTGCGCCTGCTGGTCCTCGGCGCGCTGGCCCTGCTGGGCGTGTTCCTGCTGCTATGCAAGGCGCTGGAGTCGTGGCGGGCGGCCCTGCAGGTGCTGGCCAACGTGCCGCTGGCGGCCCTCGGCTCGGTGGTGGCGCTGCTGCTGGTCAACCGCCCGGACGGGGCGCAGCTGGCGGCCGCGCCGTGGTGGGAGTGGCCCTCGGTGTGGCTGCGGGCGACCAGCCTGTCGGTGGCGCACTGGGTCGGGTTCATCACGCTGACGGGGATCGTCAGCCGCAACGGCATCATGATGATCTCGCACTACATCCACCTGATGAAGCACGAGGGGGAGAAGTTCGACGAGCAGCTGATCGTGCGCGGGACGCTGGAGCGGCTGGCCCCGGTGCTGATGACGGCCGGGGTGGCGATCATCGGCCTGGTGCCGCTGGCGCTGGGGGCCGGGCAGACGGGCAAGGAGATCCTGCACCCGCTGGCGGTCGTGGTGATCGGCGGCCTGCTCGTCTCGACGCTGCTGGACCAGGTGGTGACGCCCGCCCTGTTCTACGCCTTCGGCCGCAAGGTGTACGAGCACCGCTTCGACCGCGCCCAGGACGGCGAGGACACCTTGCGGCTGGCCGACTCCCTGGGCCGAACGAACGGGCACGCGACGCTCCCAGTGGGCGGACCGGCCGCGCAGGGGTGACGGGGTGGGTCCGGCGTCGGGGCAGGACGCGCCTCGGGGAGGCGGCCCGGACGCCCCGGGCGGGCGCGGCAGCGGCTGCGGGACCGTCTGGCCCGCCGGGGCTTGGGGCTTGTCGGCGGCGGCGCTGACCGCCGCTGTCACCGGCCCAGAGCGTCGGTGTGCGAGTGGGGGAGGCCACGGCGTGCGGGCCGTTGACCCACCGCAGCCGGTCGGCTACTGTTATATCATGTCCCGGGCGGCCACAGGGAGAGGGCGGCCGGGGCATTCCCGGATGCCGCCCCCCGGGTTCCTCTCGCGCCGGCAGATGGAGCGACCCCTTGAGTATCGCGCCGCACCTCCATTCACTACGCGCCTGTGCGGCCGCCTGGCCGTGTCAGGGCTTCTCCCGCTTGAGGATCGTCAGCAGCCGGCCAGACCCCTGGGCGGTGGTGAACTCCGTGGGCCGGTCCTTGCCCGAGTCGGCCTCCGCGTAGCAGATCTTCAGGTCGTCGCCGTCCAGCTGGTGGATGGCCTTCCACGTCTGGTCGCGCAGCGCCCCCGCGGTGTGCGTCAGGTCCATCTGCCTGGGCTTCTTGGCCGGGTCCAGCATCAAGTCCCCCTTCAACGTCGCGCCGCTGGCCGTCTCGATGGTGAAGTTGCTCCCCGTGACGATCAGCTTGCCGCCCTTGATGCGGTCCAGGGGGCGGCCCTCCCGCTCGGCGGCGACGACCACCCAGGTGCCCTGGAGCCGGTCCTGCTCCTTCTTGGCGGCGTCCCCGGCGGTCGCGCTGGCGGCGAGCGTGAGGGCGACGGCGCACAGCAACGTGAACTTCGTCTTCATGGCGAGTCTCCTGAACCAGGTTCGAGTGCGGGTCTACATGGGCCTCTCCGCCGGCGAGCCTCACTGCCGGTCGTACAGTTCGTCGGTGGCTCCCAGGTCGTACAGGCCGGCGCGCCGACGCAGGTCTGCTGCCGCCGGCGGCCAGTAGGCCGGCAGGGGGTTGTCCACGGGGGTGAGGTTCTCGACGTGGCCATCGAGGAACAGGACGTTGGCAGTCCCGCTGTGGCGGAAGTGGACCGTCGGGTAGCCGTTCGAGGGCGGGTCGAGGTAGTAGTTCTCCTCCAGTGCCGGCTGTGGATAGGTCCACCAGTTTACCCGCCCGCTGTCGGCGAATGCCACCGTCTGCGAGGTCGAGGCCACGTCCGTGAGCCGGTAGGCCGGGGGCAGGCCCCGCGTGTTGAAGCCCGGGCCGAGGTAGACGTAGTTGTAGCCGTAGCCGCTCGTCGCGCCCCCGAAGCGCAGGGTGAAGCTCCCCAGGTCGAAGTTCGGGCAGCGCTGGACGGCGGCGTTCGACTCCATGTACGGCATGAGGAAGCCCCGCCGCAGGTCCACCTGCCCCGGCCCGGTGACCTCGCCGAACCAGTAGAGCTGGCGGTTGCCCGGGCCGGGTGGCCGGGTCCAGTCATAGGTGCTGACCGGGACCAGGCGGCCCTTTTTGACCAGGGCGTAGTGGTGGAGGG
>JBBRPS010000391.1:0-9403 GCA_038227745.1 Gemmatales bacterium | reverse complement strand
TACGCCGCCGGGCGACCATCGCGAGTCCCCTGAAAAGCTTGCCGTGCCCAACGGCTGCTACACCGGGAAAAAACAGGCACACTCGACACCCCCCCCCGACTATACTGGTCCGTGCCCTGCTTCCTCGAAGCCACACCACCGAGGCCGCCGCCCTGTCCGACGGGCGCGGGGCCCAGTTCGTATCGGGGCCATCATGAAACGCCTTCCTGTCCGCGGATTCATCCTGGGGGCCTGCGGGCTGTTGCTGCTGGCGCCGCTCTCCCGCTCGGGGCCCGAGGCGGTGCCGGCCGGCCCGAAGACCGAGAAGCGCTTCCCGCCGCTGCAGGTGCCGGCCGGCTTCAAGGCCACCCTGTTCGCCTGCGACCCGTTGATCGAATACCCCTCGGTCATCGCCCTCGGCCCCCGACCGCGCTCGCTCTTCGTGGCCATCGATTACATGACGGGGCTCGGCACCGGCCTCGAACGCCGCGACGAGATCCGTCTCGTCGAGGACACCGACGGCGACGGCCACGCGGACCGGGCGACCGTGTTCGCCTCCGGGTTCAACTCGATCCAGGGACTGGCCTACCACCGCGGCACGGTCTACGTCATGCACGCGCCCTACCTGACGGCCCTGCGCGACACGAAGGGCACCGGCAAGGCCGACGAGCGCCGCGACCTTTTGACCGGACTCGGCCTGCCGCCCGAGAAGGACCAGATCCGCCTGCACAACGCCAACGGCGTCGTCGCCGGCCACGACGGCTGGCTGTACCTGGCCCTGGGCGACCGCGGCAGCAGCGTGACGCGGCCGGAGGGCGACCGCCTGGTGCTCGAAGGCGGCGGCATCCTGCGCTGCCGCCCCGACGGCCGCGACCTGCACGTCTTCGCCACCGGCCTGCGTAACATCTACGATGTGGCCCTCGACGCGGAGCTGAACGTCTTCGTGCGCGACAACGAGAACGACGGCGGCGACTACAAGGTGCGCGTCTGCCACAGCTTCTTCGGCGCCGACCACGGTTACCCGTACCTCTATTACGAGCGCCCGGACGAGGCCGTGCCGCCGCTGGCCGACCTCGGCCTCGGCTCCTCGGCCGGCGGCGTGTGCTACCTCGAACGGCAGTTCCCGGCCGAGTACCGCGGCAACCTGTTCTTCTGCGAGTGGGGCCGGGCGGTGGTCCGCTACCGTCCGGAGCGCCGCGGCGCTTCCTTCGGGCCGCTCAAGGAGATTGACTTCGCGGCCGGCGCCCCGAACGACCCTTACGGCTTCAAGCCGACGGACCTCGTCGTCGGCCGCGACGGCTCGCTCTTCATCGCGGACTGGGCGGACGGCCAGCGTCCGCGCCGCGGCCGCGGACGGATTTACCAGGTCCGCTACCTCGACAAAGGAGGCGAACGCCCGACTCCCCCCGCGAAGGGCAAGGAAGGAACGGTCGGCCGGGATGCCACCCTGGCCCGGCTCGATTCGGACAGTTACCACGAGCGCTGCGGGGTGCAGGACACCCTGGAAGGCGGCGGGCGCGACGGGTTGGCCGCGGTGGTCGAGGCGCTGAAGGAGAAGCGGCTCGGCGTCCGCGGGCGGCTGCACGCCGTCTGGATCCTCGCACACATCGAGGGCACGTCCGGAGTCGAGAGGCTTTTCTCCCTGGCGAAGGCCGACCCCGATCCGCGCGTGCGCGCGCAGGCCGTCCGCGCCCTCGCCGACCTCACCGACCCGGTTTTCGTGCGCGAACGCCTCGACGCCGGTCCCGGAGACGCGGCCCTCGCCGCGCGCTTCGCCGGGCTGGCCGGGCGCGACCCGCGCGTGCAGCTCGAAGTGGTCCTCGCCCTGGGACGCCTGCGCTGGTCCGACGCCCCCGCCTGGCTGCGCGCCAACCTGAAGCAGCCGGATGCCGCCCTCGCCCACGCCGCCCAGTGGACCTTACGCCAGGCCGGCAACTGGCCGGCCGTCCTGAAGCTCCTCGATGAGCCGGGCGGCGAACCGTTCCGGGCCATCGCCCTCCGTACCGTCGCGGGCCGGTACGATACGCAAGTGGCCGATGGCTTGATCGAGCGTCTGCGGCGGGGAAAAGACTCGTCCCGGCGCCGCGAGTACGCCGACGCCCTGACGCGCGTCTACAAGAAGCCGGCCGCCCCGTGGACCTACTGGGGCTTCCGCCCGCCGCCGCGCCCGGCCCACAGCCGCGCGTGGGAGCGAACCGAGATGATCGCGCAGGCGCTGGACCGTGTCCTGGCGGACGCAGACCGGCCGGTGCGGCGTGACGTCCTGCGCCGCATGCTGCGCGAGAAGGTCCCGGCGCAAGTGCCGACGCTCGCCCGGTGGCTGCAAGAGGAACGCGATGCGGACGGCGTGGCCGCCATCCTCAACGCCCTGCGCGATCGCCCCGCCGCCGAGGGCCGTCCGCACTTCGAGCGCGTCCTGCGCGACCGAGACCAGGCCACGGTCAACCGGCTGCTCGCTGTCTCCCTCTTCGCGCAGGGACAGGACGCCGCGGGCAGCGCCGGACTTCTGGGCGCGGCGGAGGCGGTCGAGGACGGCCCGGTCCTCGCCGAACTGCTGCGGGCGCTGGGGAGGCGGCAGTCGCGCACGGCCGCGCCGCTCCTCCTGCACAAGCTGACCTCCGCCTCCGCCCAGGTGCGGGCCTCGGCCCTGGAAGCCCTGGCGAACCTGAAAGTCGCAGAGGCGGATGGGCCAATCCGCAAGCTCCTCGACGACTCCGACCCGCGCGTCCGCAGCGCCGCGGCGCAGGCGGCTGGAAAGCTCACGGTCCGCGCCGCGGCGGAGCAACTCCTCAAGCGCGCCCGCGATCCCGATGCCGAGGTCCGCCGGTCGTGTTTGGAGGCACTGCGGCGCCTTCGCGTGCCGAAGGCAGTCCCCGTTGTGGTCGCCGCCCTCGCCGACCGGGAAACGGTCCTGACGGCACTGGAGTGTCTCGGCGAGATGGGCGGGCCGGAGCACGTCTCCGCCGTGATCGAAGTGGGCCGGCGCAACCCCTCCGCGGAGATCCTCGCCGCCGTGGCCAGGGCCCTGGCGGGGTGGGCCGCGCGGGAGGGCCTTGTCGCGAGCCGGCGGCAGGAGGTCGAGCGCGCCTTCGCCGACCTCCATTGCAGCAGCGGCACCGTCCTGGGGTGGTACGTCCGTGGGCCGCTGGACGTGCGGATCGCGGCCGCCCTCGTCCCCAGGCTGGCCGGCGGCGAATCCCTCCCCACCGGGAAAGGCGCCGCGGCGGGCTGGCGCCTCGTCCTGTCCGCGGGCCTCGACGCGCGCGCCCGCTTCGGCCCGGTGAAGGACGCGGACAGCGCCTGGCTCGGGTACAGCGAGATCGCCGTCGCCGAACCCGCACGGGTCGAATTCTTCACCGCCGGTTCGGGGCGGGCGACCGTCTGGCTGAACGGCAAGGTCGTGTACCGGCGCGACCGGCCGGGGGTGGCCGGGCCGTACCCCGACCGCTTCGAGGCGGCGCTGACGAAGGGACGCAACCGCGTACTCGTGCAACTCACCGGGGCGAAGGGGGCGGCCGAGATGCAGCTCCGCTTCCGCCGCAAAGGGGCGACGCCGGACCACGAGCGGCTCACCCTGGCGGCCCTGACCCGCGCCGGCAACCCGGCGCGCGGCCGCGAGGTCTTCCTCAACGCCGAGAAGTCCCAGTGCGTCAAGTGCCACCGCGTCGGCGACCAGGGCGAGCGCGTCGGCCCCGAGCTGACCGGCCTGGGCAGCCGCTTCGCCAAGGCGTACATCGTCGAGTCGATCCTGGAGCCGAGCCGCACCGTCGCGCCGAGCTTCGAGACGGTCGCCGCCGTGCTGAAAAACGGCAAGATCGTCAGCGGCGTCAAGGTCGCCGACACCGACACGTCCGTCACCCTCGTGGACAACCAGGCGCAGAAGCACGTCCTCGCCAGGGCCGACGTCGAGGCGCTGCAGCGGCAAGCAGTGAGCACGATGCCCGATGGCCTGGAGCGGCGCCTCACCGAAGACGAGTTCGTCGATTTGATTTCTTTCCTGACGAGCCTCAAGGAGACGCACGGCCGGTGACCGAGGCTGAGTCCAACCCGGGGGAAAGGGACAGGACTACGGCGGAGTTTACCTCTGCCGACAAAGCGCGGAATTGCCCAGTTCGGTCACGGCCCCTCGGCCTCCTTGCCCCCGGGCAGGTGCTTCTTCATACGGAGGTAGATTGCCACGGCGACGACCATGGCCAGGGCCGCCCCGAGCACCGCCCCCGTCCGCTGCGCGACGAGAAGCTCTCCTGGAACCGTGGGATCATACGCCCACAAGTTCGCCATGACGCCAAGGAAAGTGCCGACGGCCGCCCCGAACACCCCGCCGAACACGCCGATCAATGCTATCCCGAATGCCTTCGCAAGAGTATTCATGCCGGTCCTTTTCCGCTACACGAGCTGGGCTCTGGGAAAGAGGGGCAATCGCTGTGCCAGATTACGAAGAAACAGCGCTCGAGGCAGCAACCACTGGCGGAACCTTGCCAGGATCAGGCATCCCTGCTTGGGGGAGGCGGCTGTGGTGGCCAGGCGATGAGAAGACCAGCATTCCGGGTGGGATAAGCTGGAAGGGTTATTCTTTTCCTTAAAACCGATATACCAGGGGACGCAGCTCGATTGACAAACCATTGTCAATCGAGCTGCGCCCCCTTATCCCCTCAGCCCTTCGCGCAGATCCCGGTACGCACGCCCTCCACGCGGCCCGATCAGCCCCACATTTGCGAGCAGTACGACGTGAGTCTGACGCTCGTCTCGGGGGGAGGCTCCCTCTACATCCCGAGCGTCCACGTGATCGCCTCAGACGATTTCGTACCGGAGGAAGAGGTACACGGCATTATCGGGCGCGACGTGCTCAACCGTTGTAACTTCCTTTACCTCGGCCCGGAGCGCAAATTCAACTTGGCATTCTGACGGCCCCGGGAGCGCGGGCGGAAAAGGGGAGGCCGGAAGGACCTCCGCCACAGTGCCCGACCGGCTGTGGAAGGGGCCGCCCCGCCCCGTCGCTACAATTACGCCGCAAGCAATTGGCCCTCAAGGAGAAGCGTAGAGCGTCACCACCACTCACGCCGACGGCGACGGCGATGGTATCGCGGTCCTGCCCCTGGGCGAGCATCCGGAGGATGTCGTTCCTCTGGTCCACGGTCACTTTTTTCGGCATCAGTCCTGCCGCCCCCCATCACCAAACTCGGCCAGTTTCTCCCGGAACCAGCTATTGACGATCGAGTTGCGGTCCTCGATGCGTCCGGCCTCCACCTGCTTCATGAACTCCTCCCAGAGGTCCCGGTCGATGCGAAACGTGACGGTCACCCTGTCGCGAATCTTTGTCCCTTTCCGACGCCCGACGCCACGGTCAGGGCCGGTCACCCAGGCCTTCCGTGCGGCGAGACTGAAATTCGTGACCTGGTCGGCCGGGAGGCGCACCTTCGTCCCCGACTCCTCCAGTCGGACAAGGAGTTTTTCACCGTCCACGGAATCAACAACGCCACGCTCGCCGGTATGCGCCCCGACCTTCACGCGAACCTTGTCACCGGCTTCCGCCTTCAATGGAGCTTGCCCTCCCGTCGAATATAATTTCCAATCTTATTCGATCTGGCCAGTCAAGTCAAGGATAACCGCCCCGGTCTTCGCGTCGGTAAAGTGGCCGCCAGGCCTGCCCCATTCGACGTGATAGACTGTGGCTCGTGTCCGAGAAAGGCCCGCAGCCCATTGGCCAGGCGGTCGAGGAAGCCCTCCTCCGCATCATGCGACCCGACCTGCTGGAGCAATACCAGCGGGAGAAAGAACGACACCGTGAGGAGTTGAAGGCCGTCGAGACCGCCCGCAAGCGCGCGAGACAGCTGATCCGGCGGCTTTTCGGCAAGCTGCGCGAGCAGCGGCAAGAGGATCTGGAGGCTGAGTACCTGGAACGGGTCCAGGGAGAAGCCGACCGCCACGCCGCCTGGATGGCGGAACTACGAGAGACGATCCGCGATTACGCCAGGGCCGCAGAAGACGAGTCGCCTACCTGATCGGATGACCAGTAATTGTCGATTTCCGGAAAGTTGCTAGCCTAAAGAGATTCCGACTTGAGCGGCTGTTTACTGAAAAACGCCCTGAGTAGGTCGGCAGAGGCCCTCTCCGATGAACGACGTTGCACACCAAGAGAAAGCCGAAGGCGAGCGTCCTGCACGCTTGAAACGGTCCACGGACCTGATCGGCGAGATTGACGCCGAACTTGCCCAGCGGAAAGCACCGAAAAACATTCTGGACCAGATGCGGAAGAGTGCCCTGGCCGATCTACGGTCGGACATGGCTGATCTGGCGGAGCTGCTCGGCACCAAGCGGCACCGCCTCGTGTTCATCGGCCAGGTGTTCGTGGGGAAGACGACGGCTATCTGCCACCTTGTCGGGCTCACCGCTGATCGTGAGAAGAAGAAGACGGTCAAGGGGGTAGAGAAACCCGTCGAGGTGACGGAAGACCTGATGGCGACGGGCTCCGGTTTCACCACGCTCTGCGAGGTGGTTGTCACGCCAGCCGACAAGACCGAATTCAAGATCGACCCCTACCCGCCCAAGGAAGTGGAGCGGATCATCGCGGACTTCTGCCTGACAAGCTGGAAACGGGTGTATCCCGACAGCACGAGCGAAGAACAGAAGGCGGCAGACCAGTTGAGCTTCCCGCAAGAACTCCTCCGTGCTGTGCGGAACGTGGTGAAGCTCCGCGAGGCTGATAAACGAGAGGACGACGAGGAGATCATTCTGGCCCGTCAATTCCCGGCCAGCGGCTACGAGCAGTACCAGGCACGAGTGATGGCCTTGGCCAAGCTGGACGGCCGGACGCTCACCGAACTTGCGTGCCCGGCCACCGAGACGGACCCCCGGGCCTGGATCAAGAAGACGTTCGACGACCTCAACCTGGCACGGCTCGAAACGGTGTCGATCCCCCGCCGGATCATCCTCCGGGTTGAGTCGAAGTTGCTGACGCCGCAGATGGCCCAGGTCGAGTCCGTCGTGGATACGAAGGGCGTGGACGCGGTGCAGTTCAACCGTCCGGACCTGGACAAGTACATCCGTCAGGACAAGACAGCATTCTGCATCCTCGCCGAGGGCTTCGGGACCGCACCGACCAATGTGGCCCCCATGTTGCAACGCCACATCACGCCCGAAGCTCACATGATCCTCTCGAAGTTCACCCTGATGGTCCTGCCACGAGACAGCGAGCCGGAGAACAAAGTGGGCGGACAGGGGCCGGTCGGGGATCGTGACATCGGGATCAAGCTCCTTCGCAGCCAGATCGACGGAACGCTGTCGAGCCTGGGCATCAAGGGTCTGAACGTCATGTTCTATGACCCGTTGCAGCACTTCGAGCGGGCTGGGTTGGACTGGAAGCGGCGGGGGGACAGTGAGCCGAAGGAAGTCACCTTCGACCGTGAGGAAGCCTGGAAACAGATTTTCGCCGCCATTCAGCTCCGGGATGATCGGGCGTGGGAGCGGGTCAATCAGATCAGTGACAGCTTCCAGAAGATTTGCGATGGTAAGGGTCTCAATCCGGCCGAAGAAGCTCTCGTTCGTCAGGCTCGGTCGAAAATCACCGAGCACCGGCATATCACTCTCGCCAACGCCGATCGGTTCATGGAACTCTACCGGCGGAACTGGGAAGGCCCTGGGAGCAGGCTGGCGGGGTGGCTGAGGGCGACGAACAATCGGTTCGGGTACTACCCGCCCAAGACCATCGACATCTACTACGACGCTGTGCCGATCACCGAGCAGCTGGTCCGGACCGCCGTCTCCCGACAGAAAGAAGCTGTGCTGGAAATCGTCCGCAGCGTGCGGAACACGTCTCCGCCGGACTCCGATCTGCGGGAGTTGCTGGCCGTCCTGGAGACCCGCATCGACGCCTCGTTCGAGAACATGGTGCGGGAGGTCGGCGCCCTCATGCAGACCTACCTGCACGACACGGCCCTGGCCCCGCAGGATCACAACAATCCGTTCTGGGTGAACGTGCAGAAACGCTATGGCCAGGGGTCGGGCTTCCGGGACGACGTGCTCAACATGTACGCCGATGAGCTGGAGGGGCATGATACGGTTCTGACCGACGCCGCCGAGGACGCCTGGCAGCGTGTTGTGATCGACCCCGTCCTGGAATACCTCGCCGAGGAGTAGCGAGTGTGCCTACTCTTCTGGTCGCCTGTTTCCGCTACCTCGGGGCGGAATTGTCCGCTCCCCTCACCACCGAGGACGGCGACGGCGAGACGTTCGTGCGTTGTCCCGTCCGCGAGCGGCTGTACCGGATCACGCCGGAGGAGCGTGTACGTCAGGGCCTGATCTGGTTTCTGCGGGAGGGCTGTAGGCGGGCGGCGGGGTTGCAAGAGTACATCCGCCTGGAGGTCGAAGAGCGGTCGATGGACATGGCCGGTTTCGCGAACAGTAACGTCCTTGATGACCGCTTCCGGCCCATCGTGACGGTGGCGATCCTCGAAACCAAACGTGAAGAGGAAGACCTGGCCGGTCACGTTGGCCAACTCCAGACGTACATGCAGCGGGACCGTTGCCGGTGCGGTCTGCTGTTCAACGGACGTGCAGCCTGGTGGCTCACCCTCGGCGGCGACTTCTCGGACCCGCAATGGGCCGTGGAGGTGTTGACCGATCTATCCCAAGCGGAAGACCGGATCGAGCAGGCGGGACAGGCCACACACACCCATCTTGTTCACTGCCGCAGCCTGTTCAACGGGGCCGCCAGTGGCAATTTCCCCGCCCTGGTGGCTATCGCATCCGTCTTCGTGGAAGACGCCAGCCTGACATACTACCTGTCCATTAGGGGCCACAAATCCATCGGACTCGTCCAGGCGTGCAGTGTGCGTGTAGACGGACCCAACTTGATTACCTACCGTGTCCGGGGCGTGACGAGCCGTAAGCGACAGGAACTGTCGGCTGACGGTTTTCATGCTCTGGTCTCCGTTCGTCCGCTTTGGTCGTAAATCGCGGGAGGGGGACCGGCTTCGCGGGAGATTGAAGCGGATGATAGAGGATTACCTCGACGAGCTGGCTTAGGCCACGTTCTGTGCCGCGTCCTCGACGTGCTTCGCCTTGTCCTGGCCCGCGTGGATCGCCTGCATGTCCTTGAGATACTTGAAGGCACCGTCCACGCACTCCTTCGGCAGCTCCACGTCCCGGGGCCAGACGTACTCCGGCACCGGCACCAGGCCGTTGGGATAAATGGTGACGCTCTACGGAAGAGCTTGTATACCTTGACCTTGTGTCGAAATGCGCGGCTGGCGGGGTAGCCGGGGCCACCCCGCCAGCCGCGCATTTCGACACAAGCCATTGCTGGAGAAGGACTCGCGTAAAGCGTCACCATCTCCCCGGACGGGCGGCTCCTCGTCACCTGGTCGGAGAACCCGTTCGCCAGCAGCACCACGGACCACGTGGCCGTCTGGGACGTGGCGACGGG
>JBBRPS010000390.1:0-9420 GCA_038227745.1 Gemmatales bacterium | reverse complement strand
TGGGCATCTTCGATGAGGATATTTTCCTGCACGAGGTGTACGGCCCCGTGCTGGAGGCCCTGGGCGTAACGCACCGGGAGCTGCGCCAGCCCAAACCGGGCCGCAAGTCCACGCCAATCGCGAGCGTGTGAGGGAGCGGGCGCAAACAGCAGCCCCGGCAGGCGCTGTGTGGCCTGCCGGGGCTGCTGCGAATGCTGTCAGAGCGGGGCCCCCACCTCCTCGAGTTGCAGGGCGGCCAGCTCGCGGTCCCGCCGCGACTGTCGGTTCAATACCGGCGGCCACCACCACCGCCACCGCCGCCGCCGCCGCCGCCGCCGTAGCCGCCGCGGCCCCCGCCGCCGGAGCCGCCGCGACTGCCGCCCCCGCCACGGTCCTCACGAGGCTTGGCCTCGTTGACGGTGAGGGCGCGGCCGTCCACCTCCTTGCCGTTCATGGCCGCGATGGCGGCCTGAGCCTCCTGGTCGGTCTTCATCTCCACGAAGCCGAACCCTTTCGAGCGGCCCGTGTCGCGGTCCATGATGACCTGCGCCGACTCGACCGTGCCGTGCGCGGCGAACATCTGTTCGAGGGCGCTGTCGGTCACACCGTAAGTCAGATTCCCGACGTACAACTTCCTGCCCATGGAGGGCCTCCTCAGAAAAACCGGCAGGTAGCGCCACGGCCCACGTCGGGCCACACGCCATCCCACCGAAAGGTGCCGAATGCTTCTGGGATAAGAGGGAGGGAGATGGGGAGATGGCGGCTTCGACACCTCGGCAACGGCCCGGCCCGCTAGGCCCAACAACTGCTATTATAGCAAGTGGCGCTGGCAAGGGTAGAGATCTCGGCGGCGCCGGCGAATGAATCGCCGGCCCTCAGGCCAGCACCTTGGCCCGCGGCGGCCGACGCACGCCCCAGACGAGGCCCACGCACGCCAGCAGGCGGATGAGGTAGTAGCTGACGTCGATCTCCCACCAGAAGAAGCCCTGGTTCGCCGAGCTCTGGTAGTGGTGGTGGTTGTTGTGCCAGCCCTCCCCCAGCGTGATCAGGGCCACGAAGAGGTTGTTCCGGCTCGCGTCGGCCGTCGCGTACCGCCGCCCCCCGAAGAGATGGCAGAGCGAGTTCACCGTGAAGGTCGCGTGGTAGCACAGGATAGTGCTGACGAGGAACCCCCACACCAGGCCGCTCCAGCCGCCGATGAGGGAACACAGCCCGGCCAGCGCCAGCGGCGGCACCCAATGGTGGCGGTCCAGCCAGCGCAGTTCGGGGTAGCGGTCCAGGTCGCGCACCGCCCGCCCGTCCGTCGCGTCGGCGTCCGGGTCGAGGATCCAGCCGACGTGCGACCGCCAGAAACTGTGGGTGACCGGCGAATGCAGGTCCTCGGGGGAGTCCGAGGTACGGTGGTGGTGTCGGTGGTGCGCGGCCCACCACAGCGGCCCCTTCTGCGCGGCGCTGCACCCCAGCCAGGCCAGCACGAACTGGAACGCCCGGCCGGTCTTGTAGGAGCGGTGGGAGAAGTAGCGGTGGTAGCCGGCGGTGATGCCCGCCATCTGCAGGAGGTAACAGGCCCCGCACAGGAGCAAGGCGCGCGCGTCCGTCCCGGTCCACAGGATCGCCAGGGGGCTCAGGTGCAGCAGGAGGAACAGGGCGTTCCGCAACCAGCCGATCAGGCCTGCTCCACCGGCTGGCCGCTGAGGGGACCCGATTGACCGCAGAGGCCGTCCCGGGAAGGCAATCTCTTGGGGGCGGAACTGCCTCGCGACAGCCGTAGTGTGACGCATCGCCGACTCCCTGCCGTAGGGATGGCTTCGAGGTGCCGGGAGCGGCAACGAGTCGCAGCGCGGCCCCGAAGCGGGGTGGCCTGCCCACCGTGAGCAGGCAAGGAGCAGGAGAGGGCAAAAGGCGTGCCGGTGTCCAGACAGCCGCCCGGCTCCCCGGCCGCCCACCGACGCCCGAGGACTCAGCGGAGATAGCGGAGGGCCTGTTGCAGCGTGACCCGGAAGGCGGCCGCCAGCAGCAGCGGGCCGCCGACACCCAGCGGTACGTCCAGCGCGGTTGTCGGCACGTCGAGCGCGACCGCCAGTTGTCGGAAGAAGTCGGGCGGCCAGCCGGCCGTGTGATGCCGCACCAGTTCGGCCGGCGTGACACAGTCGGGCCGGCCGAAGGCGTGCAGCGTCAGGTAGCTCTCCTCGGTGAAGACCCCGGCGACCAGGGGCAGGCGCAGCACGTAGAGCTTCCGGGGGAGCAGGTCCGCGTTGCACACGACACTCACCAGGCGGAGTTCGTTGTCGGCCGGGCCGGCGAGGGCGTTGGCACCCCGCCGCGCCTCCCAGAGACCCCGCACCGCCGCCTGCGACGCCTTGCGCAACTGCCCGGACGCATCGATCACGAAGTAACGCAGCTTCATCCCCGGATACCTCCTGTAAAGGGGGAAGGAAATGAACCCGCCCCGTCGGGCCATCCTGCCCGGCGGTGCCGCCACGGCGGCGGGGCGGGTTACACCCTGGCCTGGCGGTCAGGTGGCCACAGCCCTCGGCCCGGTCTCGGCGCCGCTGGTGAAGGGAGCGGCGTCCGCCGGCCTGCGGAACGGCAGCAGCGCCGGCCCCGCACCGACGAGAGTGCTTTCCAGGACGGCGGGCTTGCGGCTCGGGACGGGGAGGGTGCCCATGAGTACCCAGCGGCCCTGGTCCGCCGCCCCCCGCCAGGACTGCAACTTCACCTCGCGGACGCGGGCGTGTTCCTCCTCGTCCAGCACCTCCGCGCACGCCACCGCGTAGGCCGCCCGGACGTGGGTGGTGGAGCGGCCGACGAACAGCAGGCACTCGGCGCCGTCCTCGAAGACGGCCAGCGCCCGCCAGGTCTGGAACTTGGACTCCGTCTGATGGAGCATGACAGACCCTCCTTGGTCTTTGGGGAGAAGAGAAACGAATTACGCGGCCATGGGCTCAAGGGACGGCAATCCTGGCCTCGGCTCTGCGCGCCTGCCGCAGCCCGGCCACGACGCCGTTGCTGAGGCGCTGAGGGGGAGCGTCAGAGGGGGGAAGTGGGGCACGGAGGACTCCTTTCCTCGCAGGTGAAGCAGTCGTCTCGCCCCGGTGACGCGTCCTTGAGTCATCGGGGTGGTGGATAGAGATTATACCCCAGGGGCGTCCGGCCGCCACTGCAAAATGAGAAAAAGGGATTCGCACGCCCTCGCAGCAGGAATCGTAAGGCGAGCGGCGGGAAAAACCCTCCCCGTAGGACGGGTCTCCTGACCCGTCCTGCCCGCGAGCAGGACGGGTCAGGAGACCCGTCCTACAGCCTGTTTTCTGTCGCCGCTCGCCTGACCACGGCGTAACCCGAGGGGCGCTCGCAGAAACGTGGACCGGGTTACCCCCGACCAGCCTGCTCACAGGCCCGGTGCCACGCCTGCACCAGGGCGGAAGACGCGCTGACACCCTCTCGCAAGCAAAGGTGGCACGCAAGCAAAGGTTCCCCACTCCTTTGCTTATCCTTGTTTTCTGCCATACCTTTCGCATGGTTGGCCGATCGCTAACTATTTGGACAAACTCTTCAGCAAGGTCCGCGCCTCTTTCGCGGCTTGTGTGTTCCCGTACTCCGCGACAATGTTTTGGAGCCGAACCCGCGCCAAGCTTACATTCTTGGCCTCGAGCGCCTGCTTGGCCTTGGCGAGGAATTCGGCTGCCTTGGTTTCGGTGGCGGCGGCCTCTTTCGCGGCCACATTCTCGTCGGGCCGCCGCAGCTCCGGGGGCATCTCATCGAAGTACTGGACGTCGCGCACCTCGAAGGTCGCGAAGGGCCGGCCGCCGGTCTGGATTTCCAGCTTCCACCACTGTTTGATCCCCTCGGCCTCTCGGTAGTCGGAGAAGAAATGCTCCCAAAGGACTTCCTTCTTGGTCAGGACGCCGCCCGCGGGGTCGCGCCCCTCGTGGGCGATTTTCGCGAGCAGGTTCGTTTGCTTGTCGAAAAAGAACGCCAGCTTCACGCCCTGGATACCCTGGACTTTGAACTGCCTGCACTCCCTCCCCTTGACCATTTCCTCCTTGCCGTCTTCGATCTGAAACTTATGCTGTTTCAGGGGGATTACATTACTCACCGACAGCGCGAAAAACAAATTCCGCGTCTGGGTGGCCTGCTTGCCCTCTTTCAGAGGGAGAGAGAGGCGTTTATGGAAAAGGGTGAAAACTTCGTTGCCCTCGACGATCAGGATGGGGTCATCGAAGAAGGGCCTGTAGTCGCGCTTGCCGAGCAATAACCGGGTTTCGTCGTAATACTGACGGGCCAGCCTGGCATCGAGCCGGCACGCTTCCTTGGTCTGGGCGATCACCTTATCGACCACTTCCCGGACGGCCTCTTGCACTCTCCTGACGTTCGCGTCCTCGGTTTTGCCGCTGCGCTGGAGCAGGTCCAGCGCCTTTTCCAGGTCGTCCTTCCGGGGGACAATTTCCTCGCAGCGGATCCGGATTTTCGGCTCCCAGCACCACATGATCGTGATGTCGTTGACGTTCGTGGCGATGGCGAAGGAGACCTTCGCGTTGAAGCGGACGGCCTTGAGTTTCTTCAGCCTCTCGGGACGACCGACGGCGTCGATCGGGAGGATGAAGAAGTCCTTTTTCTCGCCGCGAGGAGGTGTCGTTTTCTTCTGTCCTGCCTCCGCGGTCGGGCGCAAGCCGGAAGCGAGCAGGCCGATCAGCACGGCCACAATACCCAGGGGCAATCTTCTGCTCTTCATCAGTGGGGCTTTCGTATGAGGATAGGTGAAAGGGGAACAGCACAGGCGTACCTTCCCCCGAAACAGACGGCGACACTACTTCCTCGAAACGCGGACAATTGTCATCGGCGTTACCTCTTCTGGGAGGGCGATCGACGCGCAGTCGCCATTCCTGAAACGTACTGCCAGCGCTTCGCTGCACCCTCGATCCACCCTGCTGAGCAGCGACCGCCAGTCGCCGGCAGCACCGAGCCGGACGCGAACCGGCGTCGGGACTCTTTACGCGATCCGAATTAGGGGGGAAAGACCCGACCCCTTATCTCCTCTAGCTCGTCCGCCCTCGAATGCCCGAGAGAGCCAGGGGCCGCACCACCGTCTCCCCTACTCTCTCAAGCGAGAACGGGCCGCCGCACCGGAAAGGAAAAAGTAAACTCCTTTACATTACTCCCGCGCCTGGCTAAAGTCGAGACTGGTCGGGGCCCGGCGGTTGCCGCCCCGTCGTGGCCCACGGGCGTACTTATTTGGAAGCCCTCTTCATGGCCGACTCTTCGCAAACCACGCTCCAGATCGAGCGCTGCCTCGCCCGGCTCCGAGAAGGCGATGCCGCCGCGCTCGAAGACCTGATCGCCTATGCGTACCAGCGGTTGGAGCGGCTGGCGCACAACAAGCTGCGGGCCTTCCCCGGTGTCCGGCGCTGGGAGGATACCGGCGACGTGCTGCACCGGATCATGGAGCGATTCCCCCGCGCCCTGCGCGAAGTCGCCCCGGCCTCGGTCCGGGAGTTTTTCGCGCTGGCCGCCACGCATCTCCGCCGGCAGCTGATCGACCTGGCGCGGCACTACGAGGGGCCGGAGGGCCTGGGGGCCAACCACGCCAGCAACCCGGCGAACGAGGGTGCGGAAGCCAAACCCTACGAGCGCGCGGACGAGACGTACGAGCCCAGCGGCCTGGCGGAGTGGCGCGAGTTCCACGAGCAGGTGGAGAAACTGCCAGAGGGCGAGCGGGTGGTGTTCGACCTCCTCTACTACCACGGGTTGCGCCAGGAAGACGCCGCCCGACTCCTGGGGATAACGGTGAAGACCGTTTATAACCGTTGGCGTTCCGCTCGTCTGAAACTCCACGCCGTCCTGAAAGGCGAACGCCCCGCCTCCTGAAAGGGGCTGAGCCGACATCGGCTTCCGCCTCCGCGAATGCCAAGCCCTCCTGGAGAGACACCCCATGTCCGCGGACACGCGCCTCGGCGACCTGGTACAAATGTGGGAAGAACGCCGCAAGCACGGAGAGACGGTCGATCTCGAGGAGTTGTGCCGCACCTGCCCCGAGCTGTTGCCCCTGCTCAAGCAGGAAATCGCGGCGCTCACCTCCTTCGAGGCCCTCCTCCGCACGGGGCCGTGGAACGAGGCCCCGCCGGAAGAAGGCCCCTTGCCGGCGGTCGAGGGCTACGAAATCCTGAGTGTGCTGGGTCGGGGCGGCATGGGCATCGTCTACCGGGCCCGCCAGACCGGGCTCAAGCGCCTGGTCGCCCTCAAGATGATCCTCGGCGCCCACGCCAGCGGCACCGACCTGGAGCGCTTCCGCACGGAAGCGGAGGCGGTGGCGCGGCTGCAGCACCCGAACATCGTGCAGATCCATGAGGTCGGCGAGTACGACGGCCGCCCCTTCTTCTCTCTGGAGTTTTGCCCCGGCGGCAGCCTGAACCTGAGACTCCGCGCCACGCCGCAGCCGCCGCGCGAGGCCGCCCGGTTGGTCGAAGTCCTGGCGCGGGCGCTGCACGCCGCCCACCAGGCCGGTATCATCCACCGCGATCTGAAGCCCGCCAACGTCCTCCTGACCGCCGACGGCACCCTCAAGGTCAGCGACTTCGGCCTGGCCAAGAAGCTCGACGACGAGAACGGCCAGACGCGCAGCGGCTCGATCCTGGGGACGCCCAGCTACATGGCCCCCGAACAGGCCGAAGGCAAGACTCGGGCCGTTCGCCCCACCGCCGACATCTATGCCCTCGGAGCCATCCTCTATGAGGCCCTGACTGGCCGGCCGCCGTTCCACGGCGCGACGTTCTGGGAGACGATCGAGCAGGTGCGCTCGCAGGAACCGGTGCCGCCGTCGCGCCTGCAGCCGAAGACGCCGCGCGACCTGGAAACGATCTGCTTGAAGTGTCTCCAGAAAGACCCGGGCAAGCGCTACGCCACCGCCGAAGCGCTGGCTGAGGATCTCCGTCATTTCCAGATGGGGGAGCCGATCCGGGCACGCCCCATCAGTGTTGTGGAACGGACGTGGCGCCGGTGCCGACGCAACCCGGTCGTGGCATCTTTGGCAGCGATTCTTGTCATGGTTGTGACGGGTGGCCTGGTGGCGTTGACTTGCCTCTGGTTGGACGCCGAACGGCAAAGGGGGTTGGCGGTGGCGAATGCGGCCACGGCCAACGCGGAAAGAGACCGGGCAAACACGAACCTGACAGAAGCCATCCATCAGCGGACCCGGGCCGAAACCAACCTCCATGAGGCCGACCGTCAACGCAAGCTTTATGAAGAGAGCTTCCGCCGGGCACGGGCGGCCGTGGACGCCTTTATTCGCACCAGTGAACGCGAACTATTTAACAAGCCGGGGCTCGAGGGCGCGCGTCGCAAAATGTTTGAGATCGCCGTAAAATACCATCAAGAGTTCGTCAAACAACGGGGTAATGATCCCACCCTTCAAAGAGAGCTGGCTCACTTCTATGAGCATACCGGACACCTCTTGGGTCCGATAGAACGGCAGGAGTCCCTTGCGCTCCACGAAAAAGCACTCCGGATCCGGGAGCAGTTGAGCCTTGCGAACCCACAAGACATCGATCTTCAGGCTGACTGCGCCTCGAGTTACCACAATATCGGCAATCAGAAAGATAACCTGGGCAGCCCGGAAGAGTCGCTCAAATACTATGAAAAGTCTGTTGGCATCCTGGACGGCCTGGTCCGGAACCACCCAACGCATGCCAAGTTTCAGATGAACCTTGCCAAGACTTATCTCAATATCGGGGGCGTACATCAGAAAAACAAACGTGTGGCCGAGGCGGCTCTTTATTACGCAAAGTCCATCACGTTACAAGAACAACTCGTGCGACGCGACCCGGACAACGTCGAGTTCAAACTCGGGCTGGCCAAAGGTTTTAATAACCTCGGCATTCTCCAGGGCGAGACCGGCAAGTTTGCAGACGCCCACCTCTCGTTCGCAAAGGCCGAGAAGTTGTATGATGAACGGGCCAGAGCCCACCCCGATAATTATGTCTTTCATAACGGCAGGGCCATGGCTTTCCGCGGTATGGGAATGGCGCTCGCCAAGCAAGGGCGCCGCGAAGAAGCCATCGTGGCGTTCCAGCAGGCCATTCGCTATCAGCGTGTGGCACTCGGTTTGGCACCGGCCAAGGGGCGGGATGCCGGCCACTACCGGACCTCCCTCCGCTCGCATTGTAGTCTCCTTGCCGGCGTCCTGCGGGAGGTGGGTCGGCCGGCCGATGCGGTGAAGGCCCTGTTGGAGCAACGGACGCTTTCGGTCGGTCAGCCGGTCGAACTTTTTCGGGTTGCCCATAGTTTGGCTCTTTGTGTTCCCCTGGTTGGAAATGACAAAAACAATCTCACGCACGGCGAGAAAAACCAACGCAAGATGGTTGCCGACCTGGTAATGGAAACGCTTCAGTGGGCGGTCGGCGCCGGGTACAAAGGTGAAAACCTCAAGGGCGACGCGGCCTTTGAGTTGCTTCGGTCACGGCCTGATTTCCAGCAATTGCTGGCCGACCTGGAAAAATAGGTGGTGTCCTGCCAGCGCTGCCAACCGGTGGAATCCCAGGTTTTTCTGCGGATTCGGCGAGCGCCGACTTTTCGGCGCTGAACGGGCAACCCTTTACCCATTTTCGGCTTGCGTCAATTCGGCAACATTCGGCGGACACCACCGAAAAATAGGCGGGGGAGCGGAAAGGGAGAGGCACATTTAGAGACACGGGAAGGAATGAAGGTCGGCGAGCCGCCGGGCTGGCCCCGGCGGGGTCTGTGGGGGTGTCGCTGCGCGACGGGCCGCCGGCTCGCTCCTGCGTTCCTCTGCCTCTCAAGGAACCACTGCCAGGGTTCACGCCCCAGGCGGGCAAGGTGCTCGAACTCCTCGACGCCGTGGTCCCGTGACCTGCGCGAAGGGTTTCCGGGATTTCGGGAACCGTTGGCGGCCCGGCGCGGAGATCTCGGGTAGGCCGGGCCCACGGGTTGCCACTCATGGGCGTTGAAGATCGGGCGGCGACTCTGCGGGAATCTCGAAAAAAAGTGCGCGCGCCGACCCTCTTCCCCGCACTTACTAGTGCAGGAACCAGGCACCTGCTGGCGAACGGCCGGCGTAAGCCGGCTGGTAAGTCGGCGCTACCAGCCGGCTTACAGGCTATCCGGAAAGCCACCAGACATGGCGTCTGATGCGGAAAAACGCTGGGAATTCAGGGGTTAGACACTACGTCTGACCACTTTCCGAATAGCCTGTTACACCGGCTGGTAAGTCGGCACCACCAGCCGGCTTACACCGGCTGGTAAGTCGGCACCACCAGCCGGCTTACACCGGCCGTTCGCCTGGCACTTGGGCATCGTCTCACTTTGGCCGTTTCGGGCGGGCGCAGGGTTGACACTTCGGCGCTGTCGGCGCCGACTTTTCGGCGCTGTTAACTCATTATCTGTGGAATCTTTACGGCCGGCTGAACGACCGGGTAAAGTGTCAACCTC
>JBBRPS010000389.1:0-9432 GCA_038227745.1 Gemmatales bacterium | reverse complement strand
TCCACGCTGATGAACCTCATCGGCTGCCTCGACCGCTCCACCTCCGGCCGCTATCTCTTCGATGGCCAGGACACCAGCCGCATGAGCCGCACCGAACTGGCCCACCTCCGCAACCGCAAGCTCGGCTTCGTCTTCCAGGGCTTCAACCTCCTCAAGCGCCAGACGGCCCTCGAGAACGTCGAGGTGCCGCTGCTCTACGCCGGCGCCGGCGCCCGCGAGCGCCGCCGCCGTGCCCTGGAGATGCTCGCCCTGGTCGGCCTGGCCGACCGTGCCGGCCATCGCCCCAACCAGCTCTCCGGCGGCCAGCAGCAGCGCGTCGCCATCGCCCGGGCGCTGGTCAACTGCCCGCAGCTCGTGCTCGCCGACGAGCCGACCGGCAACCTCGACTCCCACACCGGCGCCGAGATCCTCGCCGAACTCGAGCGCCTCAACCGCGACCTGGGCCAGACCATCCTCATCGTCACCCACGATCCCGCCTTGGCGGCCCACGCCCCGCGCCGCGTCACCGTGCGCGACGGCCTGATCGTCGGCGACGTGGTCGAGCCCCGCGCCACCAACGGCCAGCCGGCGGCGGCGCCGGCCAACGGCGCGGACCGGCAGCGCCTGGTGAAGGAAGAGATCCTGCGATGAGTTTTCTGTCCGCGGTCCGCGTCGCCCTCGGCGCCCTGCTCGTCCACAAGGGCCGCTCCACCCTGACCAGCCTCGGCATCGTCATCGGCATCAGTGCCGTCATCGCCATGGTGTCCGCCGGCGGCGGCGCCCGCGAGAAGCTCGACGAGCGCCTGGAGAACGTCGGCAAGAACCTGATCCTGATCCGCGCCGGCGCCCACACCCAGTCCGGCGCCATCGCCGACCTCAAACCGCTCACCAGCGACGACGCCAACGCCGTCCGCAAGCGCCTCGGCCCGCTCCTCGTCGGCGTCGCCGAGGTCCAGGTCACGCAGCGCGTCGCCTCGACGCGCACGCACAACTACGCCACCATGCTCGTCGGCAGCGTGCCGGACATGAAGCAGGTCCGCCGCTGGGACATGGAGCACGGCCGCTTTTTCGACCGGGAGGACGTCAAGAAGCAGGCCGCCGTGTGCCTGCTCGGCCAGACGGTGCGGCACAAGCTGTTCCCCGACCAGCCTAACCCGGTCGGCCAGACGGTCCGCGTCGGCTCGCTGCGGCTGCGCGTCATCGGCGTGCTCGCCGCCAAGGGCCGCTCGCCGACCGGCGGCGACCAGGACGATCAGATCTTCCTGCCGCTGACGACGCTGCAGCGCAAGCTGGTCGGCGCGGAGCGCGTGAGCATCATCCTGACGGCGGTGCGCGCGCCGGACCAGATCGACCGGGCCAAGGAGGAGATCGGGCGCGTGCTGCGTGCGAAGCACCGCGTCAGGCCTGGGACGGAAGACTTCGACGTCAGCAGCGTTCAGGAGATGGCGGAGTTGGCGGTGATCCTGACGCGGACGATGCAGCTGCTGATCGCCATCATCGCGTCGATCTCACTGCTGGTGGGCGGCATCGGCATCATGAACATCATGCTGGTCTCGGTGACGGAGCGGACGCGCGAGATCGGCATCCGCATGGCCGTCGGCGCCACGCCCTTCGACGTGCTGACCCAGTTCCTGATCGAGGCGGTGGTGCTGGCGCTGGTGGGCGGCGCGATCGGCATCAGCCTCGGCATCGGCGCCGCGGCGGCGCTGGCGTTCCTGGTCGGCTGGCCGGTGGTGATCGACGTGGAGCTCGTGCTGCTGACGTTCTTCATCTCGGGCGGCGTCGGCGTGTTTTTCGGCTATTACCCGGCGCTGAAGGCCTCCCGGCTGGACCCGATCGAGGCGCTGCGGTATGAATGAGCTGTTTAGAGTTGTTTTCGGTCGAGTGGAGCGGTTCGTGGCCGACTCGCTCCGCGAGTCGGGGGCCAACAGCCGCCCCCGACTCGCGGAGCGAGTCGGCCACGAACCGCGGCTAAACGGGGGGAACCGATCATGGCATCCTTGGAGACGCCACCCGCCCCAGTCCCCCGGCGGCGCCCGTTGCGCCGGGCCTTGCGCAACTGGCTGGAGCGCCACCGCCACCCATTCAACTTCTGGATCCATCTCCTCGGCATCCCCCTGGCCGTCGCGGGTGTGGTCCTCTTCTTCGCGCTGCCGTGGGCGCAGTGGTACTGGGGCGTCGGGTTCTTCGTCCTTGGCTACGTGCTGCAGTACGTCGGCCACTGCGTCGAGGGGAACGACCTCGGCGAGTGGGCCGGGATCAAGCGCCTCCTCGGGCTGCCCTACGTGAGCATCGCGCCGCGCTGGCAGCGCGAGACGCCGTAACCCCGTGGGTCAGGATTCCCATCCTGACATACCCCTGTCAGGATGGGAATCCTGACCCACGAGCCGTACGTCGTTTCCTATCTCCCCCCCCTTGCCGCGACTCGCTTGCGCGACCGGCAGAATCCGCACGCACGGAAAATATTCCCTGAACCGACTCACCGGAACTGCCGATAAACTTTCCATCCTCATCAGATCGTGCGCTGTCGGACCGCGAGGACGCTCAGATCACGGCGGAGACACTCGGACCTTTCGGGGACCGTCGCCTTCCGAGGCCGTCCATCCCATTCAGGGTGAACCATTATGCGCTGGAAAGCAGTGATCTTGATGCTGGCGGTGGCAGGCGCCACGGTAACCGGGTGCGCCCAGCGGTGCTTCCTCACCAAGGAGTCGTTCGACGATTTCCACGCGCGGAACATTCTCCCTCCGACCCTGGAGACGGACCCGACGCTGGGCAGCGAGCCGGTCACCGGCCACGTGCCCAAGCCGGCGACGGTGGAAGACCCCGAACGCAAGCCGCGCTACGTCACCCTGCACGAGTGCGTCGCCATCGCCCTGGAGCACGGCAGCACCGGCATCCAGAGCGTCCGGCAGCCGGGGGCGATCAACGAGGACCTGCAGGCCCCCCTGCCGACCGGCGGCTTCCAGCTCCTCAACTCGGACAGCATCCGTGTGCTGGCGCTCAACCCCGCCATCGCCGGCCTGAACATCGACGCCTCGCTCGCGCGCTTCGACGCCAAGTGGGTCACCAGCGTCAACTTCGGCGTGCAGGACCAGCCCATCCAGGGCTTCAACTCGTTCAGCAACGGCGACAACGGCCGCTTCGCCAGCACCCTGGTCAAGCAACTGGCGGGCGGCGGCATCGCGGGCATCACGTTCAACAATCAGTACCAGTTCCTCAACAACCCGCCGCGGGGCTTCCCGATCCTCAACCCGGCGTACACGCCACGCGCCGCCCTCACCTACGAGCAGCCCCTGTGGCAGGGCGCCGGCACCGAGATCAACCAACTGTTAAGCCGGTCTGTGCAACTCGGCACCGAGTTGAACCGCTCGCACCCGGAGGCTTCCGCCTTCCTGAACGGACACCTCAATGGGCTGCAGAACTCGTCCTCGACCACCGGCGGCGGCCTGAACCAGACGGGCCTCCTGATCTCGCGCCTGCGCTTCGACCAGTCGCGCGCCGCCCTCGGGGTGGCGATCAACTTCACGCTGCTCAACACCGAGATCGCCTACTGGAACCTGTACGGCGCCTTCGTCAACCTCTACAGCAGCGAACAGGCCCTGCGGCAGTCGTACCAGACCTGGCGCATTAGCAAGGCCAAGTTCGAGGCCGGCGTCGAAAAATTCGCCATCACGCAGTTCGCCCAGACGCGCGGCCAGTACGAGCAGTTCCGTGGCGATCGCCTGCAGGCCCTCGGCCGCGTCCTGGAGGCCGAGCGCATCCTCCGCGCCCTGACCGGCCTGCCGGCCGAGGACGGCTGCCGGCTGATCCCGGTAGACGCGCCGTCGCTCGCCCCCGTCTGTCCCAACTGGGACGTCGCCGTCGAGGAGGCCCTCACGCTGCGGCCCGAACTGGTCGCCGCCCGGCAGGAGCTCAAGGCCTTGCAGTTCGACGTGATGGTGCAGAAGAACTTCCTCAAGCCCGACATCCGCGCCCTGATGTCCTACGGCGTCGATGGGCTGGGCACGCGGCTCGACGGCAACGGCCAGGTCCTCGACTCGAGCCAGGGGCGCTCCCGGACGGACAACGCCTGGCGCAGCCTCGCCTCGACGCACTTCAACGACTGGGACATCGGCCTGGTGTACAACGTGCCGCTGGGGTATCGCTTCGAGTACGCCGCCGTCCGCCGGGCCCGGCTGGCCCTGGCGCAGGGCTTCCTGGCGGTGCAGCGTGAGGAGGAGAAGGCGCGGCTGTTCCTGTCCAAGGCGTACCGCGAAGTGATCGAGTCGTACAGTCTGATCAAGGCGCGCCGTGCCCAGCGGATGGCGTTCGCCGAGCAGGTCCAGGCCCGGTCCCTGGAGTTCGTGGCGGGCAAGACGACCGCGGACTTCCTGCTCGAGGCGCAGCGGCAGTTCGCCAACTCGCTGAGCACCGAGTACCAGGCGGTGGTGGCGTACAACAACTCCCTGGCCACGTACGAGTTCGCCAAGGGCACGATCATGGAACACGACAACGTGAAGATCTCCGAGGGGCCGCTGCCGCAGTGCGTGGCGGTGTCGGCGACGGACTACGAGCGCGAGCGGTCCAAGGCCATCGTGCTGCGAGAGCGAGCCCACCCGATACCGCACCCGATGTCGGCGGAGAACGACACGGCGGGCCTGCCGCTGCTGCCGACCGCCGAGGCCCCGTCGCTGCCGGCCCTGCTGGAAGGCGCCCCGAAGTTGCCGGAGAAGCTGGAGGACGCCCCGCCGCCCCAGGTACTGCCGAAGGTGGCCGGGCCGGAGAAGGTGTGGCACAGCGTTCCGCCCGCGCCGGTCGCCGCGGCGGCCCCGGCGAAGGAAACCGTGCTGGTCTTCTCGACGAAGCGGCCGACGCCGGCCACCCCGGCGAAGGCCGAAGAGAAGGCTGCCCCGACCCTGCCGGCGGCCCCGACGCTGCAGGCGGCCCCCGCAGTCCCGGTACTGCCGACTCCGGGTCAGGCGGCCAACGTGTTCGCCGTGCCGCCCCCGGCCGCGAGCCCAGCCCCGACGACTGCGGCGGTCCCGGTGCTGCCGGCGCCGCCGGGCGTGCCGGCGACGTCCGGCCTGCCGCTGCCGACCCCAAGGTAACCGCGGTGGGGCGGCAAGTTCCACGAGTTTGTTGACCCGTTGAGCAGCGAGGCCCCGGGGCGCGTGTCGAGCGCCACCGGGGCTTCGCCGCTGTATGCATCAAACCATTGCAATGCGAGTCTTCGTCTACGAATACACCTGTGCCGCCCTGTCCGTGGCGAACGGCCGGTGTCAGCCGGCTGGTACGTCGGTCGCACCAGCCGGTTTACACCGGCCGTTCGCCTCTCCACTCCCTCCCTCCCTGTGCGCCGAGGGCCGTGCCATGCTGACGGCGGTCGCGCAGGACCTGGGCCGCGTGGAGGGTGTCGAGGTCGTGACCCTGCCGGGCGCGGGCGACCCGGAACAGGTGTTCCGCGAACTGGCGGCCGCGGCGGATTACACGCTCGTCATCGCCCCCGAGTTCGACGGCATCCTCGTCGATCGCTGCCGCTGGGTGTTGGAAGCGGGCGGCCGCCTCCTCGGCTCGCTCCTCGCTGCGGTCGAGTTGACCGCGGACAAGCTGGCACTGGCCAGCGCCCTGGCGAGCGCAGGCATCCCGACGCCGCCCTGCTTCCCGGTCCGCGGCGCCCTGCCTCCTTTCCCCGCCGTGCTCAAGCCGCGCTACGGAGCGGGCTCCCAGGGGACGTGCTGCGTTCCCCGGGGGGAAGAACTGTCCGCCTGCCTGGAGCGCACGACGGCCGAGATGCCCGGCGCGGAGATGCTCTTGCAGCCACTGGTCGCGGGGCAGGCGGCGAGCGTCGCGTTCCTCGTCGGCCCGCGTCAGCAGATCGCGCTCGCCCCCGCGGCGCAGCATCTCTCCACCGACGGCCGGTTCCGCTACGAGGGCGGCACGGTGCCGCTGCCGCCCGACCTAACTCGCCGCGCCGCCGCCCTCGGCCTGCGCGCGGTGCGGGCGGTGCCGGGGCTGCGCGGGTACGTCGGCGTGGACCTCGTCCTCGGTGCGGCGGCCGACGGCAGTGCGGATACAGTCATCGAGATCAACCCGCGTTTGACGACCTCGTATATCGGCTTGCGAGTGCTGGCGATGTTCAACCTCGTCGAGGCGCTGCTGCGCGTCGTCGTCGGCGAGCCGGTCGCGGAGCCAACCTGGCGGCCCGGACCTGTGCGCTTCTACGCCGACGGAGCCGTCGGCGGCGGTCCGTAGATCCCTCGGTTGCCGCCCGACACACCAGGTCCGAAAATGGAGAGCGGCGGGCGACGGACCACGGACCACGCACCCCGGACGCACCATGTTCAACCTGACCGCAGTGCAGGGCGCCCTGCAGCAGCTCGGCTTCGACGGCTGGCTCCTCTACGATTTCCGCGGCCTCAACGTGCTCGCGCGGCGAGTGGTCGGCCTGGGCGGCGACGCCATCCTGTCGCGCCGCTGGTTCTACTTCGTGCCGGCGCGCGGCGAGCCGCGCAAGCTCGTTCACCGCATCGAGTCGCACGCCCTCGACGCGCTCCCCGGCGGGCAGCAGGTGTACCTGCGCTGGCAGGAACTGGAGGCCGGCGTCGGCGCGCTGGTGCAGGGCGCCCAGCGCGTCGCGATGGAGTACGTGCCGCGCAACGCCAATCCCTACGTCTCGCGCGTGGACGCCGGCACGGTCGAGTTGGTGCGCTCCTTCGGCGTCGAGGTGGTGCCGTCGGGCGACCTGGTGCAGCTGTTCGAGGCGTGCTGGGACGACGAGCAGTGGGCGCTGCACCTGGAGGCGGCCCGGCACACGCGCTCGGCCTACGACGTGGCGTTCGCGTTCATCGCCGAGCGCGTCCGCAAGGGCGGCGGCGTGCGCGAGACCGAGGTGCAGCAGTGCATCCTCGACCACTTCGCGGCGCACGACCTGGTCACCGACCACCCGCCGATCTGCGCCGTCGGCCCGCACAGCGGCGACCCGCATTACGCTCCCGGCGCCGGTTCCGACGCGCTCATCACCGAAGGCGATTTCGTGCTGATCGACCTGTGGGCGAAGTGCGACAGGCCCCGCGCCGTCTACAGCGATCTGACGTGGACGGCGTTCGTCGGCAGGGAAGTACCGGCGCGTTACCGCGCTATTTTCAACATCGTGGCGCGTGCCCGCGACGCGGCGATCGGGAAGGTGCGCGACGCCTTCGCGGCGGGCCGACCGCTGCAGGGCTGGGAGGTGGACCAGGCGGCGCGCGACGCGATCGAACAGGCGGGTTACGGCCCGTACTTCTGCCACCGCACCGGCCACTCGATCGGCCAGGAGACGCACGGCAACGGCGCCAACATGGACAACCTGGAGACGCGCGAGGAGCGGCGCGTGCTGCCGCGCACCTGCTTCTCGGTCGAGCCGGGGATTTATCTGCCGGAGTTCGGCGTGCGCAGCGAGGTGAACGTGTTCGTGGACGGGGAGAACCGCGTCCACGTCACGGGGGGGGCGCCGCAGACCGAGGTGGTGCCGCTGCTGGCGTGACTCTTCGTTTAGCCGCGGTTCGCAGAACCGCGTGAGCCCGGCCGGCGTGTCGCGCTCACGCGGTTCTGCGAACCGCGGCTAAACTCCTTTTTGTCCGGGAAACGCCGCAAGAGCCGTTCGCTGTGCAGCCTCTCGAAGCGCCGCACCGCCTCGTCCAGCCTGTCCACCAGCGCGGGGTCGCCCTCCGCCGGCGCCAGGTCGGGCGGCAGGTCCACGGGCTTGAAGGGTTCGTTATTCCTTTACGCGGATGTTCTTGATCTGAATCGCGCCGAACTCCGCGCGGAGCATGAACGGCGTCGCCTTCGCGCCGGCCCTGGACGTGCGCGCCGTCGCGCCGTTGATCTTGTGTTCGATCTTGTCTCCCTTGACGATGACGTCCATCGTGTACCATTCGCCTTCCTTGACATTCTTGTTCTCTTTATTCCCCGGGACGATGTCGAACTTGGTGCCGCGCAGGAAGATGTCGTTGTTGCATTTGGGACCGGGACTGAAATCGAACTTGATGTGGACGTCCTTGCCGAATTCCTTGGCGGTCTCAATATAGCGGTTTCCCTTCACGGCGGGGTTGTAGACCAGCTTGCCCTCGGTGACCTTGAAGCGCCCCTGGTAGGCTTCCGTCTTGCCTTCGAGCGCTTCTTTTTTCCCCTTGGCTTCCCGCCAACCGTCCAGATTCTTGCCGTTGAAAAGGAGGGTGAAGCCGGGTTCCAGCTTGAAATCGCCGGCAGCGAGGTCGCGAGAGAGCACGATCAGCAGGGCCAGGGCTGCGAAAAGAAACCCGTGGGACAATCGTCGCATGGGAGCACCTCGTAGGGAAAAGTTGTGAAGGCGGGTTTGGCGAACGCGGGGATCGCAGGCCCCGAGGCGGATGCTCCCGCGCCGCCAGGACGCTGTCTCTGGGAGCCCTGGTCGCGTGGCGTGGGCACGTCTCCGCCAGGCGGATTACTTCTTCTTTTTCTCCTCGATACCGAACAGCAACTCGTTCCCCACCGGCCTGACTGCCAGATTGCGAAAGCGTACTCGGGACCTGCTGCCGGCGTGGTCCTGGAGCATGATGGGGCCGGGAGCGCCGATGTTGTGATCCAGCGGCGACGTGCTCACCCTCGAACCCGCCCCGTTCGGCGTCGTCCGGTCGAACGGCGCCTTGTCGAGCACCTTGACGCCGTTGAGCAGCACCGTGATCTCCCCCTTCTTGACCACCCTCCCCCCGGCGTCCACGCGCGGCGCCACGAAAGTGATGTCCAGGGATTGCCAGACCTCCGGGGCCTTGCTGGCGTTCTTGAGCGGGGCGATCAGCCCGTAGAGGGCCCCGCAGGCCGTCGTCGGGTGCGTGGGGTTCTCGAACGAGTCGAGGATCTGGATCTCGTGGCGGCCCTGGAAATACACGCCGCTGTTGCCGCGCTTCTCCCCCCGGGCGTTCGGCATGGACGGGACCCAGAACTCGAGCTGCAGCCGACAGTCCCCGAACTTTCGCTCCGTGTAGATGTCGCCGGTGCCGGGGACGACTTCGATGTAGCCGTCCTCGACTTTCCACCGTGCCGGGCCGCCGCGCCGCGACACCCAGCCGGACAGGTCCTTGCCATTGAAGAGTGCGACCGGCTTGGGGAGGACCGGCTGGACCCCGTCGGGTTTGCCCGGGGCGGCCCTTCCCTCAGGCCTCGCCACCGCCAACTCGCAGGCCCACAGGGCGGCAAGAGCGAGAGCCGGCAATAGCCAACTTCTGGATGCGGACGGCATAGCTCCCTCCTGGGGAGTGGACAAGGAGAGTCAAACAGCCGACCTCCCCAGACGGACGCCCCCCTGGGACTTCGGCTTTGGCACCGGCTGCTGAAATTATCACCCCGGAAGAACGATTGCAACGATATTCCGTCTCAAACCGAGTTACGGAGTCCCGCATGGCGAAGGCGCTGGCGAGCGGCGCGGCGTGAGGAAACCGGCGGGCTCACGCCGCG
>JBBRPS010000388.1:0-9470 GCA_038227745.1 Gemmatales bacterium | reverse complement strand
GCAGCAGTGCATGCGTAAAGACGCCATTCTTCCAGGCTGCTGACTCCAGGGCATATTCCGCACCGCCCGCCGAGGCGATGACCACCGCTCCCGTGCCTCGACGCAGGTCGGCAAACATCTCTTGCAACAACTGATAGGAATTACTCAATCCGACCCTGGGCGTTATCTCAAGATCCAGACCGCGAAAGGTGCGTACCTTGATCTCGCCCTCTGGCTGTTTCTTCGACCCGACCACCTGGACTTCGTCCTTGTCCAGCTCCCCGGAATGGCAGGTATCCATCAGCAGCAGTTTTTTGCGAGCGCGGCTCCCCTCCAGTAATCCCTCAATGGCTTCGTAGGACAGTCCGCGTTTCGCCGGATTTTTGAAATCGATATCGGCAGTGGCGAAGTAGTAATCCAATTTGCTGTCGAGCAAACCATGCCCAGCAAAGAAAACTACCACCAAATCATCCACCTGGGAACCTTTGAGGAAGTCTCTGGCTTTCAGGATGTTTTCGCGCGTGGCGTCGCGGTTGAGGATGCGCAGCACCTTCACGTCGTCGAAACGGTCCCGTTTGCTGTCCAACAAGTCGGCCAGGTCACGGGCATCTTTGTCGGCGTAGGTCAGGCGAAAACGGGCATCCTGGTAATCCGAGACGCCGACCGCGACCACATAGAGATTGGGCTTGCTGGCAGGGGCGTCGTAGTAGATTGACAAGGTTTCCTTCAGGGACTCGGCCCCTTTCTCGTTCAGGACCGACACGTCGATCTTGTTCGTTCCGGCGGACAACTCAACCTCGATCACCTGTTCCCAGGTTTTCGACGGCTGTTTGCGCAGGCCGATGCCGTCGGTGCCATGAAGTGGAACGCCGTTCACATCGACATGCAGACGATCGAGCAGATACTTGGAATCGCCAGCCTGGACCTTCAATTTCAGCGTCTTTTCGCGGGCGGTAAGCTTTGCCACCGAGTTCACGGCGATTTCGGGCACGTGAAAGTCGTCGCTGAGCATATCCTCGGTGAATTTCGTTCGTTTGAGCCTTTTCTCGTAGGCGTGCCGGTAAGCGGCGACCATTTCTTGAGAGGCCCGGCCGATGCGCTCGATGACTTTGTCGGGACGATTGAACTTCAGGTCGAATTGTTCAAACGGAAAAGTTCGATTGCCAAGGGTAAAAGCCACACCTATTAGGACCCCCTTAGAAGCTGAATAGTAATGATCCGGCGTGATCACGATCCAGGAGCCGTCGCGGAACCCAAGGAATCGGCACAGCTCTCGACCGGTTACAGCGTCCCACAATCGGGCGGTACTGTCCTTGCTCCCCGTGAGGACTTGCTTGCCGTCCGGGGAAAAGGCCACGGAATATACGTAATCGGCATGCCCCTGGAAGACGCGGATTTCCTTGCCGCTGGCCGCATCCCACAAACGGGCCGCATTGTCTGTACTCCCCGTGAGCACCTGCTCTCCGTTCGGCGAAAACGCTACGGAATACACGAAACCCGTAGGCACTGGGAAGGCGCGGATTTGCTTGCCGCTGGCCGCATCCCACAAACGGGCCGTAGAGTCTGTACCCCCCGTGAGCACTTGCTTGCCGTCCGGGGAAAACGCTACCGAAGTCACTTCGGCGGCATGCCCCTCGAAGGCGCGAATCTCCTGGCCGGTCTCCGCATCCCACAAGCGCGCCGTGTGGTCAACAGTGAGAGCACCGCTCGCCGTGAGAACCTGCTTTCCGTTCGGCGAAAACGCCGCGGTAACAACAGCACGTTTATGCCCTTTGAAGGCACGGATTTCTTTGCCGCTGGTCGCATCCCACAAACGGGCCGTATATTCCGCACGTAAGAACTCGTTTTCTTCATCCGTATAGGTAAGGATTTGCTTTCCGTCCGGCGAAATGGCAAGGGCAGACCCTTGGAAGGCACGGATTTCCTGGCCGGTCTCCGCATCCAACAAGCGCGCCGTTTTCTTATTACTAGAGTACTCGTAGATCGCCGTGAGCACCTGCTTGCCGTTCGGCGAAACCGCCACCATATGTCCATGCAAGGCGAGGATTTGCCTGCCACCGGCCAAATCCCACAACCGAACCTTTAGGTCTGCACTTCCCGTGAGCACCCGCTTACCGTCCGGTGAAAAAGCCACGGATCTTGTGTAGTGGACCTGTCGTTGGAATGCGCGGATCTCCTTGCCGCTTTCCGCGTCCCAAAGCTTGGCCAGGTTCGTGCCGTTATGCTCACCAACCCCCGTGAGCACCTGCTTGCCGTCAGGGGAAAAAGCGACGTGCAAGGCCGATTCCGAGCCGGAGTTGGGGAAACTTACGGGCAAGTGGAAGGCACGGATTTCCTGGCCGCTCTCCGCATCCCACAAGCGGGCAATATTGCCGACTTTGCCTTGATTGGCGCCGACTTTGCTTCCCGTGAGCACCTGCTTGCCGTCCGGGGAAAAAGCCACAGACGTAATGACGCTGGTGTGCGTGAAGTCGCGGATTCGCTTGCCGCTGGCCGCATCCAATAAACGGAGCTTCCCGTTAAAACTTCCCGCGATCTGCTTTCCGTCCGAGGAAAACGCCACGCAATCTACTCGCCAATAGTGTTCCGTGAACGTGGGTATTGGCTTGCCGCTGGTGGAATCCCACAATCGCGACTCGCCCCCTCCCGCAAAGATTTGCTTACCGTCTGGAGAAAAAGCCCAGGCCTTGGTGCTGCCAGCAGTCCGGAAGGCGCGGATTTGCTCGCCGCTGGCCACGTCCCACAAGCGGACCGTTCCGTCGTACGCACTGCCGGTGAGTACCTGCTTGCCGTCCGGGGAGAAGCCAACGTAGCTTAAATAAGGATCAGGCACCTGGAAGGTGCGAATTTCCTTGCCACTGGCCGTTTCCCACAGCCTGAACATTTTGTACAAACTCCCCGTGAGCACTTGCTTGCCGTCCGGGGAAAACGCTACCGAAATCACTTCGGAGGTGAGCCCCTCGAAGGCGCGGATTTCTCTGCCGCTCGCCGCATCCCACAAACGGGCCGTCTTGTCTGCACTTCCCGTGAGCACGTGCTTGCCGTCCGCGGAAAAGGCCACACAAGTGATGCGGTCCGAGTGCCCAAATTGAAGGACCATGGTTGGCCGCTTGGCGGACACCAGAGCCTCACCTTTTGGGCCCGAGTCAGCTTGTTCTCGGGGCTTGGGAACCTGCGGGTCCTTGTCTTTTCTCAGCAAGGGCTCCTTCTTCGCTTCATTGTTCGTTCCCTTGGCCGCGCCAGGGTCCCCGGGAATCTCCGCCACTGGCCCAGGATTTTCAACGCCCTTCTTGTCGTTCGGGCCGGGCAGCATGGCAACCAATCCCCAGCCGAGGAGGGCTAGCAATACGAGCCCCACGCTGCTGCCGAGTGCCAGTTTCCATTTGCCGCCAATACTCACTGGTTCAGCCTTTGCTTCAGCGACTTCCGCCAGGGGACGCCACTTTTGCGTGCCTTCCTGCAACACCATATCGGCTGTCTTCAAAGCGCCCTCCGCCAGCAGGCGGCGAAGATGAGCCAGCGAGACCGGCCCCACTTTTTTCTTGTCCTTGGCGTAATACCAGCGGTCGCTTGGCAGTCGAGCAGTCATGAGAATTCCTTGATGTTTTGAGGTTAACTACTGGAGGGATCCGATTCACTCCTCCCGTGGATTGGAGGGCCGGTTGCTTTTCAGTCCCGCTTCCTCTTCGCGTCCGCGGGCTCGACGTACCACGAGAGCAGACGCAGGGCATGATTGTCGATCTCCTCCATGTCCAGCCCGCGCGCCGTACCCTGCCCGTAAAGCGCACTGGTCAGCAACTTACCAAGCGGTGACTGCAGGCCGCTTCGTTCCCCGGAGCGTGCCTTTGGGTCTGCCCCAACCCGGGCATCAAACAAGGGTTGCGCTTGACAGTGCCATTCGAGCTGCTGCCCCTTTTCCCCCGTCGGTGGTTACTTCTTCTTGCCGAACGGAGGAATGTCGGCCGGCAACCCCACGCGCATGAACAGCCGGGCGAACGCCTGCGACAGGTGCTCGCGGTACGGCGGCAGGAGCCGAAGTCGGTCGCCGCCCTGCGCAACGAACTCCTGTTCATGCCCCGCAATCCGGCACTCGTTCATGACGTGGTAGAACGGGCGACGCCCCTTGCGGACTTCTTCCCAGGCTTCGTCTTTGCGGAACACGGGGTGACTCGCGAGAGCCGACCTGGTGTAGAAGGGGCAGAGCAGCGCGTCCGTGGCCTCGCATTCGCCCTCGGCGCGGAGGGCAAGGTCGCAGGATTGGGTGAGGAGGATGGCATCCACGACCTGGCGTTCGCCGACGCCTTGGTTTGCATGCGTCAGGTTCGGCGGCAACACGAAACGGGGACACCGCCGCACCAGATCGCCTTGTTCCAGACTGCTGCCACGCGCAACCGCAAACCAGGGATACTCCGGTTGCTGATCCACGGCTCAAGCCTCCTCGTCGGATGAGTAAACGCGCATCGGGAGGCGGCCCACGTCAACCAGGTCGAAGTGAACGGCCGTGACTTCCTGTGGCGGTATGCGGATGCGGCCAGTATCCTCCAGGATCTCGGGTTCCTCGGGAGCATACGGCTCCGCGTGTCCAGGTTCGGCGACTTGCGCAGGAGGCGATTCTTCCGGGGCAATCAAGGTGACATAGACCTGTTTGCCCTCGAAGTCGGTCAGGGGCCGTTCGGTGAGGATTCGGCCGCCCTGGACCTCGCCGCGGAAAGTGGCGCTCTGCATGGCTTGCGGTCCTTGTTGACGAGAAACAGGATCCTCTCGTGTGCATCGTATCAGGTGGCAGGCAGCCAGGGCAGTGTCGCTCTTGTTGTACCCCATGCTCCTACCGTAGCAAGGAGTTCGGTGGGCAAAACCCTGGCCATCCGGGCATGGTTCAGAGACGGGTGGCGCGGAGTGTGGGGCCGGTTGGCAACCGGCCAGGCCAAGACCGGCCGGTTGGCAACCGGCCCCACATCCCGCGCCACCCGGATCCGCCTCCCTTTGAACCATGCCGCCATCCGTCGTTACACCTCTGGTGATCCTCGTTACTCCTTCTTCCCTTTCGCGTCCGCCGGCTCGACATACCACGAGAGCAGACGCAGGGCATGATTGTCGATCTCCTCCATGTCCAGCCCGCGCGTCGTACCCTGCCCGTACAGGGCGCTGGTCAGTAACTTACCGAGCGGTGACCGCAGCCCGTTTTCGTCGCCGCCGCGGGCGACGGCTCGTTCCAGCGACGGCTGGGCCAGGCACGTGAAATCGAGCTGTTGGCCCGCCGCCCGCACCGCGATCAGGGTAACGTGCTCCAGCCCCACCGTTTTCGCGTTGACGCGGAACGCCCCGGTCCGGTAACTCTGCCCGGGCTGCAAGCGGTTGTCGGCGGCGATTCCCGGCCGAGGAAAGACGGGCTCAATGCCGAAGCCGCTGTCCACGAACAGCAAGGACACGTCCACGGCGAAGCGCGAGCCGTTCTGCACCCGGAACGCAATCCAGTCACCCGCCGCCAGCACCGCGCCCCGATCCTTCCACTTCACCGGGGTCCCTTCGCGATCCTCCTTCGAGCGCAACTTCAACAGCGTCAACGCCACGGCCAATTCAGCATTCTCTTCCCCAGCGGCCGGGCTGCCCCGGGCGGCCTCTTTCGTGGACGCGGAGGTCAATTTCAACAGGTTGCGCACCCGCGCGATCCGCTCCAGGCGAACCCTGATGCCGTCCGCGTCATCGAGACGATAGGGGCCGAATCGGGGCACCGCCCGACCCGCCTTGCCCTCGGACGCGGCGGCGTAGGCCGGCGACAGGACCGCCGCGCCCTTCTCGATCCGGAACAGCCACTCGGCCTGTTTCGCGTCCGCGGCCAGGGCGATCAGCGAGCCCTTCTCCGCGGCCATACTCTGCAAGTGCTTTTTCAAGGCCCGGACGCCGGCGTCCGCGGCATCCCCTGCCACGGCCACGGACAGCTGCAACTCCCCATAGTCGCGATACACCGGCTCGCAGCGCCCGCCCGGCGGCAAGTCCTTGCGAACCTCCATGCCGGCGTGGGCGCACGGCACCACCTCCGCCTCGGTGACGTGACTGGCCTGGATCCGAACGTGGCCCAGAATTTTGTCGGCGGCGGCGCTGCCCGCGGGCGGGTACACGGCCAGGATGCTCTTCTCGGTCAGCCCGTGCAGATGGCCGCCGTTCACCTTCCACCCCTCGCCGTCCTTGCGGAGCAGGAAGCGCGAGCGGCCCGGCCAGGAGCGCAGCCCCAGGACTTCACGGTCCACGTGCTTCCCTTCCACCAGCGGGATCGGCGAGGCACGCCCGTGCCGGACGTACTCCGCGTGAATGCGCTGGGTCAGTTCCTGGTAGCTGAGGGGGGACTGGGCCGTGGTCAGCACCTTGCAGAGCGTGTAGGTCAACAGGCCGTACATCTTGTCGCTGGAGCCGTCGTAGGGCTTGCGCTCGACGGTGGGCTCGGTGGGCTGGGCGGCGTAAATGGCCACGAGACCGGGGGCTTCGTCCGCCCAGTGCGCCGGCGACCCACCGGCCGCGGCGCCCTTGAAGCGCTCGGCGGCCTGCGTGCGGGCCTTTTCCAGGGCGGCCCGGGGAACCAGCTGGTCCGCCGGCACCTCGCGGGCCACCTCCGCGCTGTCGCCGCGCAGCATCGTCCCGGAATGACAGGCGTCCACGATCACCCACAACCCGGCGCCCCGGTCCGTGATGGCCCGGGTCCAGACGCCGAGTTCGTCGTCCACGATGGCGTTGGCCACCCTGCCCTTGTCCTCCAGCCAGGGGCCGGCGTCGGCGGGGAGGAAGGTCTCATCAAGGCCATCGGCCTCGTCGAAGGGCTCCTGGTCGGGCTGCTGGCTGCCGTGGCCGGCCAGGAGGATGACCACCTGGTCGCCTTTCTTCGCGATCCGGGCCAGGCGGTCGAACTCGCGTTTGATGTGGGCGCGCGTCGGCTTCTTGTCGGCGCCGGCGGCCTCGGCCAGGGTCACGATGTTCTCGTCCTTGAAGCCGAAACGGTCCTTCAGCACCTGGCGCATCAGGACGACGTCGTTGCCCGGCCCTTGCAGGTGCGCGAACGTACCCTCCAGGTTGGGATAGCGCGTACACCCCACGAGGAGGGCGTGCCGGGAAGCGCTGCCGGCCGGAGGGGACGGCCCTTCGCCGCGAGACGGTTCGCGGACCTCTTTCCGGTCGGGGGCCGGGGCCACGGCGGGCGGTGGGGAGGGGCCGCAGGCAAAGCACAGGGCGACGACCGGGAGAAGGGCGAGGGGGAGGCGCCGGCGGCGGATCATGGGAGCAGCTCCTGAAAGGCGGAGTCGTGAGGGTCTTTGTTGATAGTCCCCATCATGGGCACGGAGCCGACAGGTGGGCAAGGATTATTTCGCCGGCCGTGGCGCTTTGGAGTGCGGCGCTCGGCGCCGCTTTCTGACTTTCTTTTTGGCCCCAAGGTCCGCAAGGAGAAAAAGAAAGAGAGAAAGCGGCGCCGAGCGCCGCACTCCAAAGCGCGCCACCCCGACGAGCCGATTCCACAGACGCAGACGGCCCGTTATACTGATAAACACTCCCTCATAGGGCCGTGTGCGGATGAGCGTTTCTCCCGGCCGCGGGGAACCAGGACCATTCGGGAGACACCTTCGTGCAAAACCCGGGTTCGGTCACGCGCCTGATCGCACAGATCGCCTCCGGCGGCTCCGGCGAGCGCGAAGCGGCGGCGGCCGCCATCTGGAAGCGCTACCGTGAGCGACTCTTCGCCCTCGCCCGCCACCACCTCCGGCCGCGCGTCCGCCGCCGCGAGGACGAAGACGACGTGCTTCAGAACATGTACAAGAGCTTTTGCCTCCGCGCCCGGCAAGGGGAATTCCAGCTCGATAGCCGCGCGGCCCTCTGGGACCTGCTCGCGGCCATGACCGTCAACAAGGCCCGGCACGTCTTGACCTTCCACACCCGCAAGAAGCGGCACGTCGAACGCGAACATGCGGGCGCCGGCGGACCGCTGGGTGATTCCGAGATTGACGAGTCCCTGATCGAGCAACTGCGGAGCCTGGAGCCGGGGCCGGAGGATGCCGTCGAACTGGCCGAAGGGCTGGAACGTCGCCTCGACGCGCTGGGCGATCCTGGCCTGGCGCAGCTCGCCTTGTGGAAGCTGGAAGGCTACACGAACCAGGAGATTGCAGTGAAACTCGAGTGCGTGGAGCGGACCGTTGAGCGCAAGCTGGTATTGATCCGCCGCAAGTGGGAGGAGACTTCCGCGGAGTAAGGGTTGTGGGACGAAAGGCCGGGGCGGCCGCACACACAAGCCCGACGCGCCAGCGAGGGATCCCTCGCTGGCGCGTCGGGCTTGTGTCCTTCTCTCCACGGCACCCTGCCGCTCAGTTGTTGATCAGGAAATACCGATTGCTGCGGCCACCCAGGTTGACGATGCGCACGGTGAACGGCCCGGTGAAGCGCGGCACCCAGGTCAGGTTGGCGTAATCGGTCAGGCCAATGTCCGAACGAATCAGGTTGCCGAACTCGTCGTAGATGAAGAGGTCGAGGTCGGTGCCGCTGTCGCCGTCCATGATGACCCGGGCCAGTTGACGGCCCTGGAAAGTCATCCTGAAGTTGTGCGTCCCGAAGGGCAGGATCGTTTCCAGGCTCTTCAGCGGGCCGCGGACCTCGCCGCGCGGCGCCTCGTCGAGGTCCCTGGCAACCTGGTCGGCCAGCGCGGCCACCGCCTTGTTCTCGCCGCCCATCTTGCGGGCCTCGGCGAGCAGCGCTTTGGGGCTGTCGTCGCGCGGCCGCGCTTTCGTGTTGCCGGTGGCTTTCTTCGTCCCCTCCTCGACCTTGGGCTTCTCCGTGCGTTTCGCGGTCGGGATGCCGTGGAGGATGCGGACCGCCGTCAGTAACGCCTCCGGGGCCTTCTTCGAGCGGCCGTAGCGGATCAGTTCTCCGGCCAGGGCCAGCTCGCCGGCGTACTCGACCTGCGGGGTGGTTTTCACCGCCTCGGTCTTCTTCTCGCCGAGCAAGTTCGGCCCCTGCTTCTTTTCCTGGGCGCTGACGGCCGGCCCGAACAGCGACAGGGCGAGGCCGCCGAACACGGCCACGGCCAGCAGACGATACAGGCGCGACATGGGACTCCCTCCGAAAAATGCGACCTGCGTGGGTGAATTCGCCGAACGACGACGAATCCTCTCTGACCTGTGTCCCCGTCTCGATCACCTTCCCGACAGGGGATCTGGGGAATAATACTCCGGCGCGGAAGCTGGTCACACACAAGCCCGACGCGCCAGCGAGGGGACTGGCCATACAAGCCCGACGCGCAAGCGAGGGAGTGCCTCGCTTGCGCGTCGGGCTTGTGTGAGGATCTTCGGCGCCGGAGGAATAAGGGTTGTGGCTGGCTGCGGCAGGAGTGCTGGTCACACAAGCCCGACGCGCAAGCGAGGGACCGCGCACACAAGCCCGACGCGCAAGCGAGGGGTCCCTCGCTTGCGCGTCGGGCTTGTGTGAGGATCTTCGGCGCCGGAGGAATAAGGGTTGTG
>JBBRPS010000387.1:0-9474 GCA_038227745.1 Gemmatales bacterium | reverse complement strand
CGGTCGATGGTGATGACCGCCCGCAGCCCTTCCTCGGTGAACGTCAGCGCCGCGGTCAGGTCGGCGAAGTCACGCATCAGCTTGCTGCTGGCGCAGTCGGCGGGCGGCGCCGTCCGCTGGCGCGGCTCCAGGACCGAGCCGTGCCGCGTGCAGGTCACCGTCTTGCCGTCCGCCGCCAGCACGTAGCGGCCGCCCTCGGGGCAGGCGTGGTGCGTGCCGTACAGTCGCGTCGCGTAGGCGCAGACGTCGCGGGTACGACCGTCCCAGGACGCCGTCTTCGGCGCCTGCTCGCCGGGCGGCGTCGCGGTCAGGGCGCGGGCGGCGCTGGACAGCGGGCCGAGGTTGGCGAGACACGCGGCGCGGTTGTTCTCCGCCCAGCTCAGGCGAAAGCCCGGCAGCGCCTGGTTCCAGTTGCGGGCGCGCATCCGCACCATCGCGTGCGCCTTCGGGCCGAGATCCGGTGCCGTGTCCCTGGCCTGTTCGCGCTCCGCCGCCTGGAGGTCCTCCAGCACGCCGGCGTAGTTGGTGATGTACAGGCCCTTGCCGATCCGCGCCCAGTGGACGCGGAAGCGCGCCGGGCCGAAGCGGACGGCGAAGCTGTGGGCCTTCACCTTTCCCTTCAGCTGCACGGTGTAGGAGTCGAGTTCGAGCGGCATGCCGAGGCCGGCCCCCGCCTTGCGGGCGAGCGGCGGCAGCACCCTGTCCAGGGCCGCGAGGAAGTCGTCCACCACCTTGGTGTCCTCGACCGTGAACGAGATGTACCCCGGCGCGGTGCAGGCGGCGACCGGCACGGCAAACATCATCACGCCCAGGCCCGCCTCCGCCGCGATGCCGCCATCGCGGCCGTTGAAGCTGCCCAGCGCCTGGCCCAGCAAGGTCGCCAGGTTCAGGTCGAACGGCACGCCCTGGTCGTAGACGTGCAGCCCGACCTGGCTGCCGAGGCCACGGACCACGAATTCCTCGAACTTGAGCAGGAGATTCGCGACCTCGGCCTCCTTCAGCCCCACCTCCGTCGCGCCGGTCGTCTTCAGTCCCGGCTGAACGTTCTCGTATGCCTCAGACAGGGCGCACCAGCCGGCCGCCCCCGGCAGGCCCGCCCACGGCAGACCGGCCAGGTCTTCCGCGACGGCCGGCGCCGGGTTCCCCGCGGCGATGCAGAACTGCTTCAGCACGCCCTTGAGCAATTCCTCCCGGTTCAGGCGGACATTCAGGCTGAAGATGTTCCGGTTCGGCACCGGCAGCAAATCGAGGTGCTCCGCCGGCCCGCCGATCACCTTTTTCAGCGCCGTGTAGACCGTGTTGTCGATCAGCGGCAGGACGATCGTCTCCAGCCGCACGCGCTTGTCGCCGACCTGCACGCGCAGCGCGATCGGGTCGAAGTAGGTCTTCCAGTACTGGCTGTATTCTTCGAGGAAGGCGCCGTACTCGTCGGCCTCCTCGCCGTTCACTTCCTTGACGGGGATCTCGCAGCAGGGCGTCAGGAAGTGGATGGTGCCGTGCCGCGCGCACCGGCCCGTCGTGCCATCGGCCGACAGCGTATAGACGCCGCCATCGGGCGCGGCCAGCTCGTCCTCGTTGAAGACGCCGGGGCAGCAGTCCCCGTCGGACAGGTCGCGCAGCGCCGTCGGTGCCTTGCCGGTCTCGGTGCGGTACATCTGCGCGGCGTGGCCGATCATGCGCAGGTGGTTGTACGCCAGCAGCCGGTGGCGCTCGGTCAGCTTGAGCTGTGGGCTGACCATGTGGCGGATGAACGGGTCGGACAGGTAGACGAAACCGTCCTCTTCCTTCGCGCCGCGCGGCATCAGCGTGCGGATGTACTTGAACTCCGCCGTGTCGCCGAGGCGCGTGACCGCCCTGCCGCACGCCGTCTGGCCGCGGACCGCTTCGAGGACGCGCCGCAGCGCGACCTTCGAGTTGGTACGCACGTGCAGGCCCGGCTCGGGGTAGGCGGCGAAGACGCTGACGCTGCGGTCCGGCGTGGCGAGGTGGACGTAATCGACGCCGAGCAGCCGGCCGGTGGTGCGCCTGGCGTCGGCGTGGGCCGCGGCGGCGTTGGCGAGGAACTTCGCCATGCGCTCCTGGAACAACTTCTCGTGCTTATAGCGGAAGAGGAGCGTGACGTCGCTGCCCTCGCGGATGAACAGGTCGCTGCCGGTGACCGCCACCTGCTCGACGACCTGGTCATAGAACGGCCGCAGGAACGGACTCGCTTCGACCGCGAGCTGGGCCTGGACCCGCAGGCCCACGCGCTGGCTGCGGGCGTCCTGCACCGACTGCTGGTAGATGAAGGTGCCCCACTGGTCGGCGCTGTCGATCAGGTCGAGGAGCTTGCCGAGCGAGCGGAACTCGACGAGGTAGAAGTCGGCCGGCACGCAGCGCGACAGGCGCGAGATGTCGGGTTCCTTGTCGCCGAGCATCGTCTCCCAGGGGTGGCTCTTGATCTCGGGGCCTTTGAGCGTGGAGACTTTCACGATCTCCTGACGGCGCTTTTCGGCAGCCTCCCGTTGCTCGCGCTCGGTTTTCACCTTTTCCGCGTCGTCGGCGGTCTTGTCCTCCACGGGGTCGGCAACTGGGGCAGCCGGCAGGACTTCCACGCTGCCTGAAGCCGCGGGAGTCGAGTCCTCGGTACCGTTCCAGGGGAAGAGGTCACCGAAGCTCAGGACCGGGGGGGCAGCCTCACTGGAGGCGGACGGCTCGTCGCTCGCCTCCGCGGGCGCAGGGATCAGCTCCACGGTCGAATCGTGTTGCTCGATGCTTACGGCAGCCGCCTCTCCCGCGACGGAGACGTGATAAACGCACTCTTTGTAATCGGTCTCGGAGATTTGCTTGTACTCGATGTGTTTGTGGCCCTTGGCGTCGATCACTGTTTCGGGGACCATCCGGACGACGGTGTAGGGGACCATCTTCACGATGGTCCGGGACTGGGGGGCCTTGGTGGAGGCGGGCGTCTGAGGTGATGCCGCGGGTGGGGCAGGTTCCGTTTTCGGGGCCGATGCCGCCTCCTCGAAATTTGCCGCCTCGTGCGGGACCGGATATTCCGGCGTCGGCGGGATGTCCTTCGGCGCCTGATGAATGTACCTCCCCGACGGCAAGGTTTGCCCCTGCTCCGGCAGAGACGCCGAATCCGCAGGGGCTGCGAGCTGCTCCACATTCGAGGCGCCGTCCTGCGAAGACGGCGCCTCGCTCTCCTCCGCGGGCGCGGCGATCGGCTCCACGGCCGGTGAGATGACCGGAGCGAGTACCGTCACCGATGCCACAGCGTTCGCGGCTTTGCCCGGCCCGCCGCGCATCGTGTCGAGCTGCAGGCTCTCCTGCACTGCCAGGGCGCCGGCGAACATGCCGAACAGGTCGGCCTGGCCGTGCCGCCGGTTGCCGCGCGCCGCCCGGTCCTCGCCGCCCAGCAACTTCTCGACCTTGGGCGCGACCTCATCGAGCTTGTTCTCGCGGCGGGCGAGCTGCAGCACCACGTATTGCAGATAGGTGTCGCGGGGCTGGAGCTGCAGTTGCTCCAGGGCCTCATCCAGCGTCCAGGCGTTCGCGCTCTTCGGCGGGGCGGCGGGGGCCTCCTCCGCCTGCAGCGTAACGTGGGTCTGCACGCAGCCCAACAAGGCCGCGCCGACAAGACCGGCGAACGCGAATCGGGTCATGGGTCTCAAGCGTTCCACTCCTTCACGAGAAATGAGGACGGACGGCGGTCCGTGAGGTGAGGGGAGTCGGATCGGCGGTGCGGCGGCGTGACGGGTCGGCTGCGGGGCCGCCCTCCCACCTTGCCCTGTCCGGCGGCCGAGAGCGGCCCCGGAGAGACAGGGCGGGCCAGAGATTCGTCAATTCGGCGGCGATTGTCAAGGCGAACGGCCTCCCGAGTCCTCGGGAGACGTGCAACTTCGGAGAAGGATCAGGCCGGCCGAGCGTATCGGGAGGGCAACGTGGACAGGCCGATTCATTGGGCGTAACCGGCCGCCCGCTCTCAAGCAAGTACCGGAAAACACGGGGTTTACGGCATCCAGTGGCTAACGGCCCGAGTGTTTTTGACCAAGATTCTGTGTGTTGAGTCATCTTGGCTCTTTGAGCGGCGGAAAAAATGCCGTTTGCCCGGCGGTTGGTGCCAAAAACAGGCCGATTTCTTGGAGTTCGCTGCTGCATCTTCCATCAAAACATGGTGTTGCGTTAAAGCGGGCGGCCGGTTACGCCCAAACCAGAAGCGTCAGGTGTACGACCACCGCAAGGCCGAGTGCGACTTGCGGCGACTCTATCTGGACACGACGTTCACGGAACTGATCACCGAGTTATCCCTGAAAGTGGAAGGGCTGCAACGGGCGTCCCTGTTCGGCAACGACGACCTTGACGAGCGGGAGAAGCTCGAAAAGCGGTTACGTGAACTGAAGGCCCGTAAGCAACGCCGCCTGGACGACCTCGAACTGATGCTGCGGCTGACGGCCAACTTGCCGGACGTGGTCACTTCAGCCCTGGTCGTGCCGGCCGCCGTCGCTGCTCTCGACCCCGTTGAGCCACTGAAGGCCGGCGGCGGCTTCCCCATGCGGCGTGACGAAGAAGTCGAACGGATCGCGATGGAAGTCGTTCTACGGTACGAGCGGCGGAATGGAAACAGCAGGGAGAAGACCAGGAGGTTTAACCACAAAGAACACAAAGAACACGAAGGAGAATAAGATGAGTCATGCACCGATCCCGGAAGAGGATGAACGGATCGCACACGAAATCATCGGGGCGGGCATTGAGGTGCATCGGTTACTCGGGCCGGGCTTCCTGGAGAAGATTTACGAACGGGCGATGGTTCACGAAATCGGGTTGCGCGGGCTCCTGGTGCAGCCGCAACGGGAAATACTCGTTCCGTACAAGGGCATTCAGATTCCGGGCCAGCAACTGAACTTGTTGGTTGGCGAGCGGGTCATCGTCGAGTTGAAGGCCGTCGATCAACTGCACCCGATCCACGATGCCCAACTGCTGTCCTACCTGAAAGCGACTGGGCTGCGGCTCGGCCTGCTCATGAACTTCAACGTCAAAATGATGAAGGACGGCATCAAACGCCTGGTTCGCTGATGGTCTTTCTTCGTGATCTTTGTGATCTTTGTGGTTCAAACTCTTTTGGTCCGGGGAGGAAGAGAACATGCGTGCGAACACCGTCGTGCTTCAGGGGCTTGTCAAGCCGGATGGCACGCTGGAGTTGGAAGGCAAAGTACCCCTGCCGGCCGGCAGGGTGAGCGTGACGCTTCAGCCGGTGCCGTACTCACAAGAGACCGACCCGTTCTTCGTGATGCTGCGCGGCATCAGGGCCGCGCGAGAGCGGGCGGGCCTCCGTCCGCGCACCCGCGAGGAGATCGACGCCCAGATCCGGGAGATCCGGGACGAGTTCGACGAGGGGGTCGAAGAGGCGGGGCGGCTCCAGGAGGAGTGCCGGCGTCAGCGGGAAGTAGCCGCCCGCCTGCAACAGGAGTCGCCGTGATCGTCTGCCGCGACACGAACATCGTGATCTACCTGATCGAAGCCGATCCGTCGTGGATCGCTAGAATACCCTCGAAGGAGGAACGCCATATGCCTGCGAACACCGTCGTGATTCAGGGGCTGGTCAAGCCAGATGGCACGCTGGAACTGGAAGGCAAGGTGCCGCTACCGCCGGGCAAGGTGAGCGTCACGCTCCAGCCGATGCCGGAAGTGCCGTACTCGCAGGAGACCGACCCCTTCTTCGAGATGCTGCGGAGCATTCGGGCGCTGCGGGAGCGGGACGGGGTGAAGCCGGATGCCGACGCGGCGCTGGCCGCCGCGCAGAAGGTCCGGGACGAGTTCGACGAGCAGGTCGAGGAGTTGGGCCAGCTCCAGGACGACTGTCGGCGTCAGCGGCTGGAGGCCGAGGCAGCGGAGAAGGGGGCCGGATGATCGTCTGCCTGGACACCAACATCGTGATCTACATGGTCGAGAAGAAGCCTGTCTGGACGCCCAAGGCCGACGCCCACGTGGCGGCGCTTCGGGCCGCCGGCAGCGGGCAGTGCGGAAGGCGGGAGACCATCAACCTATAGACCACCTACGAAGGGTTCTGGCCAATGCACGCAGGCGAGACCAAGATCCAAACGATCATCGACAACCAGCGCCAGTACGTCATCCCGCTCTTCCAACGGCCCTACAGCTGGGAGTCGCCGCAGTGGGCAGCGCTCTGGCAAGACCTCGCGGAACTCTGCCAGGAGGAGCATCCGCGCAACCACTTCATCGGCTCCATCGTGACCATGCCGTCGAAGTCGGTGCCTGAAGGCGTCACCAAGTACATTCTGATCGACGGTCAGCAGCGCCTGACCACCCTGCTGCTGCTCCTGGCGGTGATCCGCGACAAATGCCGAAAACTGCCCGGCAACCTCGCCGACAAGATCGACGACCTGCTGCTCAAGAACCGCTACCAGGAGGGCACCGACGTCTATAAGTTGCTGCCGACCCGGGGAGACCGCCCAGCCTTCTGCGCCATCATGGACGTGACCCCAGCACCCAAGGGAGCCAGCCTCACCAGAGCTTACGAGTTCTTCGAGCGCCGGCTGCGGTTGAGCCCCGACATCGCCCTGGAGAAGCTGTACAACATCATCCGCAACCATCTGGTGCTGGTCAGCATCGTCCTGGATAAGGACGACAACCCGTACCTCATCTTCGAGAGCCTGAACGCGAAAGGGTGCCCGCTCACCCAGGCCGACCTGATCCGCAACTTCTTCTTCATGCGGATCGATGTCAAGGTACAGGAGAAGGTACACGCGGAGTACTGGGAGCCGATGCAGGACCGGCTCGGCGATAACCTGACCGAATATATCCGTCATTTCCTGATGCGGGATGGCAAGATCGTCCGCCAGAGTGACGTCTACTTCACCCTCAAAGAGAGTGTCGAAGACCGCAGCCACGACGAGATCGTCGCCCAGCTGCAAGAGGTGGCGATGTTCTCCCGTTACTATGCGAACCTGCTTCAGCCACAGGACGAGAAAAGCGCCAAGCTCCGGGAGCGGATGGACCGACTCAACCGCTACGAGGCGACAACGGTCTACCCGTTCCTGCTCAACGTCTACCACGACTACAATTGTAAGAAGCTGTCGGAGGCCGACTTCGCGGTTATCCTCGACATGCTGGAGAGCTTTCTAATCCGGCGATTCATCTGCGGGGTGGCCACCAGCGGGCTAACGAAAATCTTCCCGGCCCTGTACTCCCAGGCTGGGCGGTGCCCCTCCCTGGTCGAGGGCGTCCGGCAAACGCTCCGCGACAAGAACTTCCCGCGCGACCAGCAGTTCAAGGAGCATTTCGTCGCCGCGAAGATCTACGGCGGCGACCGCTCGGCCAAGGCGAAACTGATCCTCGAACGCCTTGAGCTGTCGTTCGAGCACAAGGAGCCGGTTGATCCCGAGGCGCTGACCATCGAGCACGTCATGCCACGGACGCCGACCGTCTGGTGGCGGCAGCACCTCGGCGACGACTGGGAGGCGGTCCACGACGAGTGGCTCGACACGGTCGGCAACTTGACGCTGACCGGGTACAACTCCGAGATGTCCAACACCGACTTCCTGGCCAAGAAGGAGCATCTCCAGGCCAGTCATGTCGAGATGAACAAGTACTTCGCCGCCGTGGACGTGTGGGACGACCAGGCCATCGCCCAGCGCGGAGAGTCACTCGCCGAGCGGGCGCTCACGGTTTGGCTGGACTTCGCCCGGCGTGAAGGCGCGGGCAACGGAGAAGTCGCCGTCGAGGAGGAGGTTCAGGACGATGTGAAGTTACTGATTGCCAAGGTGATCGACCACTTCGGTGGGGAACAGGGCCGGTTGGGCAAGGGGAGCCGAATTTTCTACCAGGCCGGCGACGGCAAGATGCTGAACGTCAAGTACTCCAAGCGGCACAGCGAGTACTACTGGTTCGGGTTCCACGCCTCGCTGTGGGAGGACATCGGCAAGGCGGGCGTGACGCACGTTGTGTTTATCCTGTTGCCAGACGGGTTCGTCACCGTGCCGGTCGCCGTCATGAGGGAGTACATCGCCGAGGCGGGGATTTCCCCAAAGAGCGACGGCACGGTGCGGCACTATCACGTGCTGATTACGGCCGACGCGAAGCCGGAGTTGTTCCACCACGGCAAACCGGGCCGCATCCCGCTCCGGCCGTGCTACACCAAGTTTGAAGGGTAACCTGGAAGCCAGGTTGGGAGGACTGCGGAGGGGTCAGAGGTGGTCGGTCGAGAGGTGCCCGACCTCTACTGGGCAGACGACTGGCGGTTGGACGACCCGCTGATCGACCAGCTTCACCGGGCCATGCTCTTCTGGAAAGCCGAGGACCGGGCCGGGCTGGTACAATACCTCCACAACCACGACCTGGGCGACCACGTCGGCTTCTGGCGGCTGGCCCAGGCGTTGTTCGAGGTGATGCCGCGCGATGCCGAGGACTGGAAGCTGGTCAGTGCCTTGCTCGGCGAGCGGAATACCCTGCGGACGGAGATCAAGCGGCGTGAAGCCGCTCTCGCCGACACCCACGACCCAAGCCTCTTCGACGCACAGGAGGAATGACCATGCAGACGATCACCGTGGAAGAGGCCCAGAACCATCTGGCCGAGATCATCGACAAGCTCCCGCCGGGCGAAGAGGTCGTGTTGACCCGCGATGACAAGCCGGTGGCGACGATCCGGGCGACCCCGCCGATGGCCCGCGAAGCGCCCCGTTTCGGGACGCTGAAGGGAACCATCCTGTACATCGCCCCGGACTTCGACGCGATCCCCGAGGGGTTCGAGGAGTACCTCACCGAGAAAGGAAAGTGACCCATGTCCACCCTGAATCTTGACGACGCCCAGGCTCATCTGCGCGAGATCGTGGCCGGGTTGCAACCCGGCGAAGAGATCGTGCTGACCGACAACGGCCAACCGCTGGCCAAACTGGTGAAGACCGTGCGGACCAGTTGGCCGTGCAAGGCCGGTTCGGCGAAGGGCAAGATCCTCTACATTGCCCCGGACTTCGATGCCCCGCTGGAGGAGTTCAAGGAGTATATGTGATGCAAACGATGCCAATCGAACATGCCGAGGGCCATCTGGCCGAGATCATCGAGAAGTTGCCGCCGGGTGAGGAGATCGTGCTGACCCGCGATGACAAGCCGGTGGCCACAATCCGCGCGACTGTCCCGCCGCCAGCAGCCACACCCCGGCAACTCGGGACGCTGAAGGGAACTATCCTGTATATCGCCCCAGACTTCGACGAGATTCCCGAGGGGTTCGAGGAGTATTTGCCGTGAGGCTTCTGCTCGACACCCACACCCTGCTCTGGTTCCTGGAGAACGATCCGGCGTTGAGCGCGACCGCGCGTGCGGCCATTGAAGAACCGGTGTAACCGTTCACCGCATTCCGAAAGTGTGCCGAATTGATCGCCTGAGCCCGTCAGTAGTTCGGAAAAACGTGCCTGGTTTCTCACGCTATCGCCTTAAGAAGCGCGATTTGACCGCGCGAAAAAGCCCGTTCCCCGAAGT
>JBBRPS010000386.1:0-9477 GCA_038227745.1 Gemmatales bacterium | reverse complement strand
TGACTGCGCCTACTCCACGGCGCGGGCCTGGGACTCGTCATCGGCTTCGCTCAATAGCTCGCGAATCCGCGAGGCGTCGAACCGGGCCGGGTCGGGCGAGTGGTTGAACAGCGCCACGATGATCGTGCCGTTCGGCCGCCGCAGCGCCACCGTCCACGTCCCCGGCAGGCTCCCGAAGAAACTCTCCGAGGCCCCCTCCTTCGCCAGGTCGCCATCGAGTCCGTACACCTTCATGAACTTCGCGTAGTCCTGGGCCGACGCGATCAGGCCGCCGTGCGCGTCCAGCGCCTCCATGAAAAACGTGCCGTCGGGCGCCGGCACCTCTTCCTTGCTCCCGGGCTTCATCACGTTCCGCCCGGTCCCGGGGTCGGCGTAGAACGGCTCCTTGTCGGCACGGTCGGCAGGCAGCGTCCGCGCCAGCGCCACGCTCTTGAGGCCCAGCAGCGCCGCGATCTCCTTCTGCACGTAATCGATGTACGTCTGCCCCGTGACCTTTTCGATCACGCGCCCCAGCAGGCAGTAGCCGAAGTTCGAGTAGACCGTCTTGCTGCCGGGGGCGAACTGCAGCGGCTCGCCCGCCATGTAGTGGACGACGTCCTCAGCCGTCGCCGGCCCCGGTTTCCCCAGCGCTGTCGCGATCACCAGGGGGCGGAACATCGGGTCGAACGTCGCCTCCGAGTCCCAGCCGCCCTGGTGGTCGAGCAGGTGCTGCACGGCCACGTTCTTCCAGCGCGGGTCCAGTTTCCGGCCGCGCGGCGGCGCCAGCCCCAGGAGGAGGGCGTACACCCGGGCGTCGGGCCGCAGCTTGCCCTCGCGGATCAGCTTGCGGATGGCCGCCGCCGTGATCGGCTTGCTGAGGCTCGCCAGCCGTAGGGGGGCGCCGGGCGAGATGGGCCGTGTGCGCTCGCGGTCGGCGTGGCCGTACCCCCGCCACAGGACCAGTTGGCCGCCTTTGATCACCGCCAGCGTGCCCGCCGGGATGTCCCCCTCGCGCAGAAACCGCTGCATCACCCGGTCGAAGGCGGCCAGGTCCTGCCGGAACGGGCCGGTCCGCGGCAGCGGCGGGTCGGCCAGGTCGTCCTTGACCCAGATGCCGAGGTAGTGGAGCCCTTTCGGGAACGGGTAGCCGGCAAGGACGACCGGCCGGAACCCCGCCGCCACCCGCTGGTCGTTCTCCTGGATCATCCGCGGGAGCAGCAGGCTGTGCTTTTCCACCCATTCCAGCCTGGGATTGTCCTTGAGCAGCACGGCGGCGAAGAGTGTCTGGTCCGCACCGATGCCGTAGCCCGTGGCGCTGACCGGCCGATACCCCCCGGCCTTGCCCTCGGCGAGGAACGCCTTGTACTGGCCGGCGGTCATGTCGAACCGGGCCAGGTAAGGGGTGCCGTCGTCGGGCTCGGCGAAGATGTGGAGGCGCCGGTCTTTGCCGAGGTGGTAGCTGCGGATCTCCGCCGGACGCAGTCGCGACCGGGCCATCTCCTGCAGCCGTGCCGCGCACGCGGCGGGGCTATCGACGACAAGGACGGAGCGGCCGCCCCGGCCGTCGCGGACGTACACCGAGTCGTAACGGAGGCCGTCGCCGACCTGGCAGCCGCTGCCGCTCAGAGGGGAGTAGCCCCGGGCGGTCAGATCGGCGAACGTCCGCTGGTCCGCCTCCTGGGCGAGCCCCACGGTGGCCTCCCAGGCGAAGTCCTTGCCGTCGCGGACCGCGATGGCGACGTGGCGCGCCTCGTTGTTGTTGTCCCGGTGGGTGTGGATGAACGTCGGCCGGTAGCCGGCCTGCCGCATCCGCTCCAGCCAGGCCCGATAGTGTTTCGTGTCCGCGGCGATCAGGGTGGCGACGCGCTGCGCCGCCCCGGCGCCTCCCGCCCCCGTCACCTCGCACACCACGCGGAAGCCGAAGTGGCTCATGGTGAAGGCCGCGGTCCCGGAGTAGCGGTCCGCGACCCCCGGCTTGTCGATGTAGCCGCCGCCGCGGATCACCCGGAACCTCCCCGTCCCGGGGCCGCGCGGGTCGGCAACCACGACGGCGCCCCCCTCCCCGGCCGGGTAGTCCCCACACCAGTCCGCGCAGAACTCGGCCACGTTGCCGAGCGTGTCGTACAGGCCCCAGACGTTCGGTTTCAGGCGACCCACGGGGTGCGATTTGTCCCCGGAATTCTCCGCGTTCCAGGCGTACTCACTGAGGCGGGCGGCGTCGGCGCCAAAGAAATACTCGGCCGTGCTGCCGGCCCGGCAGGCCCACTCCCACTCGGCCTCGGTGGGCAGGCGGTACGCCTTCTTTTCCTTGCGGCTCAGCCACTCGCAGAAGCGCACGGCGTCATCCCAGCAGACCTGGCCTATGGGGTAGTCAGCGCCCTGGGAGACGTCTTTGTGCCGCCAGGTGTATTCGGGCTTCTGTTCCCCCTCCCGGCCGACCGCGACGACGATGCCGCCCTCGCCGGACGCTTCTGCGCGCGTCTTGTAGTTCGTCTCGGCCACGAACTTCCGGAACTGGGCGACGGTGACCTCGTGGGCGCCGACGTAGAAGGGCCGCGTGATCAGGGCGCGGTAGGTCGCGGCCAGGGCGATCTCGCCCGGCGGGACCAGGGTGAGCTTCATGCCGAGAGAGTTGGTGACCTGGGCAGGCTTGCCGGCGGCGGCCGCCCAGCGCCGCTGCATCTCCCGGGCGTCGTCGGGTGTGAAGGGGGCCGCCTTCAGCGGGTCCGGCAACCGCCACAGCCGGACCGTCCGGTCGCTGCACGACGACAGGGCGTGGTGGCCGTCCGGCGTGAAAACCGCGGCTATCACGCTGCTGGTGTGGCCCTCGCAGCGGTACAGCTCGCGGCCGGTCGCCACGTCCCACAGCCGCACGAGGTGGTCGAAGCCAGCCGGCACGTATGCGTCCTCCTTCGTGGCTCGCGCGCCGGAAGCGGTCAAGGCCCGGCGGCCGTCGGCGGAGAAACTGGCGCCGAGGACCGCCGTCGGCTGCCGCCCGAAGCGCGGCAGCTCCTTGCCGGTCGCGGCCTCCCAGAGCCGCAGGCTCTGGTCAAGGCCCCCGGACAGGACGTGCCGGCCGTCGGGCGAGAAGGTCACGGTCAGGACCGACGCGGTGTGGCCCAAACCGGCGAAGGTGCGGACGGGCAGGCCGGTCTCCAGGTCCCACAGCCGGACCTTGCGGTCGCTGCCGCCGGTGACCGCCCGCCGCCCATCGGGGGAGAACGTGACGGCGTGGACCACCCCGCCCGGCTCGAAGCGACGCAGTTCGCGCCCGGCGGCCACGTCCCACAAACGCACCGTGCCGTCGAAACCGCCCGAGAGGGCGCGCCGGCCGTCGGGGGAGAACGCCACGCACCCCACCGCCCGGGTGTGGCCCGCGAGGCGGCGCACCTCCTTGCCGGTGGCCACCGCGCACAGGTGCAGCGCGTAGTCCGAGCCGTCCGCCCAGTTCCCGGCGTCGTCGAACTTGTCGCCGCCGCCGGCCAGGACGTGCGCGCCGTCGGGCGCGAGGGCGAGCCCCCAGACGTGCTCCGTGAACCCCTCGCAGCGGCGCAGCTCGCGGCCGCCCGCCACGTCCCAGACACGCACGGTGCTGTCGAGGCCGCCGGAGACCGCGAATTTGCCGTCGGGCGTCACGGCGACGGCGTTGATCTGCGCGGTGTGCCCATTGAGGCGGCGGACTTCCCCGGGCGGCGCCGCGGGCGGCGGGGCGAGGACGACCGGGCGCGCCGGCCTGCGCGTGATGTAGGCCACGGCCTTGCCGTTGCGCTCCAGGACCACGTCGCGCGGGTCCAGCTCCAGCCGGTCGCCGCCGTCGCCCAGGCGCAACTGATATTTCCCCGCCTCGAGCGGGATCTGCTTCTTCGTCTTCAGGTCGATGACGGTGACCCGTTCGCCGCCCTTCTCGACGATGACCTTGACCTGGTCGTCCACCGTCTTGATTTCCAGCACACCGCTGGGAGTCTCGACGCGCAGCACGAAGCCCCCGACCAGGGCGCCGGCAAGAGCCAGCAGCGCGCCGGCCGCCACGGCCGTCTGGAGGCGGCGCCGGGGCGGGCGCGGCGCTCTCTGGCCCGGCGGGGTGGCGGCGCTGGCGCCGCGCGGCGTGGCGGTGGCCAGCGTAGTGCGGACGCCACCGGGGTCTGACGGCCTCACGCCGCCCAGCAGCGCGGGCAGGTCGGCGCCCGCCGTGAGCGGGGCCAGTGCCTCGGCCACCTCAGCGGCGCGGCCGAATCGCGCGGCCGGGTCCTTGGCGAGCAACCGCGTCAGCACGGCAGCCAGCGCCTCGGGGACATCGGGCCGTTTCTCGCGGACCGGCGGCACGGGGGCCAGGGCGTGGGCCTTGAGCTTCTGCGCCGGCGTCAGGCACGCGCTGCCGTGGAACGGCGGGTGGCCGGTCAGGAGGTGGTAGAGCGTGCAGCCGAGGCTGTACAGGTCGGCGCGGCCATCGACGCCGTGCGCATCGTCGCCCTGCTCGGGGGCGAGGTAATCGAAGGTGCCGAGGAGCATGCCGCGTTCCGTCCGGTCCGGTCCGGGCGACTGGCTCTCTTGCAGGAGGGCGAGGCCCAGGTCGAGCACCTTCAACGTCCCCGCGGGGGTCAGGAACAGGTTCGATGGCTTGATGTCGCGGTGGACCAGGCCGTTGGCGTGGGCGTTGTCGAGGCCGACGGCCGCCTGCCGGACCAGTTCGCAGGCGTCGGCGACCGGGAGCGGGCCGTAGGCGTTGACCAGGTCGGACAGGTTGGCGCCCTCCACGTACTCCATCACGAGGAAGTGGACGCCGTCCACCTCGCCGGCGTCGGTCGCGCGGACGATGTTCGGGTGATCGAGCCTGCCGACGGCCTTCATCTCGCGCTCGAACCGCGCCACGGCCCCCGGGTCGTGCATGCTCTCGGCCGGCAGGACCTTGAGGGCGACGACCTTGTCGAGCCGCGTGTGCGTGGCCCGGTAGACGGCTCCCATGCCGCCCTGGCCGATCTTCTCCAGGAGGCGGTATTCGCGCAACTGGGTGGGCGGCTCGTCGGCGTGTTTTTTCGGCGGGGGAGGCTGTCGTTGGGCGGCCGCGCGCGACTCGGCCCCCTGGCCCACGGTCGCGTACTCCGTGCCTTCGCCCGGCGTCTCCCGGGAAGCCGCGGCGGACGGCGGCGACTGCGCCAGGACGTCGATGACCTGGCGGCACTCCGCTTCGTTGAACGGCGGCGCGTTTTTCGCCTGCGGGACCAGCGCCGCGAAGGCATCGCGGCGTGGGGCGACGGCCGCCAGGCGGGACTGGCAGGCCTGACATTCGTCCAGGTGCCGCTCCGCCGCCTCCAGTTGTTCCGTCGAGAGATCCCCGACGCCGTAGGCGAACAGCTCATCGAGGCTGAGACAGGCTGTGACAGGCTTCATGGTGATGTGCCCCGGTAAAGACCGGCGAACGGCCGGCGTAAGCCGGCTGGTACGGCACCCCTTGGCTTGCAGGACCAGCCGGCTTACGCCGGCCGTTCGCCACGAATCGCCCAGGTCCCGCACCTAAAGACAACGCGGCGACCTGCCACGACTTTTCGGCACGGGGGACTCACGGCAGAAAATCGCCCAGTTCCCGGCGCAGGCGCTGGAGGACGCGGGCCTTGGCCTTGTAGACGGCGTTGACGGTCAGGCCCAGGTCGGCGGCGACGTCGGCCCCGGCGTGCTCCTCGACGACCACGCGCCAGAACGCTTGCCAGGTGCGCGGCTCGAACTCGCCCTGGATCATCTCCAGGCCACGGCGGAACAGGTCGGCGGCGGGGGACACGTCGGGGGCGGCACTGCTTTCCTGCGGGGCCTCGAGCTGCTCCAGGAAGCGCTGGGCGTCGCCGCCGCCGGCCTGCGGTTGGCCGCGTTGGCGGCGGAAGTGATCGCGGATCTTGTTCTGCGTGATGGTCCAGAGCCAGCCGTGAAAGGAGTCGCCGGGGCCTTCGCGGCGGAAGTCGGCCATCTTCGTGGCCACGGTCCGGAACAGTTCCTGGACCACGTCGGGCATCTCATCTTCGGGGAGGCCGGCGCGCCGGCACCAGCGCTGAACGACGGGGGCGTAGAGGCGCACGAACCGTTCCCAGGCCTGCTGGTCGTTCGCCCGGATGCCTTCCAGCAGGCTCAGAGAGGTCGGCTGGGGTTGGACCGAGTGCCGGTCAGGATGGTCGCCGCCGGTGTTCATCGGTGGAGACTATTGTCGCCACCGGTGGCGGTCGTTGCAAGGGGCTATCGGGGATTTTTCGAGGGAGGTGCGGTTCGTGGGCGACTCGCGGAGCGAGTCGCGCCGGAGGCGGCAGCCGCGACTCGCGGAGCGAGTCGCCCACGATAAGAAGACGGCGGGCGTAAAGCCCGCCGCTCGTTGGTCCTTTCGGCGTTCAGCTCACTTCCGCGTGCGCCACCGCGCGCTGCCGGAAACGGCGAACCTCGTCGGACACGAGGTCCGGCTGCGTCACGAAGGCGAGGTGCCCACACCCCGGCAGCTCCACCTTGCAACCGTCCGCGATGCCGGCGCACAGGGCCGTCACACTCTCCTCCGACACCAGTAGGTCGCGGTCGCCGTGCAAGACCAGCGTCGGCACGCGGATGCGCCCTAGCCGCGCCGTCATGTCGAATTGCTCGACCAGGCGGAAGCGGTATGCCATCATGCTCTGGTCCGTCTGCCAGACCTGGCGCGTGACGAACTCGAACAGCGGCCCCTGCGGCTGCCGGCCGCCGAACAGCAGGTTGAAGAACTGGTTGATGAACGGATTGTCAGCGGGCAGCAGGATGCGCGACAGGACCGTGCCGGCCACGCGCTGCACCAGGCTGCGCTGGAAGCGTGCCCCGGCGCCCTGGACCACCAGCGCCTCCAGCCGGTGGGGGTAGCGTGCCGCGAACTCCAGCGCCAGCACGCCGCCGAAGGAGACGCCCATCACGACCGGGCTTTCCAGGCAGTGCCAGTCGATGAACTCCGCGAGGTCGTGCGCCAGGTCGGCCAGGCTGAAGGGCCGGCGCAGCGCGAAGCAATCGTCCTCACCCCGGAGCTGGTAACTGATGACGCGGAAGTGCGCCGACAGAGACCGCGCCAGGGGGCCGAGCAGTCCGTAGCCCCCGGCCAGCCCCGGCACCAGGACCAGCGGCGGCCCGTCGCCCCACTCCCGGTAGTTCACCGTGTAGTGAGTCAGCTGCGCACACCCCGACCGGCCGACGCCCGCACTGAACTCCGCCCCAGTCGCCGCCAACCACCCTGCTGATGCCTTCACGCCGCCTCTCTCCCTTCGTCCACCGGAGCCAACCTCGTCCCTGCTGCCGTACACGCTCCCCAGGCGCACCTGGAATAGAGGAGAGGCATTAGCATTCCCCGTACCAAAATGCCGGTCGGGCAAACGACGCAAGATGCGCCGATGATAACGGGCGAAACTCCATGCACAACCTTGCTTTACGAAATCTTCATCCTTTGCCTCCCCGCGTCGTCGCTCCTCCCTCGGCGACCCGGCCATCACGAGATCCGTGAGTTTCGGCGCTTCGGCGCCGAGTTTTCGGCGCCCATGTGAGGGGCTGGGAAAGTTGGTCAATCTGGTGTTGCTGGAGAGGGAGTGACGGTCAGACCGATTGGAGGGAAATGGTGGATCGCGCTTGAGATTGCTTAAATGATCGATTATCATTGGGTTGCGCGGATATCGAGGATGCGCTTCGGGACGAGAGAAGGCTTGTGGGAATTGACGGGCGTGGCCGGCGTCCCTACAGTTAGAACGACCGGCGCCGAATGAACCCGCGAGCACGACACCCAGCCGCCCAGCCTCTCGAAACCCAAGAGACGGTCCCTCATGGACTTGTGGATCAGCGCCGAAAACTCGGCGCTGCGGTGAAAGGCCCCACGCGGCAATGGCTTCGCTCGTGCGTCACTCGTCGTCTCGGTTTCTGGCGTTCGTGGCCGCTCTCCCGGCACGCAGCGCCGCCTTCGCGCGGCAGGTCGGCTGGCGCCGCGGCCTCCTGATCCTCGCCGGCATCCTCGTCTGCCTCAACGCCGTCGCCGTCCTGTTTTACGTCCCTTACGTCCCCGACTTCGGACTGCGCACCGCCTTCAGCCCGATCCTCAAGGCGCCGCCGCGCGACCACCATTACCATCCCGAGAAGGACTCGCCGTTTCCGAAACGAGGCGACCATATCGTCCGCCTCGGCGACCTGGCGATCCACACCTGGCCCGACCTGCTCCGGGCGCCGCGGCTGCTGCAGAACAAGCTCGCCGGGGTCACGCCGGCCGACTTCCCCAACTGGGCGAAGCTGATGCACGAGGACGACGACGTCCTCCACATCCGGGCGGAGTTCGTGCGCCCGGGGCAGGACGGCGCCCCGCCCATGACCGTGCGGGGCTGGTGCGAGCTGGGGCGGCTGCCAGTCGAGGAGATCGTGCCGACCGTCCTGTGGTTCTTCCTCAAGATCACGCTGTTCATGGTCGGCGCCCTGGTCCTGTGGAAGCGGCCCGCCGACAACGCCGCCGCCCAGTTCTTCCTCGTCTGCGTCGTCACCCTCGGGGCGTACATGGGCGGCTACCACTGGCCGTACATCGCCTCGCAGCCCGTGCTCCTCGTCGTCTTCATGGTCTGCGGCGTGCTGCTGCCCGTGGTCAGCCTGCACTTCTACCTCGTCTTCCCGCGGCCCAAGCAGTTCCTCCGCCGCTACCGCCGCTGGACGTTCCTGACGATCTACGGCCCGCCGTTGGTGTTCCTGGCGGTGCTGGCGTTCCTCTACTTCCACGCCCGCTGGACGACCCGGCACGACGCCACGCCGGAAGAGGTCGAGGCGGTCCTCAACCTGCTGCGCCGGGCGGTCTACCTCTACTTCGGCGTCGCGGCGGTCTGGTATCTCGCCAGCATCGCCGCCCTGCTCCACAGCTTCCGGACCGCGCGCGACCTGACCGAGCGCAACCAGGTCAAGTGGATCTTCTACGGCGCCTCGCTGGCCCTGCTGCCGATCGGCTACTCGTTCTACCTGGCCGTCTGGGACCCCGACGCCTTCGGGGCCGGCGCCGCCACCTGGCCGATGTTCGGCGCCTCGGTGTGCCTGACCGTCGCCTTTGCCGTCAGCATCACGCGCTACCGCCTGATGGAGCTGGACCAGATCGTCAGCTCGGGCGTCGGCTACTTCTTCATCAGCTTCGTCGCCGGCCTGGTCTATTACGCCGTCGTCTTCGTCGGCACCTGGCTGTTCCAGCACGCCGTCGCCGGCCCGTCGCTGTCGCACGCCCTGACGGTGAGCACGACAGCGCTGGTGCTGATGCTCGTGCTCGACCTGGCCCGCAGCCGCGTCAAGAAAGCGCTCGACCGCCGTTTCTCGAAGGAGAAGTACCAGCTCGACCGCACGCTCCAGCGCATGGGGCAGGCGGTCCGGCAACTCGTGGATCCGCCGACGCTGGCCAACCGGCTGCTGCACGCCTCGGCCGAGTTGCTCGGCGTACCGCACGCCGCGGTCTACCTGCGCCAGGACGACCCGCCGCTCTACCGGCTGGCGGGCTGCGTCGGGCCG
>JBBRPS010000385.1:0-9485 GCA_038227745.1 Gemmatales bacterium | reverse complement strand
GCCCCCCGCCGCCGGGCCCGCGTTGGGCGCCAGCCCGGTGATGACCGGCACGGCCGCCACGTACAGGAACTGGTCCGCCGGGACGGGGACCGACGTGCCGTCCCCGTTCGTGACCAGGACGTCCACGGTGCCCGCCGCGTGAGCCGGGGACACGACGGTGATCTGCGTGTTGGAATCGACCGTGAAGCCCGCCGCCGCGTCGCCGAAGGCCACCGCCATGACGCCCTGGAAATTCGTCCCCCGGAGGATGACCTGCGTGCCGCCCGCCGTCGGCCCAGAGGTCACCGTCATTGAGGTGACGGTCGGGACCGCGGTCTGGTACAGGAACCGGTCCGCGGCCACCGGCGCGGAGGTGCCGTCGGCGTTGGTGACGCGGACGTCCACGGTGCCCGCGCCGTTGGCCGGCGCCGTCGCCGTGATCTGCGTCGCCGAATCGACGGTGAACTGCGCCACGGCGCCGCCGAACGCGACCCCCGTCGCGCCCGTGAAGTTCGTGCCCCGGATCTGGACGATGGTCCCCCCGCTCGTGGGGCCGGACGCGGGCGCGACGCTCGTCACCGTCGGCACGGAGGCGGTGTAGAGGAACTGGTCCGCCGGACAGGGCGTGGACGTGCCGTTCGGCGTCGAGACCAGGACGTCCACGGTGCCGGCCAGGCCGGCCGGGGTGGTCACGCGGATCTGCGAGTCGGAGTCCACCGTGGCGGCAACGGCGAAGCCCCCCATGCTGACCCCTGTCGCCCCCGTGAAGTTCTGGCCACTGACCGTGACCGTGGTGCCGCCCGCCGTGGGCCCGCTCGTCGGAAAAACGCTCGTCACGACGGGCAGCACGGAGGTGTAGAGGTACTGGTCGGCCGGGACCGGGTCAGAGATGCCGTCGTTGTTGGCGACCTGCACGTCCACGGTCCCGGCCCCCGCGGGCGGCGCGGTGGCCACGATCCGCGTATCCGACCCGATTGGAAAACTGGCCGGCAAGGGGCCGAAGGCGACCCCCGTCGCGCCCGCGAAATTGCTGCCGGTGATGGTCACGAGGGTGCCGCCCGTGGTCGGGCCGGTGCTCGGGGAGATCCCGGAGACGTTCGGTTTGGGCATGAGCCTGGACCCTTTCTGCATTTCTTCGGGGAGAGGCCGCGCTGGGGGTTCCCGCTGAGGGGGGTAGGTTTCGCCTCGAACCCCTGGGTTGCAAACCTTGCCCATCTTAACAACCTTAAGGGACGGGGCAAGAGCTTTTCCGGTGAGTGAAGAGACAGGCAAGCCCACGGGTGGCACCCCGTGGGGCAGGGAAGAGGGATGTCACCTGTCCGCGACTCGGGCGCGGGCGGGGTCGTTCTGCCAGCGCTGGGCTGCGGCAAAGTCGGCGGGAGAGAGTATGTCCTGCCCGCTCTCCGTGCGGACGACGTACACCAACTCCGCCGCCGTTTCCGGGGGGCCGGCCCAGTGTCCCTCGGGGGTGACGAGGACGCCTCCGCCCGCCCGCAGCGGGACGAGGACGGGGCCGGGCCGGGCGGGGGACGCCTTCCACAGGCGGACGGTGCCGTCCTTGCCAGCCGAGGCGAGGGTGCCGCTCGCGGCGGACCAGGCCAGGGAGTGGACCGCGCCGCCGTGCGCCCCCAGTTCGGCGGAAGGCCGGTTCCCTTCGACGGGCCACAGACGGATACGCCCGTCGGCGCCGGCCGAGGCGAGTGTCTTGCAATCAACGGACCACGCCAGGCCCCCCACGCCGCCCTTGTGTCCCGCGAGACGAGACCGCTGTTCGCCGGTGGCGGGTTTCCAGAGGAAGATGAGTCCCTCGCCGTCGCCTTCCGCCGTGGCCAGCAGCCCGCCATCGGGCGCCCAGGCAACGGCCCGCACCGAGCCGGCGTGCCCGTCCAGGACGTGCGTGGGCCGCTCCCGTCCGAGTTCCCAGAGTTGCGCCTCCCGGGTGGCGCCGACCGCCAGGGTGGTGCGGTTCGGCGACCAGGCAACGGCAAATACATTGAAGGCGCGCGGCTGCAGTTTCCGGGGCGGCTTCGCCGCGGCGACCTCCCAGAGTCGTGCGGTGTCGTCGGCGCTGCCGGACGCGAGCAGCAGGTCGCCGGGCGCCCACGCCAGGCTCGTGACCTCCTCGTCGTGGGCGCCGAGGGACGCGAGCCCCTGGCGCCGGGCCGCGTCCCACCGCAAGACCGTCTTGCCGTGTGTACCGGCCAGGGTTTTGCCGTCGTGCGACCAGGCGACGACAGGCCCGCACTTGCCGTCTAGCAGTTGCACCGTCGCCGCCTCCGTCTGCCACAGGCGCAGCCGGCGGTCGGTGAAGCCGCCCACCGCCAGTTCCTTCCCCCCGGGCGCCCAGGCGACGGCCGCTGCCCCGGCCGGGTGCCCCTCGATCAGGCCCGCAGGCGCCCCCGTGTCGGCATTCCAGAATCGCACCGTGCCGTCCGCGCCGGCCGAGGCTAGCGCCCGGCGGTCCGTGGACCAGGACAGCGCCTGGATGTCGCCATCGTGCCTCTCCAGCGTGCGGAGGGGCCGACCCGAGGACTCCCACGTCTGCACGGTGTCGCGGGTAGCGGTCGCGAGCCTGTCCCCGCCCGGCGCCCAGGCCACGGCCAGAACCGGCACGCCGGGAAGAATGGGGGCCCGCGGCTTGCCCTCGACCGCGTCCCAGAGCCGCACCCCCTCTTGCCCCGCGGATGCGAGAGTCTTGCCGTCGGGCGACCAGGCCAGGGCGTGGACGAGGGGGAAATCGTGCTCCTGCGCGGTGCGGAGCGGCCGGCGGGTGGCCGTGTCCCAGAGGCGAACGAGTTTGTCGCGGCCCGCGGTGGCGAGGGCCTTGCCGTCGGGCGACCAGGCCAGGGTGAGGACCTCGGCCCGTTCCGGGTGATCCAGGGGCAGCCCCTTCGGCTGGCCCGTCGCCGTCTCCCAAAGCCGTGCGGTCGTGTCCTGACTGCCACTGGCGAGCGTCGCCCCGTCGGGCGACCAGGCGACGGCGCGGACGGCGCCGGTGTGACCGGTCAGCGTGCGCAGCAACCGGCCGGTGGCGGGGTCCCAGAGCCGGACGGTGGCGTCCGCGCCGCCGGAGGCGAGGTAGCGGTCGTCGGGAGACCAGGCCAGGCCGCGCACGGGCCGGGCGTGGCCGATCAGCACGCGGAGCAGGCGGCGCGTGGCGGCGTCCCAGACGCGAACCGTGCCGTCGTCTCCCGCCGCGGCCAGGCGGGTGCCGTCGCGGCTGTGGGCCAGGGCGCGGACCGGGCCGCGCGGGTCGCGGGTCTCGACAGTCCAGGCGCGTGTACCCGCGACGGCGGCCGGGCGCGTCACCAGGGCCATGGGACTCAGAGGATCTCCAGCCTTCCCGTCGAAAAGCTCGGGATGGATGACGAGTCGGCCCGGGTGGCGTCCGTTGCCCTTGTCGTTGGGCCGGGCAGGCTCTCCACCGGGGAAGTAGGTGACCAGGAGGGCAATCAAGGCCCCGCCCAGGAGGAAGGATACGGCCGCCGCGGCCACGGAGAGGGCACGCGTCCGGGGGGGGAAAGGCGTCTTCGCCCTGGCCGGCGTGTCGCCCCGGGAAGGGAACGCCACCTGCGTCGTCACCGTGCTGATCCCCAACCGAGTGAGAGGCAGGTCCACGGAAGGCGGCGGGGCCGCGCGATCCGCAGGCGACTCCACCGGCGTGACATCTGCCAGGCTGTCTGCCGCGGGGGCCGCAACCGCCCGCGTCAGCCAGTGGTCCAGGGCGGCGCTCATCTCCCGCGCCGAGGCGTAGCGGTCCTCGGGGGAGCGGGCGAGCGCCTTGAGGAGGATGGCTTCCAGGGCCGGGTCGAGGTCGGGGCGCAGGCTGGAGGGCGGTGGCGGATCCTCGTGGCCGAGTTTGCGAAGGACCTCCCCCGTCGGCCCCGTGAAGGGCACGCGGCCGGTCAACATGCGGTAGAGCACGACGCCGAGGCTGTACAGGTCGCTCCGCGGCCCGACGCGGTCGGACTGTCCCATGGCCTGCTCGGGGGACATGAACGCGGGCGTGCCGACGACGGCCCCGTCCACGGTCAGGCGTTCGGCGTCGTGTTCGCAGCGGGCCAGGCCGAAGTCGGTGAGGATGGCGTGGCCATCGCGGTCGAGGAGGATGTTCGCCGGCTTGAGGTCGCGGTGAACCAGGCCGTGGGCGTGGACGGCGCCGAGGGCGTCGGCGACCTGTCGGACGAGGCGGACCGCCTCGTCGGGGTCGTCATAGCGGTGGCCGCCGCTCAGTTTCTCGGAGAGCGATTTCCCTTCGATGTAAGCCATGACGACGTAGGGCCGGCCCTCGTGCTCGCCGACGTCGTGGATGGGGCAGACGTGGGCGTGGCGGATCTTGGCGGCGCTGCGGGCCTCGCGCAGGAAGCGCTGGACGACGCCGGCCAGGTCATCGGGGTTGGTGTCGAAGCGCGGCACCTTGAGGGCGACCACGCGCTGGAGGGGCGGGTCGAATGCCCGGTAGACGGTCCCCATGCCGCCGGCGCCGAGGCGACCGAGGATGCGGTAACGGCCGATGAATAGGGATGGCGCCCCCTCCGGCGGGGCGGGCCGGGCGGGGGTTTCGATGTCGTCCCGGGTGGGCGTGTGCTGACTGGGCTCGGGGGAATCCATCGCGGCCTCTCTCCCCTGGTGGTCGGCCGTGTCGAGAACGTCGTGATACCCCAGCAACCCAGCATACCGGGTGCCCCCGCGAAAGCAACAGCCTCCCGCGGGAAACGCCGGGGGCGGTCCGCCGTTGCCCGGGGGCGGTTCGAGAGGGTAAGATGACGCGAGGCGTGCGGAATCTGAATCACCACCTGCCAAAGCCCACCCATTGCACCGGGTGGGGTGTCCGCGGAGAGGAAGCCGGCGTATGAGTGTGACGAAGCAAGAAGCCCTGACCTTCCGCGGTATGGAACTCATGCCGCTCTCGCTGGAACAGTACCGGCGGATGTTTCAGGAAGGCGTCCTCACGGTGAACGACCCCGTCGAACTGCTGGAGGGATACCTCGTCGGCAAGGATCGCGGGGTGGGGCAAGCGCGGCCCCAACCTTGCGTCATCCCTCCCGACGCCCCCCGGTACCTGGGGATGCTGGAGATCTGGCCCTTGACGCTGGCGCAGTATCAACAGATGATCCGTACGGCGATCATCGGCGAGGACGATCCGGTTGAGATGATGGCGGGATACCTGATCGCCAAGGACCGCGGCAGGGGGCCAGGCATGGGAGCAGGACCGCAACACTCATTGTCCGTCAGTCGTCTGCTCCGCAGGATTATTCAGGCCGTGCCGCCCCCTTGGGTACACCGGTGCCAGGATCCCATCGAGATCGGCCCCCAAAACATCGCCGGCGCCGCCAGCCAGCCCGAACCGGACTTCGCGATCGCCCAAGGCCCCGATGACCAGTACGCCCAGCGCTACCCTGGCCCCGCGGATTTGTGGCTCGTGATCGAGGTGGCAGACTCCTCGCTGTTGGCCGACCGCCGTGGCAAGGCACAGAGCTACGCCACGGCGGGCATTCGGCTTTACTGGATCGTCAACCTCGTGGATCGGCAGCTGGAGATCTTCACCGACCCGGACACGCAAGCGGGGCAGTACCGCTCACAGCAAATCCTGCCGGAGGATCAACAGGTCACCCTCACCCTCCCGGACCTGCCGACGGTCACGTTTCTGGTGCGCGATTTCCTCCCCTGAGGAGAGGTAAGCCCGGTTGTCCTGCCTCCGCCGAGTTCGTATCCTTGCCCACGACGGGCCGCGGGGTAAGGGAGCTTTCATGGACCTGACCAGGTACATTCGCGACGTGCCGGACTTCCCCAAACCGGGGATCCTCTTCAAGGACATCACCCCCCTGCTCGCCGAGCCGGCGGCGTTCCAGGACGCCATCCGCCGCCTGTGCGACCACTATGCGGGCCAGGTGATCGATGCGATCGCCGCGGCCGAGGCGCGCGGCTTCCTGTTCGCCGCGCCGATGGCGCTCCTGATGCAGCGGCCACTGGTCCCGCTGCGCAAGCCCGGCAAGCTGCCCTGGCGCACGCACGCGCTGCAGTACGACCTCGAGTACGGCAGCGCTGAGCTTCACGTCCACGTGGACGGCTTCGACAAGGGCGCCCGCGTGTTGCTCGTGGACGACCTGCTGGCCACCGGCGGCACCCTGCAGGCGGGCTGCCAACTCATCGAGAAAGCCGGCGCCAGCGTCGTCGCCTGTGCGGTGCTGGTCGAGCTGGAGTTCCTCAAGGGCCGCGAACGGCTGCGCCCCCACGAGGTGTTCAGCCTCGTGCGCTACTAGCCGCTGCCCCCTGCGCGTCCCCTCCCCGTCACGGCGCGCCGCGAGCCAGGAACATCGCCTTGATGGATTTCCCTCCATGAAGATCGACTTTGACAAGACGGGTGGGCTGGTGCCGGTGATCGCCCAGGACGCCGACACCGGCGCGGTGCTGATGCTCGCGTACATGAACCGCGAGGCCTACGAGGAAACGCTGCGCACCGGGCGGGCGGTCTACTTTAGCAGGTCCCGCGGCAAACTCTGGCGCAAGGGCGAGGAGAGCGGCAACGTCCAGGAGGTCAAGGCCGTCTTCCTCGACTGCGACGCCGACACCGTCCTGCTCAAGGTCAAGCAGATCGGCGGCGCCGCCTGCCACGAGGGCTACCCGAGCTGCTTCTTCCGCCAGGTGGAGGGCGACGGTTTCAAGGTCGTCGGCGAGAGGCTGTTCGACCCCGCCAAGGTGTACAAGAAATGAACGGATCGATCCTGAAACTGGGCATCCCGGCCGGCAGTCTGCAGGAGGCGACCGCCCAGTTGTTCCACAAGGCCGGCTACAAGATCACCTACGCCAGCCGCAGCTACTACCCGGCCATCGACGACCCCGAGGTCCACTGCACGCTCATCCGCGCCCAGGAGATGGCGCGCTACGTCCAGGACGGCTCGCTGGACTGCGGCCTGACCGGCTACGACTGGATCCTGGAGAACGACGCCAAGGTCATCGAGCTGGCCGAGCTGGTCTTCAGCAAGGTGAGCAAGCGGCCGGTGCGCTGGGTGCTGGCGGTGCCGAACGACTCGCCGGTCAAGGACGTCAAGGATCTGCAGGGCAAGCGCATCGCCACGGAGGTCGTCGGCCTGACGAAGCGTTGGCTGGCGCAGCACGGCGTCAGCGCCCAGGTCGAATTCAGTTGGGGCGCCACCGAGGTCAAGCCGCCGAGGCTCGCCGACGCCATCGTCGAGGTGACCGAGACGGGCTCGTCGTTGAAGGCGAACAACCTGCGCATCGTCGCCGAGCTGCTGCAGAGCACGACGCGCTTCATTACCAACGAGGGCGCCCACGCCGACCCGTGGAAGAAGCAGAAGATGGAAGACATGGTGCTCATGCTGCAGGGCGCCATGGCCGCCGAGGGCAAGGTCGGCCTGATGCTGAACGTGAGCAAGGGCGACCTGCAGGCCGTCCTCAAGGTGCTGCCGGCCCTGCAGAAGCCGACCGTGTCGTCGCTGTCCGACGATGCGTGGGTGGCGGTGAACACCGTGCTGGACGAGAACACGGTGCGGCACATCATCCCGCAGCTCAAGCAGGCGGGGGCGCGCGGCATCGTCGAATACCCCCTCAGCAAGATCATCGATTGACCGCTCCACAGGCCGGAGAACCAGGCCGCGGCCGGCTGGCGGCGCGGTGCCGGTGAGCCGTGAGTTGTTGCACCGATCCTGGGGAAGTCCATGCAACTCGAAGAGTACTTTGAGGTCCTCGCCCCCGACGACATCCGGATCAAGGGGCACCGTATCGGGATCGAGCACGTCCTGTACGAGTACATTCACCGCGGCAAGACGGCGGAAGAGGTGGCCGCGCGCTTCCCGACCCTGACGCTCGAACAGGTCTACGCGACCATCCTCTATTACCTGCATAACAAGGAGGCGGTGAGCCGGTATCTGGCCGATTGGCTGGACTATTGCCACCGAGCGCAGGGAGAGGATCGGCGTCGGCGCCCGGAGTTCTACGCGAAGCTGCAGCGCCTGTTCGCGGAGCGGAAGTCACGGGCGACCCAGGCCCAGCCATGATCGGAAAGTTCCTTCTCGATGAGCAGTTGCCTCAATGGTGGCCTGCGGCCATCATGAAGCATGAGCCGACCCTGACGGTGTGGCATGTCGGTGACCCGGGGACCCCTCCGCTGCAAGCGTCCGATCCGGTCATCCTGGAATGGTGTGAGGACCACGACTTCCTGCTCGTCACGAACAACCGCAAATCGATGCCCGGTGCACCTGTCGGACCACCTCGCCAGGGGGCGGCACGCGCCGGGAATCCTCGTGATCGATCCCGGGACCGCGGTAATGGACGTCGCGGACCTGTTGCTGCTGGTGATCGGCGCCGCGCTCCCCGAGGAGCACCTCGATCAGATCACCTACTTACCGGGGAGTTGATCCGGTCCCGACGACGCCTCTGTGAGGATCGGCCACGCTCCAACGGGAGTACCACGATCGCGGTCGCGGCGTGCCGGTTCAATCGCCGCCGCCAGATTCGCCGACATAGCGGATCACGCATTCGCGCGAAGAGCGGTGGTACGCGCGCTGGATGCGGCGGGCCTCCTCATAGGTGGCGCACTCGCTGACCGGCTGTTCGGCGGCGTCGGGGTCCTGGATGTGCGCGTGGGCACGGTCACGGCGGACGTAGACCTGGAACCCATCTGGATGGTCCGTGTGCATGGGACGCTCCTGCTCAACGGGAACTGCGGTTGCGATGGGCACGAGACGGGCGGTCTGTGGGAAGACGTCCTATCCCCCGAACCGTGAAAGTAACATCCCGGGGATTGGAAAGCAAATAGATTCCGTAAAGTTCTTTTTTCCGAGGGGGGAGACTCCGCGCCGCCTGATGTATAGAGGTGCGGGAGCGTCTTGCTCCTCAGAGGCAGAAGAACGAAGGAACGAGCCGGCGGCCCGTCGCGCAGCGACACCCCCACAGACCCCGCCGGGGCCAGCCCGGCGGCGCGCCGAGGTCGGCAGCCGGCCTCGGTCAGGCGTCGAGGATGCGGTCGAGTACCCAGCAGCCGCGCACGTGGGGGCCGGGGCCGCGCAGATGGTCGAGGATCTCTCGGTCGTCACAACCGGCATCTTCGAGCGCGTCCCCCAGCACCGGCATCTGCTCGTAGGTTTCCTCCTCGTCAATCGCTCGCGCGACGCGGCCGACCGCCCCGTCGTGCCAACGCAGCCAGTCGGGGGCGAGGGCCATCGGTTGGAAGGGATTGCCGAGGAGCTCGCGGAGCAGTTCGCTTTGCCCGCGCCGCTCGGCCGCCTCGCGGGCGGCCCGTGCCTTGCGAGCCTGGGCCTCTTCGGCCTGCACCGCCCACCACGCCGGCACCGACAGCGCCTGCCAGGTCGCCGGGACCAGGTCCGCGGGCACCGCGGCCAGGCCGCTCCCCCAGGCGCCCACCACGCGGGCACGCGCGCGCTCCCTGACCCCGGCCGCCTCCTCCAGGCCGGCGGCGCGGGCCGCCCGTCCGGCGGCCCGCGCTGGACGGCCCGACGCCGCACACGCCGCCGCTTGCCGCGCCT
>JBBRPS010000384.1:0-9511 GCA_038227745.1 Gemmatales bacterium | reverse complement strand
GCGCCGCTCGGCGCCGCTTGCCCTCGTTCTGTGTCGCCGCCCGTGGTAGGGGGCGTGTGAAACAAAGAGGGAAAGCGGCGCCGAGCGCCGCACTCCAAAGCACCCTCCCGCTACCCCAGACGGCAAAGCGATCCAAGGCCGGGAGTCGTGAAATGGCTCGGGGGTACGGTCCCTGGGTTTGCCCGACTGGCACCGCATGATGATTGTCACCATCGACGGCCCCGCCGGGGCCGGCAAGAGCAGCGCCGCCCATACCCTCGCCAGGCGCCTGGGCTTCGAGTTCCTCAACACCGGCGCCATGTACCGCGCCGTCACCCTCGCCGCGCTGCGCGCCGGCTGCGACCTCGGCGACGAGGCGTCGCTGTCCCGCCTGCTCGTCACGCTCTCCCTGGAAATGTCCCCCGGCCGTGTCCTGCTCAACGGCGAGGACGTCACGGCCCTGATCCGCACCGCCGAGGTGACCGCCGGCACCGGCAAGGTCGCCAGCAGCCCCGCGGTACGGCGACGGCTCGGGGAGTTGCAGCGGGCCACCGCCTCCGGGCGCAACCTGGTCTGCGAGGGCCGCGACCAGGGCACGATTGTCTTTCCCGACGCCGCCTGTAAATTCTTCCTCGTGGCCGACCCGGTGGAGCGCGCCCGCCGCCGCCACCGAGAAATGCTGGCCCGCGGCGAGACAGTCGCGCTGGCAGAGATCCTGGCGGCGCAGGAGGCGCGCGACGCCCGCGACACCGCCCGCGACATCGCCCCGATGCGCCCCGCGGCCGACGCCATCCTCCTGGACAGCACGGCCCTGACGCCCGCGCAGGTGGTGGACCGGATGGAGCAGGAGGTTCGGAAGTGCAGAGGTTGACCTCCGTCCTCGTCCACCGCTTCACCTACCTGATGTCCGCCGTCGGCATGCCGCTTTTCTTTAGCCTGCGGATCGAGGGCGGCCGACACATCCCCGCCACCGGCCCGGTCCTCCTCGCCGCCAACCACCAGAGTTACCTCGACCCGATCCTGCTGGGCCTGTGCTCGTCGCGGCCGCTCCGCTACCTGGCGCGGCGGACGCTGTTCCGTCACGGCTTCTTCGCCTGGCTGATCCGCGCCCTGCGAGCCGTGCCCATCGACCAGGAGGGCATCGGCATTGAGGGCATCCGCGCCATCCTCGCCGAGTTGCAGGCGGGGCAGGCGGTCGTGGTCTTCCCGGAAGGCGAGCGGACGCACGACGGCCGGATGGTGCCGTTGCGGCCGGGCGTCCACCTGCTGCTGCGGCGCACGAAGGCGCCGATCGTGCCCGTCGGCATCGCGGGCGCCTTCGACGCCTGGCCGCGCCTGCAACCGGCCCCGCTGCCGGCGCCGCTGTTCCTGCCCGCGCGCAAGGGGACGATCGCGGTGTCGGTCGGGCGCCCCCTGCCCCCGGGACGCCTGGCCGCATTGCCGCGCGAGGAAGCCCTGGCGGTGCTGTCGGCGGAGATTGAGAAGATGCAGGCCCGGGCGGAGCGCCTGCGGCGGAAGCCCTGACCGTTGAGGAGCGGAGTTATCCCTGACGCGGGAGGATTGGACACAAGCCCGACGCGCCAGCGAGGGATCTCCTCGCTGGCGCGTCGGGCTTGTGTCAGACCAGCCCGCGGCCCGTGTTGAAATTACGTCCTCGCGGCCCGGAGAAGGCCCATCATAGGCCCAGTTCCTTGAGCTGCTTGCGGTCCACGGGCGCCGGCGCCCCGGTCATCAGGTCGCGCGCCTTCTGGTTCTTCGGGAAGGCGATCACGTCGCGGATGTTCGACGTCCGCGCCAGCATCATCGCCCAGCGGTCGAGGCCCAGCGCGATGCCACCGTGCGGCGGCGCCCCGTACTTCAGCGCGTCCAGCAGGAAGCCGAAGCGCTGGCGGCCCTGCTCTTCGCTCATGCCCAGCACGCGGAACAGCGCCGACTGCACTTCCGGGTTGTGAATACGGATGCTGCCGCCGCCGCACTCGTAACCGTTGATGACGAGGTCGTACGCCTTCGCCTTGACGTGCGCCAGCGGACCGTCCGACCGCGTCAGGTCCGTGTCGGTGGCGCTGCGCAGGACCGCGGTATACTCGTCCATCGGCGCCGTGAACGGGTGGTGGTTCGCTGCCCAGCGCTTCTCCTCCTCGTCCCAGAGGAAAGAGGGGAAGTCGTATACCCACGCGATCTTGTATTCCGGTTTGTCCGGGTTGTAGAGCTTCAGCACCGACGCCAGGTGCGTGCGCAGGTTACCCAGCGCCTGACAGACGACGTCCTCCGTGTCGGCGACGATCAGCAGCAGGTCGCCCGGCTCCGCGTTGAGGCGCTGCCGCAACGATTGCTGCACGGCCGGCGGCAGGAACTTCTCGATCGAGCCGGTCAGCTTGTCCGCCTCGACCTTGAGCCACGCCAGGCCCTTGGCCTTGAAGCGCTTGACGACTTCCTGCAGCTCGTCCAGGCCCTTGCGCGAGAACTTGTCGGCGACCCCCTTGGCGTTGAAGCCGCGCACCTTGCCGCCCTTCTCCAGGGCGCCGCGGAACACCTGGAACTCGGTCTGCGCCGCCAGGTCGCTCAGCTCGTGGATCTCCAGCCCGTAGCGCAGGTCGGGCTTGTCGCTGCCGTAGCGCAGCATGACGTCCTCGTACTTGAGGCGCGGCAGCGGCAGCGGGATGTCGACGCCGATGCACTGCCGGAACACCGCCGCGGTGAGTCCCTCGATCACGTGGAAGATGTCGTCCATCTCGACGAACGACATCTCCAGGTCGAGCTGCGTGAACTCGGGCTGGCGGTCGGCGCGCAGATCCTCGTCGCGCAGGCAGCGGGCGATCTGGAAATACTTGTCGTAGCCCGCGACCATGAGGAGCTGCTTGTAGAGCTGCGGCGACTGCGGCAGGGCGTACCACGCGCCGGCGGAGACGCGGCTCGGCACGAGGTAGTCGCGCGCCCCTTCCGGAGTGCTGCGGCCCAGCAGCGGCGTCTCCAGTTCGAGGAAGCCCTGGGCGTCGAGGTGGTCGCGGATGACCTTGTTCATCCGGTGGCGCAGCGCGAGGATCTTTTGCAGCGGCGCGCGGCGCAGGTCGAGGTAGCGGTACTGCAGGCGCAGCTCCTCGCCGGCCAGGTCTTCATCGACCTTCTTGCGCACCTCCTCGCGGGTGATGGCGGTGACCTCGAAGGGGGGCGTCGGACAGCGGTTGAGGATCTGGAGTTCCTCGGCCTTGACCTCGATCTTGCCGGTGGCCAGTGACGTGTTCTCCGTCCCGGGCAGCCGCGCCGTGACCTTCCCCTTGACGGCGACGACGAACTCGCTGCGCAACTCCTGGGCGGCGGTGACGAGTTGGGGTCGCTCCGTCTCGAAGACGGCCTGGGTAATGCCGTAGCGGTCGCGCACGTCGATGAACACGAGCTTGCCCTGGTTGCGGTAGGTGTTCACCCAGCCGTTCAGGGTCACGGCTTGACCGATGTTCGACTCCCGCAGTTCACCGCACGTGTGGGTCCGCTGCCAGCTTGCCATGATTATGCCCTTGCGCCTGCTCGCCGGTTTACGCCGCCTCGGAGGGCGGCCTTCTTGATCTTCTTCTGCGATTATAGTGAAGCGCCCTCCCGAGGAACGCTCGGCAGCAGCGCGGGCAGCCGCCGCACTCCAAAGGGGCTCAGATCGGCTCGAAGTCATCCCGGACGTGGATCTGGTCGGTCTTGAAGCTGTAGATGGTGCGCACTTGCGCCGGCGTCGCCGTGCGCTCAAACCAGCCCGCCGAACACCAACGGTACGCGCTGGCCAGGCGCACCAGGCCATGCCTGACCGGGTTCTGATGGACATAGCTCAGCCGAGCCAGGTAGGACTTCTCGAAGGTCAGCTGCGTATCCCAATAGTTACACCAGACGCGCTGCCCCACGGACCGATCGAGTTCGTTCACGTGGCCGGAAGTCCGCTGGTGCATCGCCGCAACCCAGGAGGAAAGGGCTTCGCAGCCAGCTCCGGCGTGACCGACAAAGTGGTAGTGGTTCGAGAAGACCGCCCAGGCCTCGAGCTGCCAGCCGGCCTCGTTCGCAGAAGAGAGGAGGTTGGCTTCGAGGTAGTCGAGCCGCGCAGGCGAGCGGAAGTAATGGTCTTTCAGGTAGGTGCCAGCCGTGACGATGTAGGTCCCCGCTTCGCTGAGCCGATGTCGCGGGGCATGCGGCCAGTCCCGCTGCGCCAGCACCGGATCGGTTGCTGCCTCTGCGGCAGGACTAGCGGATAGCAACGTGTTCAGGAACCGTTCGACCTCTACCAAATGATCCTCGGGAAGGTGGAGGAGCTGCTCGATGAGGCGCAAGCGGCAGCTGTTCACATCAGCGGCAGGCATGGGTTGGCCCTCAAGGGGAGGCGGCGAACGCAGGGCTATTATCGCTGCCCATCTTCTCTGGGGAAAGGGGCCTTTGGAGTGCGAAAAAAAGCAGCTATCTATCAACCGTTCTCGCGCCTGCGTTCCGAACCCGCAAACACTGGGTCACGAAAATGGCTCCTTCACCCGCAACAGTCGCGCCTCGACCTCCTCGCCCTCGAACACCAGTTCCTCGCCGCCGTCCTCCGCCGCGCTCACCAACCGGCGCATGAACGCCAGCCCTACCGCCGCGGCTTCCACGTCCAGCACCTGCGGCGACGCCTCCAGCAGCGGCCGCGGCAGACAGATCACGCTCTTGCACCGCGCCCGCGTCAGCGCCACGTTCAGCCGGTTCAGCCCGTAGATGAACTCCGCCTCACGCAAGGCGAACTCCGGGTCTGCCACGCCGTAACTCACGATCACCGCGTCGGCCTCCTGGCCCTGCATCTTGTCCACCGTATCGACGAACGGAGTCATGCTCCACGTCCGCTGTTTTGCCAGCTCCTGCTGGATCGCACGGATCTGCGCATGATGCGGACTGACGACGAACACGCCCTCGCGAAAGAAGGCGGCATCGTCGGCGTAGTGCCGGCCGTCCGCGTCGCACAGCCCCTCGCGCAGGGCCGCCACGAACTGCGCCACCAGGTCCGCCTCCACCGGGTTGGCCTGGGCCGCGCGGATGCCGTCGAGGATGACGATCACCAGCGGGTAATCCGGATCCAGGCAGGCGCGCACCAGCGGGTCCAGGTTGCTCTCCATCTTGAACGCCAGGCGCCGGCTTGCGACCTCGTCGCTGACGCAACGGTAGCGCGGGCCGTAGAGCAGCCGCGCCGCGCAGCTCGTCAGCACGTCGTTCATGCGGAAGTTCTCCAGCAGCGGCCGCAGGATTCGCCCCGCGCCGCTGTCGCGCGGGCACACCGCCTCGAAGATCGAGCGGTGCAGCAGCGGCTCGCCCGGCGTCTCGGGATACACACCCGCGATGATCGGCGGCAGTTGCAGGTGATCGCCCGCCAGCACCAGCCGTCCACCGTCCGCCACCATGCTCACGGCCACTGCCGCTTCCGGCACGCGCACCTGCGAGGCCTCGTCGATTACGACAAGATCGAAGCCGTCGAGGTTCTTCTGCTTCTTCAGGCACGAGTATGCTGTCGCGCCCAGGACGGCCTGTTCGCAGCCCCCGAGCCAGTCGCCCATCTCGTCCTCGGGGACGACCTCGATGCCCGCGGGGGCGGTCTGCCAGTATTTCGCCTTCCCCAGTTCCAGCGGCACGCCCAGCTCGCGCCGCCGCTGGGCGAGCTTGCGCAGCAGGTTCTCGATGGCGGCGTGCGTGTACGCCGTCACCAGCACGCGGAACGGCAGGCCGGCCTTCGCGTGCGCCGCGGCCAGGCCGAGAATCGCCGTCGCGAGGAAGTGCGTCTTGCCGGTGCCGGGCGGCCCCCAGACCGCCGTCACGCGCTGGCCGCGGATGGCGTCGTAGGCCTCGCGCTGGCTCGGCGTGAAGGCCAGGCCGGCCGCGACGCGGGCGGCGGCCGTCTCCACCTTCTTCGGCAGCACCCGGGGCGACGCCGACTCCTCCGGGTCGCGCAGCAGGTCGAGGAACAGGCCGCCCTCCGCACGGTCGAGTGCTTCGAGGAACTTGACGACGCCATCGGTCGTGAAGTCGGTGAAGCGCTGGTAGAGGAGGAAGCGCTCGCCGCCCCCCGGCGGGTCGCCCTTGAAGGGGCGCGCGTACTTCAGCCGCAGCAGCGCCTTGCCGTCCGCGCCGGTCGCCACGTCCGTCACGCCGACGACGGCACGGTGCGGGCTGTCCGGGCCGCCCCAGTAGCTATTGCGATACCAGTAGTCCGCGTACTCCACCTGGGCACGGCGGCCCTCGTCGCTGTCGCGCACCAGCAGCCACGCGGGGAAGCCGCCCGCCTCCGGCTCGCGCACCAGGTCGCCGACCACCTCCATCTCGACGGCCCCGCGGGCACGCAGCTCGATCACCTGGCCGAGCAGCACCTGCGTCGGCCGGGCCTCGGCGCGGGCCTCGCGCACCGCCAGGCAGCGCACCAGGCTCTCGTAGCGCGTGAAGAACGCCAGCCGCGACAGCAGCCGGTCGCGGATGCCCGCTCCCGTCGGCAGCTTGAACTTCGGCGGCCAGGCGACGAGATGGCTCGCCGCCCGCTCGCGCACCGCCCGCAGCAGCGCCTGCACCGCGAATAGGTACAGCCGTCCCTGCCGCCGGATCTCGTCGAGGTTGCCCGCCTGGCCGCGATACCAGGCCGCGTACACGCCCTCGGCCCGCAGCCCGTGGCCCAGCGGAAAGTGGAAGTAGTCGCGGCGCGTGTAGCGATAACTGCTGCCCAGCGCGTCGAGCATCTCCGGCAGCGTGTAGCTGACCTCGACCGGCATCGCCAGCAGCCGCCCGACCGCGTTGAGCAGCACGACGACCGGGTACGCCACCTCGTCGCCGGGGTGCCGGTCGGCCTGCATCAGCTCCGGCCCCTGGAAGTGGAACAGCAGCGTCATAGCCTTTTCGGCCAGGTCCGGCGCGCGCAGCGCCTCCAGCAGCGTCGCGAATAGCAGCGCCCGCTCCTGCTCCGTGTGGACGTACGCCTGAAGACTGAGCTGGTCGCGCCACTCGGTGTGCCGCCCGTTGTAGGCGTGGACCTGGTCCAGCACGTCATAGAGTAGCTCGATGAAGCCGCGGCGCACGGCCGTCACCTCACCGGGACCGGGCGCCAGCCAGACGCACGGCTCGGCCTTGCCGCCCTCGCCGGCCAACCGGGCGGCAGTCTGCGGTGAAAAGATCTCGCGTCGGAGATCCTCGCGCGCGCTGACGAGCAACCCGGCGAGGTAGACCGACTGGCCGAGCGGTTCCTGCTGCAGCGTGAGGAAGACGCCGACGTTCTCGCCGCGCGGCAGGTCGGGCGAAGTGGCCCCATGAAGCTGCGGCTGCTCCGTCTCCAGTGCGGCGACGCGCACCGCCAGGCGGTGGCGCTGCCCGGCCAGCGAGGCGCAGCGATCGAGGATCTCGTCGGCGTCGGCGCGCTTGAGGAAGCTCCCCAGCTGGGTGAGGGTGCGGACGCCCGCCTCCTCGGCGAGGTGGCGCTTGCCGTAGGTCGTGAGCTGCTCCAGACGCGAGACGTCGTTGGTGCGGCGCATCTCGTCGCGGCAGTGCTCGAAGAACTCGCACCACTCGCAGCGCGGGTAGAGGTGCCAGCGGGCGTCGCGCGCCGACCCGGACAGGATGCGCGTCAGGTCGTTGCGCAGGAAGCGCTCCAGGTGCGGCCGGAAGGCGGCGAGGTCGAAGATCTCCGGCTCGGGCTGCTTCCCCAGCCATACCGCCCCGCGCTCCAGATCGACGTGCGCCGAGGTGATGCCCTCCGCGTCGAGCAGCGCTTGCAGCTCCAGGGCGTACAGAAGGATCTGCACGCGGTGGGTCAGTTTGAGCGCCTCGCCGCGCTTCACGTCCACGACGCGCAGCAGCCGGCCGCCGCCCTCGTCGGGCAAGATGGCGATCAGGTCGGGGTGATTATCGCTGATCGTGACGAGCTTGGGGTTGATGCCGTGGGCCTCGTAGAAGCGCGGCGGCGGCGACAGCGTGGGCTGGTAGAGGAAGCGGCCAGCCGGCTCGCCGCGGAGGGCACGCAGCGTCTGGGCGGGCGGCAGGCGGCGCGTGTGCAGTTCGCCGGCGCCGGGGGCGACCACGACGCGGCCCTTGAGGAGGGTTTCGACGACCTCCTGTTCCCACTGGTAGCCGCTGTCGAGTATGGCGGCGACGAGCGGACTGTGGTCGAAGTCGCGTTCGGGGACGCCGAGGCGCTTGCGCTGTTTGGGGTCGGCGGCGCTGTAATAGAGGAAGCGCTCGCAATCGTGGAAGAAGTAGCGGGCGATGGTGGACGGGTTGGTGCGGAACGGCGGCGTGGCGGTCATCGGTTCGCCGGGGACATTGCAGGGTGAGGGTGAAGGCAACACTTGCCAGTGCTCATTCTACGACAGCGGCGGGCCGTCGGGCCGTCCGCGCGGGCGCCTTTTTCCTTGACAGTGTGAGCCGCTTCGCCGTCTAATGCCTCATCAGGCGCGGCGGCGGCCCGGAAGATGCCGACCGCGGCCCCGCCCTTTCACCCTCGGCCAAGAAAGGACAACTCATGCGCACACCCAGCAACCGCGCCCCGCACTCCCGCCTGCGTCGGACCGTGGCGGCCTCCGCCGTCCTGGCGGGGCTGCTGCTCGCGGGCAACTTCCGCGGCGCCTCCGCGGGCGACAAGAAGGAGGACGGGGACAAGAAGGCCGCCGGCGGGGGCGTGAAGATCATCGCGGAGTTCAACCCCGCGATGGGCTTCGGCCTCCAGCTCGTGGACGACATGGGGGACAGGCAGAAGATCACCTTCGACACCCAGGGCCGCTCGAACGTCACGCTGATCCAGATCGACGACAAGAAATACGTCTACGGCGCCAAGGAGGACGAGAAGCTGCCGCCCGGTTTGGAGGGGGGCAAGTGGGACCCGATGAAGGCCGCCCTCGGCAAGGGCCGCAAGGGCTTCAAGTCCGTCTGGGTCGCGGACGGCAAGATCCGCATCACCCAGGAGGTGGAGATCGTCAAGAGCGCCACGGGCGCCGAGGACACCTGCCTGGTAACCTACACCGTCGAGAACAAGGACGACAAGGCCCACAAGGTCGCCGTCCGCGTATTGGTGGACACCTTCATCGTCGATAACGACGGCCACCCGTTCGCCGTGCCGGGGAAGAAGAAGCTCATCACGACCTCCGCCGACTTCCGCGGCGCGAAAGACGTACCCGCCGTCATCCAGGCCCTGCAGAAAGCCAACTTGAAGAACCCGGGGCTGGTGGCCTCCTTCACTTTCAGGCCGGGCAGCAAGATCGAGGGGCCGGACCGTGTCAGCCTGACGCACCTGCCGATGAGGTCGGAGGATGTCATCGGCTGGGACATCCCCGTGCGCAACATCAAGATCGACGAGGACGACCCGGGCGATGCCTGTGTGGTGATGTACTGGGGCGCGCAGGAACTCCGGCGCGGCGGCCGGCGCGTGGTCGGCTACGCTTACGGCGGCGGCCCGCTGGCCGGGGCCGGCAAGGGGAAGAAAGTCGAGGAGAAGGAGGCGCCCTGAGCGACGGTGGTGAGGTCGTTTGCCGACCTGGCGAGCCGGGCGAACGGCCGGCGTAAGCCGGCTGGT
>JBBRPS010000383.1:0-9514 GCA_038227745.1 Gemmatales bacterium | reverse complement strand
GGTACATTTTCCCCCCCCCGCTGAGTCTTACCCGGGGGGGGTGGGCGCCCCCCGCACGTTGGCGGGGCCCCACGACGCGCGCGCAATCCCGACTAGTTGAAGGTTGCGTTCCGGGCGCCCATCGCGCATAATCGTGCTGTCCCAAAAGGACCTGCCCGGCCGTACCCTGTACTCTGCCGGTTGCCTCTTGACACAGCCGGCCTGTCGCGGTCGCCCCCGCCGGTAGGATGGCGCCCGCGCCGGGGCGGAAGGAAAGGGACCGTCATGGATGTGCAGATGCTCGTGGTTCAAGGAAGGCCGCGCGGCAAATGTTTCCGCCTCCCCGCAGGGGAGTTCGTCATCGGGCGCGGCCCCGAATGCCACGTCCGCCCGGACGTCCCCTCGGTGAGCCGGCAGCATTGCCTGCTGCGCGTCCAGGAGGACGGTGTACACATCCGCGACCTCGGCAGCACCAACGGCACCCTCGTCAACGGCACCCGCGTCCTTGATGAGCGCCTCCTCGTCGATGGCGACCTCGTGCAACTCGGCCCGCTCGTCCTGCAACTGCGCTTGCCGCCCACGACCACCGAGCCCTCCGCCGTCGAGACCGTCAACGACTGCAAGGCCCGCGAGGACTAAATAACTCCACGCGATAGGGAAAGTGCCCGCCGCTCGTTTTCCGCTCTGCCAACCGCCGTCGCCTTGCCGCTTTCCTACCCTTTGTCTCCCCGCGCCCCTACAATGCTTCTCCGTAGCCCGCGGACGGCGGCCCCGCGCAACCCGCGAGCCGGGGGCGTCCGCCCCCGGCTCGCCGAGTTCCGAGACTTTCCGTCAACGGTCACCAGGGCTTGCCCGCCGCGGCGGGCCGCTTGACCGACGCCGGTTCCGCCGCGTCGGGGCAGCAGAGCGTGTATGCCCCGCAGTCGGGGCACGGGCACGACTCCAGCGCCTGCTGTTCGTACACGGAATGGGGACTCGCGACCTCCCAGCGGTGGTCGCAGCTCTCGCACGTAATGGTCAGAGGACGCACAAAACACCTCAAAAAAGAGACGCCCGGGCGGGGGAATACGTTGGGCGACCCCGCGACGGCGTCTCACACGCTTATCCCACTCTTATCGGCACTCCCGGGAGAAAACTCCAATGGCCGCCTCGACGAAACGCTCTTACCGATTCACCTTCGGCCCGTGGAACATCAGCACCGGCCAGGACCCCTTCGGCCCGCCCGTCCGCAAGGAGGTCGCCTTCGCCTCGAAGATCCGCGAGTACCAGAAGCTCGGCTTCGACGGCGTGCAGTTCCACGACGACGACGTCGTCGAGGCCGATCTCGACCCGCAGGCCACCCTGCGCGGCGCCGCCAAGATCAAGAAGATGCTCGACGGCGAGGGCCTGTTCTGCGAGTTCATCGCCCCGCGCCTCTGGGAGCACCCCAGGACGACCGACGGCGGCTACACCTCTAACAGCGCCGCCGAGCGCCGCTACGCCATCGACCGCTCCAAACGGGCCATCGACATCGCCAACGCCATGGGCTGCAAGGACATCGTCCTGTGGCTGGCGCGCGAGGGCACCTACATCCGCGAGGCCAAGGACCCCGTCACCGCCGTCGGCCGCATCGTGGACGCGGTCAACGCCCTGCTGGAGTACGACAAGACGGTCCGCATCCTCGGCGAGATGAAGCCGAACGAGCCGATGGACCAGGCGTATCTGCCGACCGTGGGCCACTTCATGGGCCTGACGTACCAGACGGCCGAGCCGTCGCGCGTCGGCGTGCTGATCGAGTCGGCGCACTCGATCCTGGCCGGCCTCGACCCGTCGGACGACCTGGCGTACGCGCTGTGGCACCAGAAGCTGTGGAGCGTTCACCTCAACGATCAGAACGGCCTGAAGTACGACCAGGACAAGACGTTCGGCTCGGTGGACCTGCGCCGGGCGTTCAACACGGTCTGGGTGCTGGAGCGCGCCGACTACGACGGCTGCATCGGCCTGGACGTCAAGGCGATGCGGACGACGCGCCCGAGCGACCAGACGCGCCACCTGGCGAACAGCCGCGCCATGTTCCTGCACCTGCTGGAGATCGTCCGCGGGATCGACGTGCCGAAGGTCGAGGCGTTCCGGGCAGAGCGCGATTACGAGGGGCTGGAAATGTACGTCCTCGAAACGCTCATGGGCCGCTGAGGTTGTCTGAAGCCCACGGGTTGCCACCCGTGGGCTTTTTCTACCCTTCCACGTTCCGATCGTATTTCTCGTGAACCCACTGCCGGAACAGGGCCGGCGTGTGGGTCGCGCCCAGGCCCCGGAGCCAGCGGCCGTACTTCTCGAGCAGGCGGTCGTGGCACCGGGCCTGGCCGTACGGGTTGTGGCCGTAGCGCAGCGTGAGCTCGCGCTTCGCCTCGTCGAGGGGCGCAGCGGTCCGCAGCAGGAGGTAGCACGCCGACGCCAGGCCCGCCCGGTCGCCGCCGTTGTAGCAGTGGACCAGCACCGGCTCTTGCGCCGTGGCCAGCGTGTCCACCAGCCGCTGCAATTCCTCCACCAGCGGCGGGTGGTACGCCCACAGCCCCACGTCCACCATGTCCACGCCGAGCCGCTGCGTCGTCGTCTTCTCGTCCTCGTACCAGTCGACGCCGACGTTGTCGCCCCGCAGGTTGACGACCGTGTGGATGTCGTAGTCGTGGATCAGCCGCTCCAGCGCGGCCGCCGACACCTGGGCGCTGCGGTAGCAGTGCCCCGCGACGACAGCGTGGAAGTTGGCCCCGAGGACGATGGAGAACACCTGCAGCAGCACCGCCAGCACCGCCCCCGTCACGCCGCCGCACACCAGGGAGCGCACCAGGGAGCGCGCCAGGGAGCGCGCCAGCGGGCGCCGCCGCGCCGGCACCCCTCGCCCCTTCTTGAGGCCGGACGGCGGCCGCAGGACGTCCTGAACGATCAATGTCGTCATGACTGCTTCACCCCCTTCCCCGTCCTGGGTGGGGGACACTCCCTGAACCCTCTGCACCATCCGTCTTGCCCATTATCGGCCTCCGCGGACGTCGAATCGAGGTTTCATCGAAGCTTCACCTGCCGGCGCCGCCGTGGGGAGGAGAGACGGGGCAAGGCACGCGACAGGCGCGCGTTCCGCGGGCCTCGTCTCAGTATCCGGACCGTTCCCGGTCGGGGGGCAGTACCCGCCCGCGGAAGCCGTGGCCGACCACCACGGTCCAGCGGGAAATCTCGTGCCCGCCCTCCCAGTGCGTCACCAGCCGGACCGGCTCGACGCGCTCGAAAAGACCGCGCAGCGAGTCCTCGTCGCCCCCGACCACGAGGAAGGTGCGGCCGCGGAACCGATCCGGGTCCGCCACGGGGTTGGGCCGCCAGAGGTCGTACTGACTGTGGCGGTCGCTCAGCGCTTGCCCGAGAGAGTAGACCACGGGGTGCCCGGCGCAGTAGAACCCGACCTCGCCGGGCAGGCTCCAGGACGTGGCCGCCAGCACCGGCTCGGCGCCCGCGCGCCCCAGTTCGGCGCGGCGGAGCCGGTCCATCGCGGCGCCCAGCGTGCGGAAGCCGCGCAGCCGGCACGTCGGGTCGAAGCGCCGCAGCGGCAGGGGCTGGTCCGGCGTCGGCGGCCCGCTCAGCCGCGCCAGCAACGGCCGCACCCAGTCGCTGTGGTGGATCAGCACCGTCAGCGTCAGGCCGAGGGCGCAGAAGGCAGCCAGGCCGGCGCGCGTGGCGCGCCGATACCACGCGGCGGGCGAGCGCAGTTGTTCGCCGAGCCAGGCCGTCGTCAGCACCATGCCGGACAGGTACGCCGTCACCGGCCAGTTCGGCTCGCCGCCGCCGTTCTTGAGGCTGAAGAGGAGAAAGAAGAGAAACATCGGCGCCGACATCCACCACAGGTAGAGGAACTCGGGCCGCGTCTCCCTGCCGGGCCGGTGCGCGAGCATGGCCCGCACCCAGGCGACGAACCAGAAGCCCAGCAGCAGCAGGAACTGCAGGCCGACGAACGTGAGCGGCCCGAGCCAGCGGACGCCCTTCTCGTCGAACCCCGCGTGCCCTTCGGTGTGGCGCAGGGTGACCCAGTCGTGGCGGGCGTTCCAGACGATGATCGGCAGGCAGCAGAGGGCCGCCACGGCCGCCGCGGTCCAGAAGCCGGGCCGCAGGAGCAGGCGCCGGCAGCCCGGCGTGGCGAGCAGGAACAGGCCGAGCGAGGGCAGCCAGAGGACCATGGTGTATTTGGCGAGGATGCCGACGCCGGTGAGCAGACCCGCGAGCGGCCAGGCCCAGCGCGAGCCGCGGAAAACGGCCTGGTGGCCGGCGACGAGTGCCCAACCCCAGCAGCAGGTGTACGGGGCGTCGATGGTCATGAGCGACGAGCCGGCCGCGATGATGGGCAGGGTGAGGGCCAGGGCGACGACGGCGGCGGCGGTGGACTCGCGGCGGCAGACGCGGGCGGTCAGGACATAGAGGCTGACGAGGAGGAGGCTGCCGCAGCAGACCGCGGGGAGGCGGACGGCGAGCATGTCGGTGCCGGTCAGGGCGCGCGACCAGGAGCCGGCGAGGGCGCAGCCGATGCGGATGAGGTAGGCGACGAGTGGGCCTTTGCTGTAGTAACTCCAGTCGAGGTGGCGCGACCAGTCCCAGTAGTGGGCCTCGTCGGGCGCCAGGTCGAGCGGGCAGTCGCAGGCCAGGTAAGCGATGTGCAGGCCGGCGGAGCCGAGGATCAGGAAGCACGCCAGGGCGCGCCAGCGCCACCGGGATGCCGGCGCCTCCGCCGCGGGTTCGGCACAATCCATGGACACCCCATCTTCTCCGTGCCGGGCGCGTCGGCGCCCTGCGGGTCGAGGCACGGGTTGTAGTGGGGAGCGGGAGAAGTGTCAAGCCGGAAGCGGCGCGGTACGGAAATGTGTTTAGCCGCGAGCGGGATCTGGCTCACCGCTCGCGGCTAAACAGGATCGGGCGGTTACTTCGCTGCGGTCAGGTCGGCGGCGAACTTGGCCAGCGCTTCGTTCGTCAGGGCGAAGAGCACCTGCTCGCGCTTGCCATGGCCGTCGCTCGGCGCCCGGTAACGGCGCACCTGCGCGTGCGCGCTGCCCTTGAGGAGGACCTCGTAGTAGAACAGGTTGTCGCCGCGCTGCGACGGGCCGGCGCTGCGCAACAAGCCCTCGTTGCGCTCGGCGTCGATCTCGAGCACCTTGAGCGGCTCCAGCAGGCCGGTGACGCGGCCGGCGGCGCGGTCCGCCCAGCTTCTCAGGGTTTCCCCGGCGGGCCCCGGGGCGGTGCGCAGGAGGGTGACCTCCCACAGCAGGCAGCCCAGGCTGTCGGCGCGGTCGGCGGTCACGGTGACCGACCAGCCGGCCGCCTCGTCGTGTACGGTGAGGGCCTGTCGCCCGGTCGGCGGCGACCACTCACTTAGTTTTTCCAGAAGCATGTTTTCTAGGGTCATCGGCTTCTCCCAGGGTTCGTAAGGAATGTTCCGAGCCGTCGTAGGACATCATACTCGGCTTGTCGTCCACGACGGTCTGCAAATGGACGGGCCGCCCCCAAAGGGACTGGACGTTCGCCAGGGTGTCGGCCGCCCGGTCCATGCGCAGGTCGATGCCGTTGTGCTCGTGCCGCAGCAGCATTTCGCCGCGGTTGCGGTAGTTGCCGTCCACGACGTAGATCCACGGCTTACCGAAGTTCGTCAGGCTGAACAACAGCCGCTTCTTGATCTTCTCGAACTCGCGCGACTCGATGACGTACTGCCCCGACTGGTCGTTGAAGTTGAACGCGAACATCTTGTGCTCCTGACAGAACTCGGGCGTCAGGAACGTGTCGATAAAGGTTATATCGTTATGGACGCGGCGGACCTCGAAGATTTTCTTCCGGCCCAGGCCGAGCTGTTTATGCCACTTTCGCCGGGCGTCAAGGTCGTCGCAGTCGTCATAGTCCTTGCCGAACTTGCCGGTATTCCAGCGCTGCTCGATGTCGCGGAGCAACTCGATGCCGAGCTTGTAGGGGTTGATGCGGCCGCGCTGGGTGGCCATGGTGCCGGAGTGGTGGTCGGCGTAATCGACGCACTCCCAGGGCTCCAGGGCACGCTCGGTCATGATGGTGGAGTGCCAGTAGCTGTTGTGGTTGATGAAGCCCTGGGCGGCGTAGCGGTGCGTCTCCTCGACGGAGATGTCGTAGACGTCGGCGCGGCGGCGCTCGACGGCGACGACCTCGTCGTCCCAGTCTTCCCGCTTGAACCACTTGTGCTCCTCGACGTACTTCCGCAGCGCCTCCTGCTTACGGTCCAGGCCGAAGCCGATCTCCCGCGCGAACACCGCCGCCGACTGGCCCATCGTCTGGACGTGCCAGCAGCCGTCCTTTTGCAGGCGGCGGCGGGACAGGATGCCGAAGTTGAGCAGGAGGAGCTGGACCGTCTTGCTCAGGGCGTCGCTAGAGGTCGAGAGGATCACGCCCTGCGGGCCGGCATAACCGTCGCAGTCGTAGTAGGCACGCAGGAAGGCAACTACTACGGGCTTCGGGGAACGCAGCACGACTTCGGGGATTTCCTTGATCCGTGCCGCAAAGCCGGTCTTCAGGCCCAGCGACTGAAGGAAGTCGGAGAGATCCTCAGAGGACATCTTGATCCGCCAGCGCCCGTCATCCCACTTCTTGCGCGGCTCAAGCCCAAACAACTCACGCACCAGGGCGACAAAGCGGTCCGCCTGTTCCTCGTCGCCGGTGGTCAGGCCAATGGTCCGCTTGACCTTGCTGATGTGCCCGTCGCCGACGAGGTAGCCGAGGAAGGCGGCCAGACTCTCATTCACGACCGTCGGGACAAGTAGCGGACGGCGGCTGTCCTGTACCGGGCCGAGGGTTGCCAGGTCGGTCTCGTACTTCGCGACCAGCGGCGCGAGGGCTTCGCTGTGCCGGCCGCGCACCCCACGCCGGTGCCGGATGACGGTCTCGATGTCAACACCCGCCTGCCGGGCGATGGCCTGGAGGGTGAGCCGCCGCCGCGGTTGCCAGTCCAACGGAACTCGCTCCTCCGCCCACAGGTCGCGCCCCCCGCCGATGCGCACGCGGTCGCCGACGCCCATCTCGTCCATACGGCGCCAACTCCCGTCGGGCAGGAGGAGGCGGTGCGTCACCGAGCCTTCCAGTTCGAGGCCGCGGCGCGTGCGAAGCCACACCGTCTCGCGGTCCTCGAACTTCGCCCAGTCGTAGACGGCCCGGGTCGTTTCCCCATCGCTCACCCGCACCCGCATCTTCCCCTCAACGATGTCGCCGAGCCTCAAACAACCCTTATTTGAGAATAAAATAGTATCTTTTGCAGCGCAGGCCCAGCCCTCATTAAGCACCTTCGTCTGTCCCTGAGGTGCGAAATAATACGCCTCGTCGCGGACGATCGACAGCACGTCGCGCTGCCAGCCCTTGAGCGCGCCGTGCTCGATCAGGAACAGCAGCACGTCCTTTTCGGGCCGCTCGGGGAAGTTCTTGGCGGCCTGCTCCTTGACCTTGCGCCGTTCCTCCTCCTCGGCCTTCAGGGCCTTGGCCGGGTTGATGTAGTCATCCATGTAGTCCTTGCTCTTGAAGCGCGTTAGCTTGAGCGTCTCTTCCACTTCCTCCTTGAAGTCGTAGCGCGAACTGTCCTCGCGGCGGCGGATGGCGGTCGAGTGGATGTCGATCAGGTCGTCGATGGACATGCAGCGATCAACGAAGGCCTCGACCTCGTCCTCGCCGTACTTCTCGGCGTAGCGGCGGATGCGGACCCCGTGGTTCGCCATCTCGTCCATCATCTTGCGGCTGGTGTGCGCGAAGTAGGCGTTGTTTTTGAAAAAATCACAATGTCCATAGACGTGGGCCATCACCAGCTTCTGGTCCACCGTGTGGTTGCAGCGCATCAGGTACGCATAGCACGGGTCATTGTTAATGACCATCTCGTATATCTTCGATAGCCCATAATCGTATCCCTTCTTCAGCTCCTCGAAGGACATGCCGAACGACCAGTGCGGGTAGCGCGTCGGGAAGCCGCCGTACGCCGCCACCTCGTTCAGATCCTCGGCCTCGAGCACCTCGAAGATCGTCTCGTAGAAGTCCAGACCGTACGAGCGCGCATGGCCCTCGATCTCGTCCTTGAGGGCCCGCAGGTCCGGCGGCAGGTTCGTGTTGTACGGGATGCCCATGTGCAGTCAGTCCTCAAAACCCACCCGGTGCGACGGGTGGGCTTGCTCCCTTAGCGCCCGGTCCCCAGGAACTCCTTGATCGACCCGAGAATCGCCTCGCGGTCGGGGATGCGGCTGGCGACCACGTTCTTGCGCTCGCCCAGCAACTCGTGGACGTACTCGAAGAACTCGCCGCTGCCGTACGGACTCTCCACCTGGCCGTAGCCGAACAGGTTCACCCGCGGCAGCAGTTTCTCGGTCAAAATCTCGATGCAGTGCGGGATGTCGTCGCCCCAGTTGTCGCCGTCGGAGAAGTGGAATGCATACACGTTCCACTGGTCCGGCGGGTACTTCGTCGTGATCAGCTTGTCGGCCAGCGTGTACGCCGAGCTGATCTTCGTGCCGCCCGACTCGCGCGTGTGGTAGAACGTGTGCTCGTCCACCAGGTGCGCCACCGCGTCGTGGACGATGTAGGCGTTCTCGATCCCCTGGTAGTGGGCCTTCAGCCAGGTGTCGATCCAGAACGCCTCAATGCGCACGATCTCCTTCTGCTCGTCGGTCATCGAGCCGGAGACGTCCATCATGTAGATGATGACCGCCACGCTCTCCGGCTTGTGGACTTCCTTCCAGCTGCGGTACTGCTTGTCGGCCCGGATCGGCAGGACGATCGGCCGTTCGGGGTTGTACGTCTGCGAGGAGATCTGCCGCTTGAGGGCGCGCTTGAAGGTACGCTTGAAGTGGCGCAGCGACTCGGGGCCGGCCTGGCGGATGCCGGTGTACTTGTCCTTGGTGGTGATGATGTTCTTCTTGCCGCGCGGCTCGATGCGCGGCAGGGCCAGTTCCTCGCCGAGGATGGCGGCGAGCTCCTCCATCGACAGCTCGACCTCGAGGATGTGGCCGCCCGGCTGGTCACCGGCGCCGCCCTCGCCGTCGCCCTGCGGGGCCGTCAGCGGCTGGCCCGGGTCGCCCTCGCCCTGGCCGACGCCGCCGGAGCCCTTCTGGCCGTAGCGGAACTGGGGCAGGTCGATCTGCGGCAGGGGGATGCTGACCAGGTCCTTCCCCTTCTTGCCGATCATCTCGCCGCGGCTGATGTACTTGCTCAGGTTCGACTTCACCTTGCCCCGGACGAGCTTCCGGAAGCGCTGGTGGTCGCGTTCGATCTTCTGCCCCACGGCCGTCTCCCGAAAAAGAAAAAAGGGAAGCGGGGAAAAGGAGAGAGCAGGCGGCTGGCCACACCGTCGGGCTCGCTTTTGCACAGCTATATTATAGCAGCAAATCGCGAGCCCGCGGCGCGAGAATTCCCTGCTCGCCCCGTTTCCCTCTTCCCCTGTCTGGAGTGTGGGGCAAGTTGGTAACTTGCCTCAACGATGGCAAGTTGGTAACTTGCCTCAACGATGGCAAGTTACCAACTTGCCCCACACTCCTCC
>JBBRPS010000382.1:0-9582 GCA_038227745.1 Gemmatales bacterium | reverse complement strand
GGCACCGCGTAAGTGCCGCCGCCCGCGAGGGCCGGCACCGGCACCCAGCTCGTGAGCGCGGCCCCCGAGCCCGTCTCGAAGCGGTACCACCGGCCGCCGGTGTACGCCGCGGCGCTGTTGTTGTGGACCTGGCCCTTGAGCCTGTACACGCCCCCGATCATCGCCCCGGACGGGAACTTCGCCGCGAGGTCGGGCGGGACCGCGGCGGTGGGGGAGACGTCGTTGCCGGGGACAGAGTCGCCGGGGTAGAGGCGCAGGCGGAAGAGTGTCCCCGCGGCGAGGGCTGTGAACGGCGTGGTGTAGGGCACCGCGTAAGTGCCGCCGCCCGCGAGGGCCGGCACCGGCACCCAGCTCGTGAGCGCGATCCCCGAGCCCGTCTCGAAACGGTACCACCGGCCGCCGGTGTACGCCGCGGCGCTGTTGTTGTGGATCGGCCCCTTGAGCCTGTACACGCCCCCGATCATCGCCCCCGAAGGGAGCAGGGCCGCCAGGTCCGGAACGACGGGCGGAGTGGGCGGCGCCGGCGGAGTGGGCGTGCCCCCCGGAGGCACGGTCGGATCGACCGGGGGCGTCGCCGGGTTCCCCGTCGGCGAACCCGGATCGACAGGCGGAGTCTGCGGACCGCCAGGCGGGGGCGCTGGGCTCCCCGCCGACGGTGACCCGGGCGCGCCGGGGTCGATCGGCGGATTCCCGGGCGACAGTGACCCGGGGGCACCCGGATCGACGGGCGGATTCTGTGAACCGCCGGGGAGCGGCGACCCAAACGACCCAGGCGGCTCCCCTGGCGGCACCGTGCCCACAGGAGGATCCGGCAGGATCCCCGGGGGCTCACTCGGCGGTGAGTCGAGCGGGGGCTGTGGCGGTCCGGGCGGGCCCCCCAGCGGGGCGTCGCCGGGGCCCGGCGATGCGGCCCGGGCCAGGTTGTTCGCGGCCTTGAGTCCGAGGTCGCTGCAACCGATGGCCAGGAACAGCAGGGAGCCGGCGATCACCGCCGCCAGCACGAGGACGCACAGTCGGGACAGAAACCATCTCATACGTTTCTCCCTGTCTCACCTCGGCAACGGCGAGCGCGCACCGTGTACCGTTCCCCGACCGGGGAGGGCGACACGGTTTGGACCGCCACGCGGCGGCCTTGGGGGCTCGTCAGGGGGCCGGCCCGAGGTGCTCTTTGCCGGGCCCACACACATCCTACGCCCGCCCTGCCGCCGCCTGTGTGAATGCCATTCACAACCTGGCCCCAAGGGAGAAAGGTTGTCTTGTAAGAGGGGGAAGGCGAATTATTATGGGTACAGGCGGAGGCCCCGACGAAAGGAGACGGCCCCAATGACCCGGACGGAACAGCCCCCCTCGGCGGACAGTGGCCCCACGTACGACCTGGTCTATCAACGGATCGTTAAAGAGCAATTTGACGCCCTCGCCCTCGACGCCGCCTTCGGCAAGGGGCTGGCGCGGCGCTTCCGCCAGGGGCCGATGGCGCTGTGCTCGAAGGCGATCGGGACGTGGGTGAACCGGCAGCTGCGGCGGGCCGGCTGGACGCAGCAGCAGCTGGCGGACCGGCTGGGGGTGGACCGCTCGGCCGTCGCCTACTGGATCCGCGGCGGCAACATCAACCTGGTTAACCTCGCCCAGGTGCTGCTGGAGTTCCACAGTCACTGGTCGGAATTGCCCATCCCGCCGCGGCAGGAGCTGGCGCTGGCGGCTTACCTGGCGGCCCTGGCCTACGTCCAGGAGCGGGTGAACCCGGACGGCGGCAAGCGCCTGGACCGCGAGCGCTTCTGGGCCTTGTTCCACCTGTTCTCCGAGCCGTCCTGGGAGCGGGCGGTGCGCCGCCGGGACCCGGACCTGCTGCGGGCCGAGGCGGAGCGCATCGCCGCCGCGGTGCAGACCTCGCTGGGGCGGCCGCCCTCGGTCGTCGGCGTGGAGGCGTTGCAAGAGCTGGTGCGCGAGTGGGGCGTGGCCTGGCTGATCTGCGTCGGCCAGGTGCCGTGCCGCTGGGAGATCCGATGAAGACCAAGCTCGAAGCCCTGGTCGCGTACCTGGCCGGCGCGGACGGCCCCGAGGCCGACGCCGTCCGCGCCGACCTGGAGGACCCCGCCGGCGAGGCCGGCCAGGTGCTGACCGCGTGCCGGGGACGGACGCGGGAGATGTTCGGCGCGCGCGCGCTGAAGTGGCTGGGGTTGTTGCCGACCGTCCCCGGGGCGGGGCCGGGTTTCGCCGCGCGGCCGACGCCGCCGCCGCGCGGGGCGCCGCTGTGGCTGCGGGCGCTGCCGTGGGTGCTCTCCGGCGCGGCCTGCGTCCTGGCGGCCCTGCTCTGGCTCGACTGCCGTGACCACCGCCGCCACCTCGAGGACGAGCTGCGCAAAGCCCTGGTCGCACGCGACGGTGGGGCGCCCGTGGCCCGGGATGATCCTGGGTTGCGGGTCGCACAACACCACGGCGCCGCGGCGCCCCCGGTCCCGGCCGGCGGCCTGGCGTCCACGCTCTCGGGTTCACCCCACGCGGCGCCGCCCTTGGGCCTGCCCGGCGGCACGCCGGGACCCACGGGCCGCGGCGGACGTCCGCCGGGACCGGGCCTCCCCGCACTCCGGAAGGTGCCCGTCGGCACCGCCGAAAGGGCGAATAAAGAGGTGGCGGCGGGGCAGGGCGCGCTGGTGCGGGCCCGGGAGTTGGAGGACGCCTTGAAGGGACAGGCTGAACTCCTGCGTGCTGCCCGGGTCCAGACGCGCCGCCTGCAGGGCGACCTGGAGAGGGCGAAGCAAGCAGAAGTGGACCTGAAAAGGACCCAAATCCGCCTCCGGGACCTGGAGGCCAGGCTCACCCAGGCCCGGCAGCAAGTTTCGGACCTCCGGGTCCAGCTGCTGGACGCGATGCTGCGCGTCCAGCAGCTGGAAGCGGCCGCTCGCAAGGGGCCATCGGTCCGCAAGCCGAGTCCGGCCGGGAAGTGAAGAGGAGAGGTACGGGGCTCGTGGCGCGGGCAGCGCGCTCAGGCGCCCACGCACTGCTTGTAGAACCTGTCGAACTCCGGGACGACCTGTTTGGCCCCCGCCCGCAGTTCCCGCAGGAACTTCTTCATGCTGTCGTCAACCCCGCCCTCGGAGATGACCCAGCGCCGCAGCCAACTCGCCTCCTGGGCGGTGATGACGCCGTCCGCCAGGATGTTGTTCTTGACCGCGTCGAGCACCAGTTGATGGAACGACGGCGCCACCGACGCGGCGCTCTTCTTCAGCTCCAGCAGGAACTCCAGCTCGATGTCGTCGATCGCGCCGTCCGCGAACAGTTCCTTGCGCATCAGATCGACCTCACGCCGGTCGATGGTGCCGTCGGCCAGGAGCAGCTCCTTGGCCAGCTTCTGCCAGTCCGCCATGGAATGTCCTCCCTCCGGGAAATGGCCCCCGCGCCCGCGCGGCCGGTGTCACTTCGCCATGCACTCGTCGAAGAATTTCTGAAATTCCGGACACGTCTGGTCCGCGAGCAGTTTCAGCTCCCGGAGCAGCTTCTTCTCGTCCTCATCGACCTTGCCGTCCGCGAGGATGTAGCCGCGCAGCCACACGACCTCGGCGGGGCTGATCGAGCCGTCCGCGAGGATGGTGGTGCGGATCGCCTCGTTCAGCAGCGCCTGGAACGCCGGCACCGCCTTGTAAGCGCCGCGCTTGGCCTCGAAGAGGAAGCCCAACTCGGTTTCGTCGATGCGCTTGTCCGCAAAGAATTCTTTGCGCAGGATGGCGACCTTGCGGTCGTCGATGTGGCCGCCCGCGAGCAGCACCGCCTTCGCCAGTCTCCGCCAGTCCGCCATGATTGCCCTCCTTCACGCGGTAGGATGCCCGCCGTGCCTGTTGCCCTCGCTACACCGAGAGGCGGGCTGATCCGTCCGGGGCTTCAGGATAGCACAGAGTCGCGCGAAGGCAAGGAAAATGGACAGGCATCGTGGCGACAAGCAAGGCTGCTTGTCGCCACGATCCCGATGTGGGGCGCAACGAAAAAGCCCCCGTGCCGGTGGGCGAGCCGGCGCGAGGGCTGGCGGATGGGGACCGCCGGGCGTCATTTCTTGACGGCGACGAACAGGCGGTCGATCTCATCGTCGGCCATCTGCTCCACGCCGTTGCCGGCGTCCACGACCAGAGCGGTGTTGCTCGGCGTCACCCAGACGAGGTGATTGCCGAGCTGGAACACGTGCCGCACCGCGGGGTGCCGCTCCAGGATGCGGAAGTACGCCTTACTCATCGCCTTGACCGTGACGCTCTTGAGCTGCGGCATATAGCCCTCGTCGATCCACACGCCGCCGACCTCCAGGCAGTTGCGGGCGCCGACGCGCCGCACCGCTGACTGCGTCAGCTGCGACTGGCAGCGGAGGTTGTTCGACTCACACGACAGGTCCACGCCGAGCTTGCCGCCCTGCACGCCCGCCTGATCGCCCCTCGTGAAGGCGCCGTTGGCCATGTTGTGGGCGTTCCAGCGGTAGCGCGTGTCCTGCAGCATGCGCAGGTAGGTGCCGTCCTTGGCCAGCAGGGTCGGCAGCTTCTTCAGCTCCTCATCCGCGAACACACCCCGCGCAGTCGCCGCCTCGCCCGGTGCCTTCTGCACCTGGTTGATGAAGGCGAGCACCGGAGCGGGCTTGCCCTCGCCGCCTTTTTGCAAGGCCGGCGGGGCCATGGCGCTGCCGGCCGTGGGGGCAAGGTGGAAGCGCACGTCCGGCTTGCCCTTGCCGTCGCCCTTGGCGCCGGTGGCGACCGGCACCGGGCCGTCCGGCACGATCAGGTAGCTGGTGTACGGGGTGGTGATGCCGTAGCGCTTGGCGAGGGCGACCACCTCATCGACCAGCTCCTTCTTCTGGCCGTTGGCGCGGATCTGGTCGAGCAGGTAGCCGACCTTCCGTCGCGCCCACAGGTCCTCCACGAACATCCGCTCGTCGGCCGTCTTTCGCGGGAACTTCAATTCGTAGACGAACTCCTGCCGTTCGCTGCCGACGTTGCCGGTCAGCTTGATGGCCGCGGGCCCGTCGCCGGTGTAGCGGCCGAGGACGACGAGCTGCGTGCCGTGGAACAGGTCGGGCAGCTGCGGCGGGTATACCTCCGACAGCTTGACGTCCGACCCCACGGTGAGCTTGAGGTCGGTGAGGACGGGGTTGCTGATCTTGGCGTACAGGCCGCTCACCTTGTGCTCGATGTCCTCCGTCTCGCGGACGTAGGTGCTCAGGGCGCGGCTCTGCTCGGCCATGGCGTCGAGCATGGTGGCGTTGACGTCGTCGCCCACGCCGAAGGTGAAGATGCGCGTGTTCGTCGTGTTCTTGGCCGACACGTTCTTCAGGATCTTCTCGTGATTGGTTTCGCCGATGGTGGGCTGGCCGTCGGTGAAGAAGACGACGGTGAAGGTGCGGCCCATGTCGCCGGTGCGCATCGCCAGCGCGGCGAGCATGGCGTCGTTGATCGCGGTGCCGCCCGTCGCCTCCAGACCGTCCACCCACTTCCGCGCCGCCCCGACCTGGTCCGGCGTGGCGGCCAGCAGCGCCTCGGAATACCTGTTCACGGTCGTGGCGAAGTTGATGATCGTGAAGCGGTCCTTGTCGGCGAGGTTGTTGAGGCAGTACTTGAGGCCGTTGCGGGCCTGGGTCATGCGCTTGCCGCGCATGCTGCCCGACGTGTCGAGCACGAACACCATGTCGCGCGGCACCTGCCGCACCTTCGACAGCTCGGCGCGCGGCGAGATGAGCAGCATGAAGTAGCCCGGCTGGTCGCCGATCGGCCGATGCGCCAGGGCGGTGAGGCCGACGTCCTTGCCGCCGGCGGTGTAGTAGAGCTGGAAGTCGCGGTCGAGGGCGGCGCCGTCCTTGGCGAAGGTCAGGCGGGCCTCGCGGTCGCTGGGCCGCGTCATGGTGACGGCGTGCGTCGGGCTGTAGATGTTCTGCAGGGGGTGCTGCGACTTCAGGATCGCCTCGATGCTGAACTTCTCCAGCACGCTCGCCGCCTTCCCGCCGGTCTTGAGCGGGTAGACGTACTCGACGACACCGTTCTCGGCGGGGGCGACGGAGGTGTAGCTGAGGGTGATCTTCTGGTCACCCTTCGGCGGGATGGGGAAGACGCGCATCCGCAGGAGGTTGTTGCCGATGTACTCCAGCAGGCCGGGATCCTGGGTGCGCTGGACGATGGCGGTGTAGATCTGGCGGGCCTTGTCGGCCTCGACCATCTCGCCCTCGACCTTCGAGCCGTTGACCCACATGGCGAACTTGCGGACGCTCGCGCCCTTGGGGACGGGGAAGATGTAAGTGGCTTCGAGTTGGCGGTCGGTGTGGTTGCGGAAGGTCTGCTCGACGGTGGTGACGGCCACCTGGTCGTCGATGGCGATGCGCACCTGGTGGTTGAGCATTGCCAGCGGCGGCAGTTTCTTCTCGGCCGGCACCAGCAGGCCGGCGGCGCGCGCCGGCGGCGCCAGCGCCAGCAGCATCGCCACGATGGGCAAATAGCGTCGCATGGGAGACCCCTTTCTGCTAGGGAGCGAGACATCCTCGACCGATTAGACGATTCAGCGCCCGTCGCGGATTGCCTCGGGAGCGGGCGGTTACAGGATGTTACAATCGGCACGGCCTGTCACGAGCCCGGCGGTGCATTGTAAACGACGGCGGCCAGCGAGGGCGCAACAACTCTGTAACAGGGGACGGGGATGCGGATCTTCCTCACGGGCGCGACGGGATTCATCGGCGGCCACGTCCTGCGGGCGCTGGTGGAGCGCGGCCACCAGGTCACCTGCCTGGCGCGCCGTCGCGGCGTGCGCGGAATCGAGGCGCTGGCCCTGCCCAGCGTGCGTGCCGTCGAGGGCGAGTTCACGCGGCCGGAAACGTGGCTGGAGCACGTCCAGGGACACGACGCGGTCGTCAACGCCGTCGGCATCATCCGCGAGGCAGGCGCCGACTTCGAGGCGGTCCACACGCGGGCGCCGGTCGCGCTCTTCGAGGAGGCGAAGCGGGCCGGCGTGGCGAAGGTCGTGCAGATCAGCGCCCTGGGGGCCGACGAGCGGGCGGCGAGCCGCTACCACCTGACGAAGCGCGCGGCAGACCGGCGCCTGGCGGAACTGGGCGTGCCTTACGTGGTGCTGCGCCCCTCACTGGTTTACGGGCCGCAGGACCATTCGATGACGTTCTTCCTGTCGCTGGCCGCCCAGCCGCTGACGCCGGTGCCCGGGGACGGGCGCTACCGCCTGCAGCCGGTCCACGTCGAGGACCTGGTGCGCGCGGTCGTGCTGGCGGTGGAGCGCGACGACCTGCGCGGCCTGACGGTGGACGTCGGCGGGGCGGCGGCGCTGTCGTTCGACGAGATCCTCGACGTGCTGGCCCGGCGGCTGGGCAAGCGGCGGGCGCGGAAGCTGCACGTGCCCTGGGGGCTGATGAAGCTGACAGCGGCGGTGACGGACGCCGTGGGGCGCGGCCCGATCACCGGCGAGGAGCTGGACATGCTGCGGCGCGAAAACTTCTGCGACCTCGGGCCGTTCGTGGAGCGTTTCGGATTCAGGCCGGCGTCGTTCGAGGTGGGCAGCGCGCGCACGCCGCTGACGGAGGCGGACGCCTGGCACGCGCGGTTGACGCCGTGGCGCGTACCGCTGCGGCTGTCGGTGGCGTTCATCTGGCTGGCGACGGGGGTCGTCTCGGCGTTCTTCGCCGTGGACGAGGGCTTCCGCCTGCTGGCGCGGATCGGCATCACCGGGGCGCTCGCAGACGTGGCCCTGTACGGGACGAGCTATTTCGAGATCGCGCTGGGACTGGCGACGGCGCTGGGCTGGCGGATGCGGCTGCTGGGTGCGGTGCAGATCGCGTTGATCGTCGGCTTCACGGCGATCCTGAGCGCCGGCATGCCGGAGTTGTGGCTGCACCCGTTCGGGCCGCTGACGAAGAACGTGCCGCTGCTGGGGGCCATCGTGGCGATGATGGCGCTGGAGCGGTGAGCCGGGACGAACGCACCGGCTCACCGCCCCGTCGCAAACGTTATTTCCCTGCGGGAACGGCCGCGATGTCGATGATACCGTCGAGAGCCCGCGCCCCCTCGCCGGCGTGCTTGCGGATGGCGCGGACGACCCCGCGGACCGGGCTGCGGATCGTGAGCCGCTCGAGCATCACCTCCACCTGGATCACTTCAATCCGTGCCAGGTTGACACCTTCCCGCTTCGAGAGTTCTTCTTGCACGTACTTATCGCGGGTGAGCACAGCCGCGCTGTAGTCCTCCTCTGAGACAACACCCAGAGCGGCTTTCTTGAGGCGGTCGAGGCGGTCGAGGCGGGCCTGCGCTTCCTTCGTGAAGGCGGCGGCGGCGGCCTGGTCCACCTGCGCGGCAGCCTGCTTGGCCTTCTGGAACGCCACCGCGTACTGCGCCAGCCGGTCGTCGATCTGGGCGAGCCCTTGCCCTTGCTCGACACGATCGCCCACCCGAAGGGGGCGGTAGCGCCGCACTTCCTTGCCGACCTTTACCGTCCGCACCTGCGTGACGTCCGCCGGCTTCTTCCCCGGCTCGACCTCCGCGCCGACGAAGAGCAGGATGCCATCGACCGGACTCGCCACGCTGGCAAGCAGCTTCGGATCGCGCGACGGCGCGGCGGGCGGCTCTTGCGCGGGGGGCGCCTTCTTCTCGGCGGGCGCCTTGTCGCCCGGCGCGGCGACCACGGCGGAATAGGCGACGGCGCCGGCCACGGTCAGGCCGAGCAGGACGCCTGTTATCAGCTTGTAAGAGATCGCGGACATGGCTTTCAGGGCTCCTTCGGAGAGGGCGAAAACCTGGGGGGCGACGACCCCCGTGAGCGGGCCGCCCGCCGACGCGGTCAGGGCGGCGTGCAGGGTCGGTGTGAACAGGGCGGCCGGCACGGCGGCGGCCGCCTCCTCGGCGAGGAGGGTCAACGCCGCGCCGACGGTGACGGGCAGGCCGCACCGCTCCAGCCGCCGGCGCAGCAGGTCGCGGGCGCGGGCGAGGCGGCCGGAGACGGTCCCCTTGCTCCAGCCGAGTTGGGTGGCCGCCTCCTCGTTGGTCCGACCTTCGAGGTAACACAGCACGACGGGGGCGCGGTACTTCGCCGGCAGGCGCTCGACCTCCGCGTGCAACAGTCGGCGCACCTCGCCGTCTGCGGCGGCATCGCCCTGCGGGGCCGGGTCGCACAGGGCGGAGATGTCCAGGCCCTGCCGTTCGCGGTCCGCCCGGGACTTGGTCTGGCGGAGCAATTTCAGGGCGATGCGATAGGCGACCTGGTGCAGCCAGGCCCCAAGCGCATCGCGGCGACCGATGGAGCCGGCCTTGCGGGCGAGGGTGAGGAAAGCGGCCTGGAAGGCGTCGTCGGCAGCGTCGGCGTCGCGCAGCACCTGCCGGCAGACCGCGAGGACCATCGGGCCGTGCCGCCAGAGCAGCAGCTCGAACGCGGATCGGTCTCCCTCGTCGGCGAAGCGGCGCAGTAGGTCGGCGTCGGGCGTGAGCAGGCCCTTGCCCTGGCCGGCGAGGCGGCGGAGGAAACGGAGGAGCGGGTTGGGCTGCGTCTGGGCCATGGGGTTCCCTGTCGGTGGCGGCTTTCACCACTATAGAGCCCCGCGGCGCCGGTGCGCATACACTATTCCTTCTC
>JBBRPS010000381.1:0-9588 GCA_038227745.1 Gemmatales bacterium | reverse complement strand
TTCGCTGCTGCATGTTCCATCAAAACATGGTGTTGCGTTAAAGCGGGCGGCCGGTTACGCCCATCGCCCGTCTGCAAGACGGTGAAACGGTTCAGTTCCGCCCCAGGGGGAACTCCATGAAGGGCAGGATCGAATCCGGCCAACTGTGTACGGTCGAGCCGGTGGTGCCTGCGATTCTCCAAGTCGGCGACATCGTGCTGTGCAAGGTGAACGGCAAGCAATACCTGCATCTGGTGAAGGCGATCCAGGGAAAGCGCTTTCAGATCGGGAACAACCGGGGCCGGATCAACGGCTGGGTCGGCGAGAACAGCATCTTCGGCAAATGCACCAGGATCGAGTGATCGTCCGCTTCGGGAGAACACCTGTGCCGTGGAAAGTTGTCGAACGAAAGATCGGGCGGGCCGGTGGCGAGAAACAGCGCACGGCCCGGCAACGGGAGTGGGATCAGAAGTACGGCGAAGGTCAGTGGGCGGTCGGTTACGTCATCGACGGAGCGTTCGTGTTGCAAGAAGATGCCCTGGAGTCGATCTACAACCGGAGCTATGAGGACCACTTCGCTGCCAACCCGGAAGACCTGAAGGAACTGATCGGCCTCGCCAAGAGCCTGCGCAACCCTCATGCCGAAGCAACGACCGGCGTGGACCTGCAAGTGCCGGCGATCATGGCGTACATGGAGCGCCACGGGCTTCGGCTTCAAGGCAGCGAGGTAGTGGACATCGGCTCGTGGAAGGGGCAGGCTTCGCACGCCATCAGCATTCGCCTCAGCCCACTGCACATCAAGGTGACTGGCGATCCCAAAACGACGCTGGAGCAGTTCTGGCAGGAGAGGAAGTGTCTTGCGGTATGGGAAGAAGTATGACCTGTTGGTGACGACGCCCCTGCTTTTCTACCGATAGAAGTCGATCCAGTTCAAGGTTATCGACTTCGGGTTGCCCTCGAAGAACGCCTTCGGCAGCGCCATCTCGAAGTAGCCGTTCTTGAGCGGCAGTTCCTTGGCCGGCTTGTCGTCGCCGGTCAAAATGCGAATGTCCATCCAGAAAAGGCTTTTTTCGTCCAGCGGGGCATCCTCCTTGCCGTCCTTCCACAACCGCACCTTGGGCCTGGCGTCCTGAATCGACACAGCCGCCGCCAGCGTGAGCTTTCCGTTCGAGGCCCGGAAGTTCTCCAGACCCTTCAAGTGCAGCCGCAGGACCACGGCTTCCGGCCACTTCTCGCCCTTCCGTTCAACGACCGCCTGGCTGATCCCGAACGGGCTTTTCACGTTGAACACCGTTTTGCCCTTGTCGGCCCGGCCCTCCACGGCGTCGTCCTTCCTCTTCGTCGTGATCTTGAACTCCGGGGGCTGATCCCCGGCGACGGCCAGGCTGCTCACAACGACAAGGAGAACCAGGGCAACGGATGCAGTTTTCATCGGTCCCTCCCTGCGGGCGACCAGTGTTTTCTAACGGCACTTCTGGTATTCTACCAACGGCAGGACTAGTCCCGCCCAGGATCAGGTGCCCAAGGAAGGAGGAACGTCGATGCCCCGCAAGCAAAAAGGTGAACCTTCGGTCCCCGAAGCCGCCAAGCCGGCCTACGACGCCATCGTGGGCCTGACGGATAGATTCTGCCAGGCCCATCTCACCCACGAATACCAGATGCTTTGCCGGAAGCTGGCGGCGGCGCTGGCTCGGAAGCGACCCTCGCCGCTTACCAGGGGCAAGCCGGAAGTGTGGGCCTGCGCCGTCGTGCGGGTCATCGGCTGGGTCAACTTCCTCGACGACAGCAGCCAGAAACTTCACATGAAGCTGACCGCCATCGACAAGGCGTTCGGCGTGGCGGAAAGCACCGGCCAGGGCAAGGCGAAGGCAATCCGTGGCCTGCTCAAGATTCGCCAGTTCGACTTCCACTGGATGCTGCGCCAGCGGGTTGAGGAGAGTCCGATGGCCTGGATGATCGAGGTCAACGGGTTTATCGTGGACGCCCGGCGATTGAAGCGAGAGGTCCAGGAGGAGGCGTTCCGCAAGGGACTCATCCCGTACATCCCCGGAGAGAAGCCTGCCGAGGTCGAAGGAACTGCGGAGTAGAACAATGGCAAAGGCGAAGCCGAAACCGAAGTCACCATTCGCCGGACGCTGGCGCATCGTCTCGATGAGCGCCTGGGACCAGGACTACATCGACGAGGAGGAAGAAGGCCACTTCGAGTTCGACGAGAAGGGAAGCGGCGAATTCCACTTCGGATACGTCCACGGCCAGATGGATTGTCGTCTCACCATTAGGGACGGGGAGCCAACCGTCGAGTGGACCTGGGACGGCAACGACGAGATGGACCCCGCGCAGGGCCGAGGCTGGGCCGTGGTGAAAGGCGACGAACTGCACGGCATGATCTTCTTCCGCCAGGGCGACGACTCGGAGTTCGTGGCCCGGCGTGCCGATGCGCCAAAGGCCCCCAGGCGGAAGAAGCATGACGAGTGACGGTCGGGCGGGTCGAGGACCACCAGGGGAGGAAAGGGAGGGAAGCTCACGATGGACACGACGGACACCGTTCGCAGCGATTTCGCAACCCGCCTCTACCAGAAGCTGGCCCGCACCCATGCCGGCGATAGCCTGTTCCTGTCGCCGTTCAGCATCCGGGTGGCCCTCGCCATGTGCGCCGTGGGGGCCAGGGGCGAAACCCGCAGGGTGCTGGCCGGCCTGATCGGCGCCCCCGACAGCGTGGATGAGCAGAATCGCCGCTACGCCGAGTTGCTGAAGGCGGTCCACGGTGACGGCGAGCGCCCCTTCCAACTGGTGACGGCCAACGCCCTGTGGGGGCAGCAAGGCTGTCGCTTCCGACCCGACTACAAGAAGGCCGTCGCAGAGTTCTATGACGGCGCCTTCAACGAGGTAAACTTCACCGCCCTTCCGGACAAGGCGGTGAAGACGATCAACGCCTGGGTCTGCGCCAGGACTGGTGAGAGGATCAAGGATCTCGTCCAGCGCGACCTCATCAGCGCGGACACCCGCCTGATCCTCACCAACGCGATCTACTTCAAGGCCCAGTGGAGCAAGCAGTTCGAGACGTTCGCCACCCGGGACGAGGACTGGTACGGCCCCGGCGGGGCCCGCAAGGTGCCGATGATGCACCAGCGGGGGCTACCTGTACTACGAGGGCGACGGGTTCCAGGCCCTCGACCTGCCCTACAAGGGTGGGTCGCTCTCCATGCTCGTCGTCCTGCCCCGGAAGCGGGACGGCCTGACTTCGCTGGAGACGGCACTGGCGGCCGAGGGCGCCTACCAGCGGGTCACGAGCCACCTGACTCACGAAGCCACGGTCATCGTCTCGCTCCCCCGCTTCACGGTGGATGAGGAATTCAAACTGAAGCCGGTGCTGTGCGCCCTGGGCGCCGGCCTCGCCTTCAGCGACGACGCCGACTTCAGCGGGATGGGTGAGGAGCCGCTGAAGATCTCGGAAGTCGTCCACGGGGCGTTCGTGGACGTCAACGAGTCGGGGACGGAGGCGGCGGCGGCCACCACCGTGGCGATGGCCCTGTGCGGCATGGCGGCGGCGCCCCCGAAGCCGAAAGTCTTCCAGGCCGACCACCCCTTCCTGTTCTTCATCCGGCACAGGGACACGGGCGCTGTGCTGTTCTGCGGACGTCTCCTCGACCCGATGTGAGACCGGCCGCAGCCAGTTGACGCAAAGGGTGGAATAGTCTCTCCCAGGGCGCTGCCCTTGGTCTTCTGAGCGAGGAGGCGGCGATCCCAGGGAGGTCGAAGCCAAGCAGGCATTTCTTGCCGCGCGGCAAAAAGTCGGCAGGCAGTTGGTGATCCCGGGAGGCAGGCCGTGCCCCGTGGCGGACCGAGGTGCCGGGTGCTGAGCCCGTGGACTGTGGGAGACTTTCCTGCGTCTGGGGAATCAGAAGTTTCGCGGCGCGTCCAAACAGTCCCTCTCCAGCCGTCACCTGACCGATGGCTGTTGCGCAGCGATGGGAATGGATGCTGGGGGATGAGAAGGGATTTCTCGACTCAGGATTGTGAGTTGTTGGGTCAGAAGACAGCGTACTCGGTGACAGGCACGCCGGTTGTCCGTAGTCTGTCCGCCAGAGCGGTGCGGCTGACGAAGACGGCAACGTCTCTCCGCCAGAAGGTGCCCGCTTGCGTGAGCCCGAGGTCCTGGCAGTGGCTGATCAGTCCGCCGCTCTCCTTGAGGACCGACTGGCAGATGAACGCCCTGTGCTGAGCCCAGACTTGCTGGGTCACGAGTGAGGAGACCGCCAGGGAAACGGCATTCGCGATGGCGTCGTACCAGGCCTCGTCGGGCGTGCGCCCGACGCCCTGGGCAACGACCCGCTCCTCCACCACGGGGCGCGGGTGACTGAGCGCGGGCTCGTAGGCCGCTACGTGAACCTTCGTCGCGGGCTTCAGTTCCCCCGGCCCCTTCTCCGCTTCGTGATCGTCGGTGAGAACGTGGACGAGGACGGGAGCCACCACGCTCTTGAAGACGACGGTCAAAACCGCCCCCAGGCAACTGGTTTGCTGTACCGCCATCGCTCTCCTCCGTGAAGGGGGAGAGACTCAACCCGCCCCTGACCTGACAGAGAGCAAATCCAAAGCCGGGAACCGTTGCGGCGGCTCTGCCGTGCCGCAAGATTATCCCCCGCCGGGGAAAGGAGTAGCGATTATGCGGCCTCAATACTTCCAGACCTTCGGCTCGCGGAGGCCGGAATTGAACCGGTGTCGAACGGTTTATGGTGGTCAGCGCAGCGATTGGCGGGCCGTTACGGCTTGGGGCCGCGTGCCTCCACCCATCATTCCGACGGTGCGAGGCCGCTTGCGAGCCCGCCGCTGACTCCACCTCGGCCTTCTCGACGTCTTCCGGCTCGTAGTCAACGACCTCCGGCACGTCCGGCCCCACCGCCTCGCGGGCGATGGCCTTGCCCATCGCCTTCTCGATCTTCTCCAGCAGATCCTGCGACCGGGTCTGGAAGAAGCGGTCGGATTTGCTGACGCGGTTGCAGGGCGCGTGTCGTTGAAGGATTTGCTGACGCGGTTGCTGGCCGAGAGCGACCGGCCGCTGAAGGCCCGGGAGCTGGCCGAACGGGCGCTGGCGGCGGGCTACCAAACTCAGAGCAAGGACTTCGTGAATGTCGTGTGGGTCGCCCTGGGCAAAATGGACGTCGAGAAGGTCCCCGACCAAGGCTACCGCCTGGAGAAAGGCGCCGCGAAGGCGAAGTGACGGCACCGGCTGCGGCGCTCACGCCTCCTTTGCCGAGCAACGAACCCGTGCGTATGGGGACCGTGAGTAGAACGGCGACTTCTTGCCGGCCGGCAAGAAATCGCCGTGAGCTTCCGGTCCAAGTGAGCGCAGCTGGTCTTCGGCCCGGGAGGCGGTTTGAGGGTTCATGGCCTGCGAGGGACCGGCCACTCCCCGGCCACGAGAGACTTTCGCGGCGCCTCCAAACACTGCCCCGTCCAGCCGGACCCGTCCGACCGCCTCCGCAGCCCGTGGCGGACTCGAAGTACCCATCCTTGAGGGGGCTCTCCCTGGCAGGTTCGCCATCGTCGCTGCCATGCGGAGGCCCGTCCAGAAGGGGCTCGTCCCGTCCAGGGGATCGTCTTCCTTGCCGTCCTGAACCTCCACCGGCGCATCGACCGCGACCTTGCCCTTCGAGGCCCGTCAACCGCGATAGAAGTCGATCCAGCTCAAGGTGATGGACTTCGGGTTGCCCGCGAAGAACGCCTGGGGAAGGCGGACCTCGAAGTACCCGCCCTTGACCGGAAGTTCTCTCGCGGGTTTGCCGTCCGCGCCGACGACGCGCACTGCCACCCACAGCGGGCTTTTCTCGTCCAGGAGGTCCTCCTCCTTGCCGTCCTTCCACACGCGCACCTTCACCTTCCCCCCTTCGACGGAGACCGCCGCATCCAGCGTGACCTTGCCGTTCGAGGCGTGGAAGCTCGACAAGCCCTTGAGGTGCAGCCGCAGTGCCACCGCCTTCGGCCAACGGTTGACCAGCCGCTCGACCACCGCCCTGCTGATCCCGAAGGGGCTGGAGGCCTTGAAAACCGTCCCCTCCTCGCCCGACTGGATCTGCACGGCGTCGTCTGCTCTGCGGGTGGTGATCTTGAACGCGCCGACCTGCCTGGCGGTCCCTTCCCCTCCCTCGCCACGGCCGGTGCCTCCGAGCGCGAGGAAAGCCACAAGGCCGAGGCCCAGAAGCATGAAAGCAGACTTCATACCCCCCCCTTCAGCGGTCCGCTTCGGACAGGGCCTTCTGACCGGTTCCCGGCGCCCGGCACCACATCCCGGAGGTCGGGGCCGGAGTCCCTTATCGACCGCTGCCGTCGCATGCCGACAGGATAGCAGATCTACCCTCCGACGTGGGGCGTGGGTGTCCTCCCGGCGGGGCTTTCGCAGCAGGGTTCGGCCACCCCGGGAGAAGTGGCATTCATCCCCGGCGGTGTCCTCCCGGCGGCGAGCTGGAATCGGTAGAATGCCACCGCAGCGGGTCGCCCTTCTCCCAGGAGGATCTCCGGTGGCAACGTTCATCACGACGATCTCGACAGACTGTCAATCGCGTGGCCGGCCTGCTTCAGCCGCCTGCTCGACGCGGCAGACGAGGCTGGCCAGCACCTGGTCCGCTCGCGCCGCCAGCACCTCGGCCCTCCGGACGCCAAGCCGCTCCCGCACCCAAGCATAGCCGGCCGACAGCCCGGAGCAGCGCCGCAGGTTGTGGGCGTCGGTCGCGAGGACCGCGTCGGGGTAGGCGCGCAGCAGCTCCTCCCCGGACGCCTTCGGGTCCGGCCCGTGGTTGCCGAGGAGCGAATCGACGGTGACCTGGAGCCACGCCCCCGCGCCCACCAGTTCCCTCAACCGCCCGGGGTCCTCGGCGAAGAAGCGGTGCCGTTCGGGGTGGGCGATGATGGGCGTCATGCCCCGCACGCAGAGCCAGGCGATCAGTTCCGGTGCGTCGGGCGGGTACAGCTCCGCCGTCCAGTTGAACTCCAGTAAGGTAAAAGTGCGGCCGTCGCCCAGGTGGCAGTACAGGCCAGCCTCGAACTCGCGCCGGTAGGCGGCGGCGTCCGTGACCTGCACCTCCGACCCAGGCAGGACGGTCAGCGGCACCCCGGCCTGGGTGAGTGCTTCGTTCAGGCGGGCGACGTGGGGCAAGACGTCGCGGCGCAGCAGTCGGCAGTGGCGGTGGCAGTGCGGTGTGGCGACGACGTGGGTAATGCCGTCCCGCACGCAGAACCGGGCCATCGCCAGCGCCTCGTCCAGAGACGCGGCCCCGTCATCGACCCCCGGGAGGATGTGGCAGTGCAGGTCGAGCATATCCCCATCGCCTTCTTTGTGGGACGTTTGAGTTCGGCGTTTTACGCTCCGCCGATCTTCCGATGTCGCCTGTCGTGAACACCTGCTGGCGGCAAAGCAGACGCCGCCCGGACCAGGGCCACTCGCGGCTCGTAGGCACGCCCAGCCTCCTTCAGGGCTTCGGCCGAGGGGGCCGGCGTAGACGTGCGCGTGGCCGGCACGACCCGGCCGCCGTGAGGCCGGCGATATGCCGTAACTCCGGGCGAGGGCGGCCGCGCGGTCGGCCGGGCGTAGGCGGCGGCTTTGTCGGTGAATGTGGTGACACGGCCGCCGGGCGGGCCTACGTGGCGGGTACGGTGGGGGCATGGCGAGCGACGGGTACATGGCGAGCGAAGGAGTCACCAGCCGAGCCAGGCGCGGAGGCGGTCATGAGGCGGCGGCGGTAATACGGCTGGTGTCCAGGCTGCCGTCCTCACCCGCCATTTGTCCCTGATCGCGGAGGATCGGTTGAACGTGATGCAGGCAGAGCCATGTTGACTGCTCCAGATCCGATCTTCCCACCAAATGCCGCCTACTATCACCAGGCCGCGCAGCCCTTTCCCCCCGAGGATGGCCTCCACTTCTGCCTCCGTCATTCTCTCGCGGATGCGCCGCACGTTCGCCTCCGTAACGCCCGGTGCCCGCTCAATAAGTCCATAGGCGACGATGAACGCGATCGCGACCGCCACCAACAGCCCTCCGACGCCCAGCAGAAACACCCAGCGCGGCATGGCCCGACCCTCCGCGTGACCCCATTCCACCTCGCCATCGAGTGTACCCGCCGGGGCGTCGGCGTGGTAGGTCGCTCGCACCGCGCGGCGACCGCGTCGCCCCCGCCCCTGCTGTCGCCCGCCGACTCTCTCAAGCCGCGTCCCGCATGGTGCGCACCGACAGGCGTGGTCGCGGCGGCGCCCTCTGTCGTTATGGCGAGGGCGTAAGGGCGGAGTGGCTATGGGCGACGGCCAGGAATGGCGTGGCGGCGGGAGGCGTGGCCCGACGACGGCGACGGCCGCGTCTGCGGGGACGATGGCCACGGCGGAGTGGCACTGGCATCACTCCCGACTACGTCCGTACCGCGCCTCCCGAATGTCGCCCGTTCTCATCGGGCAGGATTTGGCCTCATTCCCACCTCTGTCTTCGCACGCAGTCCCTTCGTGGCACCCCTGAGGTCGTAAAGGATCGCCGACGTGAGTGGTGCCAGGACAGCTTCGCCCTGCCCCTTCCCCCGATCTACCGCCGTGAGTACCGAGTGCTGCGCGGCGGCGGCTGGTGCGTCTACCCGATGCAGTGCCGCTCCGCTTCGCGCATGCCGGGCGCGCTGGCGCACCGCCATTTCAGCATCGGTTGCCGCGTCTGCCTGTGCCTGGACTGAGGGTGGTTTCGGTGCAGGAGGGACCGGGTGGTGTCCAGGCATGACCTGACCAGAGCGGCGGAATGCGCCGCTGGAGTGCAGCAGGTCGCCCGACATGGATCAGCCCCTGGCAGACGCGGCGGCGCCGCCAGAGCCGCAGCCGTACCTGCGGCGTCGCCTGCGCCGGCATGGGGGCATCAAAGACGTGGACGGCCGCCGTTGTCGGCCTCGGCACCGACATAGCCCTTGAGCGGGCGGCGGCCCAAATGGGAGCCGTTCACATCTTCGGTGGTGCTTACGGCGCGGAGACCGCCGCGCACGTCGTCACCGGCCAAGCCAGGCGCGGATTGACTCATGGAGTGTTTACCCCGGCGGCCCGGAAAAGACGGAGCCGCCGCAGCAGAACACAAAGGCGACAAAACAGAGCAAGCCTACCGACATCAGGACGAGGACCGTCAGCAGCCAGCGCCACCACTTCATACTCTTCAGTCTACGCCGCCGGTGTGCGTCGGGACGGCAGGCTCCGTCGCCGTGGACACCGACGCGGACGCGAGCGGCCCAGTCGTCCAACGGGCGGCCCGGTCGCCGCAGTCCGGCAGGCCGTCGAGGAAGGCGGTCCAGGCACGAAAGACGGCCGACAGAACTGCCAGACGCGGCTCAAGGCTGACCACAACGGCTCAGGTTGGCGATAGGCGTCACGGTCACTGCCCTCGTCACAGCGGCTCAGGCGCGAGGAGCAATCCGTCCGGCCTGGAGCAGGGGAAATGTCGAGGCGCCTCCAAACTGGGGTGGTGTCCGCCGAATGTTGCCGAATTGACGCAAGCCGAAAATGGGTAAAGGGTTGCCCGTTCAGCGCCGAAAAGTCGGCGCTCGCCGAATCCGCAGAAAAACCTGGGATTCTGCCGGTTGGCAGCGCTGGCAGGACACC
>JBBRPS010000380.1:0-9592 GCA_038227745.1 Gemmatales bacterium | reverse complement strand
GAGTCGGCCACGAACCGCTCTAGCCGCCTACCGGCGCGGGCGGCAACCGTTCCGGGCCGTCGAGCCTTTCCCGGCGGAGGGGAATGGAGTCGCGACCGTTCGATGGTTGTGCCGCGCGCCCCCGGAAATCTCCTTGCGGCGACCAACCTCCTGCCGCTATCGTGGAGGGTAGGAACCGCCCCGTGCCGGCCCGCAGACTCGCCGCCGGCGCCCCGCCTCCCCGACCCGCCCCGGTGCCATGCAGCAAAGGACCTCCACGATGCCGGATCCGTCTCAGCCCCGTTCGCGGCTCGGCCGTCGCCCTGCCCTGGCCTTCGCCGGCCTGTCGCTGGCCCTGCTGTACGGGGCCGCCGCCGGCCAGGCCCCCGAGAAGATCCCCGCCGACCACGCCGCCCGCATGGCGAAGGGACAGGAGCTGTTCCGCAAGCACGTCCGCCAGATCCTCCTCGACCGTTGCGTCAAGTGCCACGGCGGCGAGAAGACGCGCGCCGACCTCGACCTCACCACGCGCGAAGGTCTGCTGCGCGGCGGCGACAACGGCACCGCCGTCGTCCCCTACCGCGCGAAGCAGAGCCGTCTCTACCGCCTCGTCACCCACCAGGACCAGCCCCACATGCCGGCCAAGGAGGCCAAGCTGCCCGACGTTCAAATCGCGCAGCTCGCCGCCTGGATCGACCTCGGCGCCCCCTACGACCGTCCCCTTATCGAGAAGAAGGTCGCGAAGGGCAAGAAGCCGATGGTCGTCACCGATAAAGACCGGCAGTTCTGGGCGTTCCGACCGCTGCAGGAGCCGGCCCCGCCCGTCGTCAAGAACGAAGCGTGGTGCAAGACGCCGGTCGACCGCTTCATCCTCGCGAAGTTGGAGGAGCACCGGCTGGCGCCCAACCCGGCCGTCGATCGCCGCCGCCTGGTGCGCCGGGCCTACTTCGACCTGATCGGCCTGCCGCCGCCCCCCGAGGAGGTCGAGAAGTTCGTCAACGACACCGCCCCGGACGCTTACGGGCGCCTGATCGACCGCCTGCTGGAGAACCCGCACCACGGCGAGCGCTGGGCGCGGCACTGGCTGGACATCGCCCGCTTCGCCGAGAGCAGCGGCTACGAGCACGACTACGACCGGCCCTTCGCCTATCACTACCGCGACTTCGTCATCAAGGCGTTCAACCAGGATCTGCCCTATAACACCTTCGTGAAGTGGCAGATCGCCGGCGACGAGTACGAGCCGGACAACCCGCTGGCGCTGATGGCGACCGGCTTCCTGGCCGCGGGCGTCCACAGCACGCAGATCACGAAGAACCTCGTCGAGAAGGAGCGCTACGAACAGCTCGACGACAAGCTGCGGACGCTCGGCACCGCCATGCTCGGCCTGACGGTCGGCTGCGCCCGCTGCCACGATCACAAGTACGACCCCATCCCGACGCGCGACTACTACCGCATGCTGTCCACGTTCACCACCACGGTGAAGTCGAACGTGGACGTCAACCTCGACCCGGAAGGCTACCGGCGCGCGAAGGCGAAGTTCGACGCCGAGCACGCGCGGGTCGTCGAACCGCTGCGGCGCTATGAGGCCGAGGAGTTGCCGAAGCGTCTGCAACAGTGGCTCGCCGCGCAGCCGCAGGGGGCGGCGCCGCGCTGGGTGGTCATCGAGCCGGTGAGCGCGAAATCCCAGGGCAGCGTCACGTTCACGCCCCAGGAGGACGGCTCGCTCCTGGCGAGCGGCAATCTGTATGACCTCGACTCCTATACCTTCGTCGTCCACACCCGCCTGACGGGGATCACGGCGATTCGGCTGGAGGCGCTGGCGCACCCGTCCCTGGTGCGCGGCGGCCCGGGGCGGGCCGCCAACGGCAACTTCGCCCTGAGCGACTTCTGGGTCACCGCCGCCCCCCTCTCGGGCAAGGGGCCTGCGGTCCGGGTCAAGCTGGTCAACCCGCGCGCGACGTTCGAGCAGAAGGGGCTGCCGGTCCGGGCGGCCATCGACGCCGACAAGAAATCCGCCTGGGCGGTCGATCCGCAGCTCGGCAAGGACCACGCGGCTGGCTTCGAGACCGAAACGCCGGTGGGCTTCGCCACCGGGACGACCCTGACCTTTACGCTGGAGTTCAAGAACAACAAGAAGCACAGCATCGGCCGGCCGCGGCTGTCGCTCGGCGTCGCGGCGCGTCCCGCCGCCCTCGACGGCGACTCCATCCCGGAAAGCGCCTTCCGTGCCCTCACCGCCCTGGGTCCCGGTGCCGCACCGACCGCCGGGCAGCGGAGCGCACTGCTCAAGTGGTATCGCACGCTCGACCCGGGGTGGCGGCGCCTCAACCAGCGCGTGCAGGAGCATCTGAAGTCCGCGCCGAAGCCGCCGACGACCAAGGTCCTGATCGCCAGCGAGGGCGTGCCGCCGCTGCGGATGCACAGCCAGGGGGCAGACTTCTTCGAGCAGACCTACTTCCTCAAGCGCGGCGACGTGGACCAGAAGGACGGTGTCGCCGCGCCGGGTTTCCTGCAAGTGCTGACGCGCCACCCCGACGCGGAGAAGCACTGGCAGGCGCCACCGCCGAAGGGCTGGCGCACCTCGTACCGCCGCCGTGCCCTCGCCGAGTGGCTCACCGACGTCGAGTCTGGGGCCGGCAACCTCCTCGCCCGCGTTATCGTCAACCGGCTGTGGCAGCACCACATGGGCCGCGGCATCGTCGGCACGCCGAGCGACTTCGGCGAACAGGGCGAGGCGCCGTCGCACCCCCAGCTGCTCGACTTCCTGGCCCGCGAGCTGATCCAGAACGGCTGGCGGTTGCGGCCGATCCACAAGCTCATCATGACCAGCGCCGTCTACGTGCAGGGCGCCGAGCGCGACCCGGCGAAGGTCAAAGTGGACAGCGACAACCGCCTGTTCTGGCACCGGCCGCGCCAGCGCCTGGAGGCCGAGGTCCTCCGCGACGCCATGCTGGCGGTGAGCGGTACGCTCGACGCGCGCCAGTTCGGACCGGGGACGCTCGACCCGGAGCATAAACGGCGGTCGATCTATTTCTTCGTCAAGCGCAGCAAGCTGGTGCCGTCGATGGTGCTGTTCGACGCCCCGGACGCGCTGCAGGGCATCGACCGCCGGCCGAACACGACGGTAGCCCCGCAGGCCCTGATGCTGCTGAACGGCCAGGCAGTGCGCGGCTACGCGGAGGCGCTGGCGCGGCGCGCCTGCCCGCGCGCGGACACGCCGCTGCCCGACGCGGTGCGGGCCGGCTACCTGATCGCGCTCGGACGGCAGCCGACCGCGGCGGAATTGGCCGACACGGTGCAGTTCCTGCGCGAGCAGACGGCGTCGTACCAGACGGAGCGCCGCGAGAACCCGCGGGGGCAGGCGCTGGCGGACTTCTGCCAGGTACTGTTGGGGCTGAACGAGTTCATTTACGTCGATTAGGCGTCCACAGCCAGACGCGAAGCGGGAGGGGCAGCCGATGCTGACCTACAAGGCCATGTATAAATACCTCAATGAGGGCGTCCACGCGGAGGTCCTCGATTTCCCAGGCGCGATCTCCTTCGGGGCCGACCTCGCGGAGGCTCGCCGGATGCTGGCCAGCGCCCTGGTGGACATGGCGGAAACGAACTTGCTGCGCGGCGAGCCGCTGCCCGTCCCCGATCCGACCTGCACGAATCCCGAGGCGGACTTGGAGGAGCCGATTCACCTCCTGATGACGGCCACGTCGCGGGTCGCGCTCGTGCCGCAGGGCATCACGTCATGAGACTGCGGCACTTGCTCGACCATTACGGCGGAGAACACGCCCCCGGAACTGGTCGAGTTCGTCCGCGGGCTGCCGGCGTTCAGCGGCCAGCTGCAGTTGATCGCGACCAACCAGAACCTCGACGAGGAGTTGGTGCGCGAGTGCGCCCCAAAATTGCGGAAGTAAGCGGGAGCGGAAAGGGGTCGCAGGGCTCGGGACAGTTCAGGGCTCGGCCGCGTCGGCGGCGGGGGTAACCCTCCGTCGGCCCGTCGTCTCATGCTGCCCCGTGGCAAGGATGGTTGTAATCTGGAGCGGTCAGCGGGTAGGATAACATCAGTACCCAATCAGGGAAGGGCGTGCCTGGAGGTGTTGCCACCAACGGAGAGCTGTCATGCCGGCCAAAATTGTACCCAACGAGGCCATTTCGGAGCTGGCCGCGCAGATCGACTCTCCCACCATGCTTCGGATGCTGCGGCACCTAAAGCAGCGCGGCCTTCTGCAAAACGGCGCCGACGAGGACGTGGAGACGGCCGCTGCCTTGAAGCGGCTCGCGGAACTCGGCCTGATCGATCCTGGCTATGCAGGACCGACGGACGGTAAGCCGTTCATCTGGGTAAGTAATCCCAACGGCGAGCGGGTGCTGAAGCACTTGGAGACGAGCTTCGCTCCCAGGGTCAAGGTCAATCCCCGCGCCCGTACCGCCCTGGACGCTCTTTCCGACGCAGATCGGGAAGCCGTGCGGTCAGCCCTGGAAGGGCTCCTGATTCGCGACCCGGGTTCCTGGCCCCGCGAACAGGCGGAACGACTCAGCCCGGAGGAGCCGGTGTACCTGCTGCACGTCAGCCCGGACTTGCGCGCCTTTGTCACGGTCCTCCCTTCACAGGGCGTTGAACTGCTCGATATCATGCGGGAGGAAACGCTGCGCCTGTTCCTGGAACGCAATCGCGCCGGGGCCAGGGTCGGATGAAGAAACTCGACCCAATCGCCTTCGACTACCCCCTTTGCCGCACGCAGTTCGAGGACTTACGGGACTGGCTGGCGGCCAAAGGCGACCTGTCCGAGCGCGACGACGTGCTGCCGTTCTTTCGGGCGCGCCCGCACCTGGCGGTCCTGTTCGGCATGTTCAATCCCCGAATCGGGTGGGTGGACCGGATCGCCTGGGAATTCGACCTTTTCGGCGACTTCGCCTGCGATTTGGTGGTGGGGGAATGGGCCACGGGCGAATACTGCTTCGTCGAGTTCGAGGATGCACAGACCGACAGCATCTTCCAGAAGCAGGGGAAGAAGGCCACCCGGGAATGGGGGCGGCGGTTCGACCACGGTTACAGCCAGATCATCGACTGGGCTCACAAGCTCGACGGGCGTTCCCCGAGCCCGGATTTGCTCGCGCGCTTCGGCCGCTATGAGATCAACTACGAGGCGGCCTTCGTGATCGGCAGAGACCAGTATCTGGACGAGGGTGAGAGACAACGGCTGAGCTGGCGCAGCGACAAGGTTGCCGTGAACAACAAAAAAGTCACGTGCTTGACGTTCGACGGACTGCTGAGGCAGCTGTCGGTGCGGCTCAACACCCTCTTGAGGGTCGAGAGCGCGGTCGTCGCCGCGGCGGCTGCCTTGGCAGCCGAAGCCACCAAAGGAGTGGAGGCAGCGGAGGGGACCCCACCTTCGCCAGGCGAGACGCCGCCCGCGTCCGCGAAACCGCCGGAACAGGCACCGTAGCGGGTCCTGTTCCGGCGAAGGACAGGGATTTTCTGTATTTTCGGATAGGAATAATACATGCGTCCCCTTTGTTTCCCGGGATTGCCATGAGCTACGATCTGTTCCTCTTCCGCCGCGAGGGCGCCGCGCCTCTGGCCAGCTGCAGTTGACTGTTCGGCGTCGGCTACAATTCAAGCATCTCGTTTGGGGGGGCTGGCCCATGCCGGTTCATGACTGGACGCGCGTCAGTGCAGGCACATTTCACGACTTCCATAACGCCTGGATCACCGAACTGCGCAACGCGCTCAACGGCGGCCTGCTGCCGCGCGGCTTTTATGCCCAGGGGGAGCAGCACGCCGGGCAGATCCTGACCGATGCCCTCACTCTCCACGCGGGCAGCGCCCCCAGTTTTGCCGGCGGCGGAGTTGCCGTCCTGACCGAGGCACCGCCATCTGTCAGCCGCAAGGTCGCCGCCTCGGAAGCCGCCGCCGCCCGCGCCATCCGCCGCACGCTAACGATCCGCCACGTCAGCGGACACCGTATCGTCGCCCTGCTGGAGATCCTGTCGCCGGCGAACAAAGATCGGGAGAGCAGCATTGAGGACTTCGCGCGCAAGTGCGAGTCAGCCCTGCGTCAGGGCATCCACCTGCTCGTCGTCGATCTCTTTGCGCCCGGCCTACACGACCCCGACGGCATTCACGAGATCATCTGGGAGGCCTACGGCGACGAGCCCAATGCGCCTCCAGCCAGCCAGCCGCTGACGTTGGCGTCATACATGGCGGGGCTGTTGCCCGAGGCGTATCTGGAGTTCGTGGCGGTCGGCGATTCACTGCCCACAATGCCGTTGTTCCTCGATCTCAGCGCGTACGTCTCGGTGCCCCTCGAGCCGACCTACGAGGCAGCTTACCGGGGCGTGCCGGAGATCTGGCGCGACGTCCTCGAAGGCCGCCAGCAGGGACCCGCGTAAAAGAAGGCCCGAAACTGGCAAACGGCTGGACCTGACCGGGACCGACCAGATCCTCGACGAGGAGTTGGTGCGCGAGTGCGCGCCGAGGTCGCGGAAGTGAGGCGCGAGCGGAAAGGAGTCGGGAGTCTTTACACCATTCCAGATCGCGTAAAGAGTCCCAACTCCTTTCGGCGCCCTGATGTTCCCGGCCCGCCCGTCTGCTAGAATGTCCCTTGGAGGTGTATCGTTCCACCGGGAGGCCGTCGATGGAAGGCTTGCAAATCGAGGCCGTGTATGAGAACGGCGTGCTGAAACTCCCCTGCGAACTGCCGTTGCACGAAGGGCAAAAGGTTACCATCACCATCCATCCGACCGGCGGCGCCGTCCAGCGGCTGTACGGGTTGGTCCCTTGGAAGGGGGACCTCGAAGAATTCGACCGCTGGCTCAACGATCCGGACGAAGGACCGTGGGGGCCCCGTGACGCTTGACGCCATCCCTGCCGGCACGGCCGTCTTCCTTGACGCCAACTGCCCGGTCTACTTCGTTTCCGCGGACCCGAGATATGGGTCGTCATGCAAACGTCTTCTGGAGCGGATCGACAACCAGGATATTCAGGGATTCACCTCCGCACACGTCTTGAGCGAGTTGGCTCTTTTTTGTGCAAAGCCGGGCAGCGGCGTCGAGGGTGATGGACACCGACGAGAGCACCAAATCCTCCACAATCCCCGAACCTGTCCGAACGCCGACCATCTTTACTTCAGTTTGAAAAATATCAATTCGCGGTTGACAAAGTAAATCCACGCGGCTATCCTAGCTTTAACAGACAACCTGCCGCGCTGGTCGTAGGCCGAAATGCCCGAGAACGAAACTCTTCTTCCCGATGCCCGGACCGCCAGCCGATGGCAACCTTTGAGAGATCGGGTTGCGTGCGGAGAGTCGCCGGACGAAATCTTTCCGGACTTCCAGGACCAGTTCTACTTGGCACTTCGGCGTGTCTTCAGTCAGTGGAAGGCCCGAAGAGTCGATCCCAAGCAACTGTTTGAAGCCGCGCTGGAGGACGACTCCGCGGTGCTACGCGATCTCGTGAACCGGACCGGGAACGGCGAGTACGCCCAGTTGCTGCAAGGCGGCGCCGCTGGCGAACCGAACCCCAGCCTCGAAGTAGTCATCCGGTCGTTCCTCGACTTCGCCTGGGAGCATGTCCGTGGGTACCTGCAAATCGACTGCCGCGAAGGCGGCGTTCCGGACAACTTCTTGAAGCGCGTCGAAGAGATGCTGGAGCTTTTCCGCAATCCGAGACGTACCTGAAAAGCAGCTGCAACCGATCCGGGCTTTCCATCAGCAAGCCAGTCGCCTTGCCGGGTTGGACGCGGGACGTGTGCCCAAATTCTTCCGGAGGTATCTGTATGCCACCCAAGCCGTCTCCCGGGATGAGGAACTCGGACCTCATGTCGAGGTGTACCGCCGGTATCAGCGGGAATGGGGCGCCCTGATCGCAGACGCACACCGCCGCGGCCTCCCGTGGGTCGCACCCGCCCGTTCGTTGGCCAAAGCCCAAGGAGCCACCCCATGACGACTGAACCCGCCTCGCCGCGGATCATCGGCCAGCGGTTGGCCGAAGCACGCAAAACTCGCGGGATCACCCAAGAGGTCGCCGCCGAGCACATCGGCGTGAGCCGCCCCACGTTCATTGCGATCGAGAAGGGGGAGCGGGCCGCCAAGCCCGCCGAGATCGTGAAGCTGGCCGCGCTGTACGGTCAGCCCGTCCACCATTTCGTCCGCACCGCCCAGCCGGTGACCGACTTCCAGCCGCACTTCCGGGCTGCCATCGAGAAGGTGAAGCCGACCGAGGCAGACCAGCTGCGGGTCGCCATCAGCGAGTTCAAAGTGTTCGTCGAGAACTACCTCGACCTCGAACGGCGTATGAAGGCCCCGATGCGGCTCAACTACCCGCAGCCGGTCGAACTGAACCAGCGGGTGAACGTCACCGAACTGGCCGAGGACGTGGCAAACCGCGAACGCCAACGGCTTGGCCTCGGCGACCAGCCGATCCCGAACATCCGCACCCTGCTGGAGTCGGACGTCGGCGTCCGCATCTTCTTCGCCCGCCTGCCGCGTATGTTCGCGGGCATGTACATCTTCGTGGACGGCCTCGGCGGCTGCATGCTCATCAACAGCGTCCACCCGGCCGACAAGCAGCGGGCCTCGATCGCCCATGAGTACGCCCACCTGATCGTGGATCGGTATACCGCCGGTATCGACTACCTGACCATCGCTGGCCGGAAGCCTGCGAACGAGCGGTTTGCCGAATCGTTCGCCATGAGCTTCGTGATGCCCGCCTCTTCGGTTCGGTTTCGCTTCAATGAGATCGTGAACAGCACTGGCAATTTCCGGGTTGCTGATTTGGTCAAGCTCAAGCACTTTTACTTTGTGTCGATGGAGGCGATGGCCCTCCGGCTGGAAGGTTTGGGGTTGCTTCGGGCCGGCACCTGGGACTTGCTCAAGGAAAAGGGGCTGCCCGTCCGAGAAGCGGAGAAACGGCTCAACCTGACCACGGAAGTCAGCCAAGAGCCAGCTTACCCGGAGCGTTACAAGTTTTTGGCCGTCCACGCCTACGAGCGGGGCGAGCTGAGCGAAAAGGAACTCGCCAACTACCTGCGGTGTGACGTCTGGGACGCCCGCCGGGTGGTCCAGGAGTCAATGCTCAGCGTGGAAGTTGACGCCGAAGGTCACCTCCGCTCAATGCAGGCCGACTTCGAGACCTCGCTACTGGCAGATCACTCCTGATTCACGGACGGGAGCCGCACCATGCCGGCCGTAATCCTCGATGCCTGTGGAACGCTCAACCTATACGCCAGCGGCCGGTTCGTGCCGATCCTGACCGCCTTGCGTCACGACTGGTACCTCCCCGCCGCGGTGGAGCGGGAAGCCCAGCAGTACCGCCAGCCCGACCCTGCGGACCCCGAAAAGCTGATCGTGCTGCCGATCGATCTCGTCCCCGCAATTGACGGCGGCATCTTGAAACGCTGCGACTGCGAAGGGGATGAGGAAATGGAACTCTACATCGAACTGGCCGCCCGAATCGGCGACGACGGCGAATCGATGGGGCTAGTGTCCCGCTGCGGAAGTTCTGCAAGGAATTAGGGAGCGTGTCGAGCGAACCACTGGCGCATCTGGGGATTAGTCCATGTCCACTGAAACGGGTGGGCGTAGCGTTCGTTGTATTCCGGCCACGCCGCCTCCACAT
>JBBRPS010000379.1:0-9620 GCA_038227745.1 Gemmatales bacterium | reverse complement strand
TGACCGGCACGAACGCCCCCGGCCGCCTCCCGGCCGCCGTGGACGCCTGGTGGATCGCCTGGGCGACCATCTCCTTGCCCGTCCCGGTCGCCCCCTCGATCAGTACGGTCGTCGTCGTGTGCGCGACGTTGTGGATCAGCTCGAAGACGGCGTGCATGCGCGGGCTCTTGCTGATGATGTTGTGGAACGCATGGCGGTCGTGCATCTGCTCGCGCAGGTACATCACCTCATCCTGCAAGGTCCGCTCGCGCAGGGCGCGGCGGACGACGATGCGGAGGTGGTCGGCGTTGATCGGCTTGGTCAGGAAGTCGTATGCCCCCAGCCGCATGGCCTGCACGGCGTGGTCGATGCTGCCGTAGCCGGTCATGATGATCGCGGTCGTCGTCAGGGAGTGCTTGCGGATCTCCTCCATGAGGTGCATGCCGTCCATGCCGGGCATCTTGAGGTCGGTGAGGAAGAGGCTGTAGTTGCGGCCCTCGGCGGTCAGTGCCCGCAGCGCCGCGCGGCCGTCGGCGACCGTATCGACCTCAATGCCGCCCTCCCCTTCGAGGAGCTGGCGCAGCTGCTGGCAGGCCTGTTCGTTGTCCTCCGCGATCAGAATGCGGCGGCCCTGGGTGACAGGCCCCGGCGCTGCGAACGGGGTGCGGGATGCGGAAGATACTTTCGCGTCACTCGGGAAGGCAGGGTTCATGGAAGGGTCGCGCTCCGATGCCAGGAAGGTGTTCACCCGTGAGAAGAGCGTGTGCGCCGGTTGTCCAAACGATCTCATCTTAATTGAGAAGCGATACACTTGCAAGTGCGCATGGCGGTGCTCACCGTTCGGACGCCTTTCGACAGGAAGCGCCATCATAACCGGCTGAATCGGCAAGGTTTAGGCGGCGCCCCGGCGGCGTGCTGACTTTGGCACACGCCTTGCGACAAGGTGGGCAGACCTTCACCGGGCCGACTCGCGAGGCCGTTGAGCCAAGCAGGCGGGTCCGTGGAACCCTCGAAATCTATCCAGGAGACTCGGACATGCTTCGTTTTCTCGGTGCCCTGCTGGTCGTGTTCCTGATCGTGCTCGGCGTGGGCTACTACCTCAACTGGTTCAACTTCTCGATCGGGCGCAACCCCACAACCGACCAGGTGGACGTGTCGGTCAACGTGAACAAGGAACGGATCAAGCGCGACTCCGACCGCTTCGATCAGGGGGTGTCGGCGTTCGGCAAGAAGGTGAACGAAGGGGCCCGCGAGGCCTTCCACAAGATCCACCCGCAGACGCAGACGATCAAGGGCGACCTGGCGAAGATCGACGAGGCCGCTGCGCGGCTGACGGTCAGCACGCCGGACAAGGGGACGATGACCGTGCAGGCGGCGGCCGGCACGCGGATCCGCCGCAACAACGTGAACATCAACATGGGCGAGTTGATGGAGGGCGACCACCTTCTCGTGGTGTACCGCGAGGAGAACGGCAAGAACGTGGCCGAGTCCATCACCGTCGAGTCCGGCACATGAGCGCCGCGGTCAAGGAGAGACATCCATGTTACGCCTCGCCCTGGTCGGCCTGGTGCTGGCGGCATTGGCGGCGGTCTTCGGCTTCGGCCTGGTCGCCGGCATCGTCTACGACTCGGCCCGGATCCTGTGTGTCGTGTTCCTGATTCTGACCGTCCTGGCCGTGGTCCTCGGCCTGCAGCGCACGCCGGTGGACTACTTCTGAGGGCCGGACGTTTCCATAAAAAGGAGGGCGCCATGAGCCCCGTGATCGTGACCCTGACCTTGGCCAACGGCCCGCTGGCCGGGTTGGAATATGAGTTCCGCGAGCCGGCCGTGTACGTCATCGGCCGCGCCGAGGAGTGCTACCCCCGGCTGCCGGACGATTACCACCACAAGGACATCTCACGGCACCACTGCCTGCTGAGCATCAACCCGCCCGAGGTGTGGGTGCAGGACCTGGGGAGCAGGAACGGGACGTATGTCAACGGGGAGAAGGCGGGCCCGCGTTCGCGCTTTGCGGGAGGTGACGCCGCCGCCCACTTCAACCCAGCCAACCGGCGCATCCTGAAGGACGGCGACGAGATCGCGCTGGGGCACTACACGATCTTGCGCGTCGGCGTCCACGTCCTGCAGGAGGCGGAAGTGTAAGGACGGTGAGGCGAAAAGACCTGCAGGCCCGCCGCGGCGGCGAGGACACCCCTCGCCGCCGCGGCGGGCCTGTCTGCTTCTGTCCCGAAGGCTTCCCGCGCTTCTCGTGGGGCCAGGCAGCGGCACCGTTTCCGGCCCGCCAATTCTGGGAGAAGTGAGAGCGGATTCATTTCATGCTTTTCGTCATGCCGCCAGCGCGACCGGCCTGCTGGACGGGCTGGCGATCGATCCCTATACTGCCGCCGGCCGAGTTCCGCCTGTTTAGCCGCGAGCCTCGGGCGAGCGCGTGAGCCAGATCCGCTGCGCGGCCCCGCGTAGCGGGATCTGGCTCACCGCTCGCGGCTAAACAGGCGGAACAGGCGGTTCTGCAACGGCGACGGTATATGCCAATCCTTGCCGACGAGGGCCATTCGCAATGCGCCGCTTCCTCCTCCCCGCCCTGCTGGCCGTGGCCGCCTGTACCGGGACCGCGGGCGCCGGCGAAAAGCCGGCCCGCAAACCGAACGTGCTGTTCATCGCCGTCGATGACCTCAACACCGCGCTGGGCTGCTACGGCCATCCCCTGGTCAGGACGCCGAACATCGACCGCCTCGCGAAGCGCGGCGTGCGCTTCGATCGGGCCTACTGCCAGTTCCCGCTGTGCAACCCGTCGCGCGCCTCCATCATGACGGGCCTGCGCCCCTTCCGCACCGGCGTTTTGGAGAACGCCACCCACTTCCGCAAGAACCTGCCCGACGCGGTGACGCTCGCCCAGATGTTTCGCAACCACGGCTACTTCGTCGTGCGGATCGGCAAGATCTTTCACTACGGCGTGCCCGGCCAGATCGGCACGAGCGGTCTCGACGACGCGCCCTCTTGGGAGAAGGTCATCAACCCGATCGGCCGCGACAAAATCCGCGAGGACACGATCCGCAACCTGACGCCGAAGCGCCAACTCGGCGCCGCCCTGTCGTTGCGCGTGGACGGCGGCGCGGACGCCGAGCAGACCGACGGCAAGGGGGCGTCGGCCGCGATCGAGTTACTCGAAGAGAAGCGCGACCGGCCGTTCTTTCTGGCGGTCGGCTTCTACCGGCCGCACGTGCCCTGCATCGCCACGAAGAAGTATTTCGACATGTACCCGCTGGAGCGCGTGCAGCTGCCGAAGGGCCCGGCCAACGACCGCGACGACATTCCCGCCGCCGCCCTGACCGTCAACCCGCCGAACTACGGCCTATCGGGCCGGGAGTGCCGCGAGTTCCTCCAGGCCTACTACGCCTCGGTCAGCTTCGCCGACACGCAGGTCGGCCGGCTCCTCGACGCGCTGGACCGCCTCGGCCTGACGGAGAACACCATCATCGTCCTGTGGGGCGACCACGGCTGGCACCTCGGCGAGCACGGCCTGTGGCAGAAGATGACGCTGTTCGAGGAATCGACGCGCGTGCCGCTCATCATCGCGGCGCCGGGGGCGAAGGGGAACGGCAAGGACTGCCGGCGCCTGGCGGAGTTGGTGGACGTCTACCCGACGCTGGCGGACCTGTGCGGCCTGAAGGCGCCGGCGAAGCTGGACGGGCAGAGCCTGCGGCCGCTGCTGGACGACCCGGCGCGGCCGGGCAAGAAGGCGGCGTACACGGTGGTCACGCGCGGGGGAGCCAAGGGCAAGGGCAAGTTCCTGGGCCGCAGCGTCCGCACCGAGCGCTGGCGCTACACCGAGTGGGACGGGGGCCGCAAGGGCGTCGAGCTGTATGACCACGACAGCGACCCGCACGAGTTTACCAACCTCGCGAAGGAACCGAAGCACGCGAAGACCGTCTCGGAGCTGCGGCCGCTCCTGCGCGAGCTGGGCGAGCCGCTCGCCGTGCCGGGCAAGGGGGCGCAGGCGCCGGCGGGAGCTGAGGGAGGGTGGATCGAATTGACCGGCCCGCAGTGGAACGAGGTCTGGAGGACGACGAAAGGCTGGGAAGTCGTCGGCGACGTGACGCTCGACCCGAAGGACCCGCGCCGCCTGGTGGGCAAGCCGGGGACGGGCGCGATCTTCAACGGGCCCAAGGGACGGGCGCACGACCTGCTGACCAAACGGGCCTTCGGCGACGTCGAGGTCCATCTGGAGTTCGTGGTGCCGAAGCGGTCGAACTCGGGCGTGAAGTTCCAGGGGCTGTACGAGATCCAGATCCTCGACAGCTGGGGGAAGAAGGAGCTGACCGGCGACGACTGCGGCGGCATCTACCCGCGTGCCGAGCTGAGGCCGCGCTACCACTACCTCGACAAGGGCATCGCGCCGCGCGTCAACGCCTGCAAGCAGCCCGGCGAGTGGCAAACGCTCGACGCCGTCTTCCTCGCCCCACGCTTCGACGCCGCCGGCGAGAAGGTCGCGAACGCCCGCCTGGTGAAGGCGGTGCTCAACGGGCAGGTGATCCACGAAAATGTCGATCTGAAATGGCCGACGGGGCATAACTGGAAGAAGCAGGAGGTCGCGACAGGGCCGCTGTTCCTGCAGGGCGATCACGGGCCGGTGGCGTTCCGCAACGTGCGTGTGCGGCCGTACGTGGCTGCGAAGCAACCGTGAGGCCCGGCCATTGGCTTGCGGGGGCCTCTTGCGGGCGACGGCCGGACTGTGGACGCGCGGCAAGGGCCGTGGAGGATCTTTCGTGCCGGAGGAATAGCAAGGGTTGGGGTGAGGGCAGCTGCTGCTCCGTGGCTGGCCTCCTCACCCCAACCCTTCCCGACCGTCACTGTGCGGCGCCCTGTGCGGCGCCCTGGTCGCGCTTCATCCCGGCGGGCGGGAACTCCGCCGCGTTGCCGCGCAGCGTGACGTAGAGCACGTTGTCCACGACCATCATTCTCAGGTCCGCCATGTCGGCGAGGAGGCGTACGGCGTTCAGCAGGTTCGTCTCCGACCGGAAGGCGGCCGTCACCGGCGTCCGGCCCTTCTCGCTGGCCCGGCCGTCCAGCACGATGTTGATGCCGGTCTGCTCGGACAGCTCCTCTAGCGCCTCTTCCAGCGGCCGGTTGGCGAACGCCGCCCGCACCACCTGCCGCTCCGGGGCGGCGCCCTCGGCAGTCGTGATCTCGACGTAGCCGCGGCGGAGGAGGTACGCCATGCGATACCCGGGGCCGCCGGGGACCTGGTCGAGGAGCAGACGCAAGATCCGGTCCCGCGAGACGCCCTTGAGCCGGGGCAGGGCCACCTGGGTTTCGTTGATGTCGGGCGCGTCCGGCAGATCGGCGCGGAAGGCCGCCTGATCGACCACCAGCGCGGGGAAGCCCTTGGCCTCGTGCAGGTACTGCAACACCTCGCGCAGCTTGTGCGGCAGGGTCAGCACCGGCTCCTTCACCTCGATCGGCTCGGCGAGTTGTTGCAGGATTTGGGCGGACGCCTGGGCGGGCTTCTTCGCCCCGCCGGCCTTCGGGGCGGGCACCTCGACCTTCTTCGCAGGCTTCTCCTTGTCGCCCGCAGCGGTCGCGGGCGATGCGCCCCCCAACCTCGGCGCGGGGCCGGGGTCCACAGGTCGGGCGATAGCGAACCCGCCGAGGCCACCGCCGCCCAGACCGCCAAGGCCGCCGCCGAGACCGCCAAGGCCGCCGCCGAGGCCACCGCCGCCGAGGCCACCGCCGCCCAGGCCGCCAAAGCCGCCGCCCAGACCGCCAAAGCCGCCGCCCAGACCGCCAAGGCCGCCCTTACCGTCCCCGTCACCGCCCGGGTTGAGTCCCGGACTTTTCAGGTCGGTAGATTTCTGCTCCGCAGCCTCGGCGCGCAGCCCTTTCGCCGCCTCCGCCGTCGTCACGAACAGGATCTTCCGCTGCGCCACCACCTTGAGGCCGGCCATCGCCGCGGCCAGGCTGACGGCCTGCTGCAGCGGCGCGTCTTCCAACCGCAGCGTGATCTTGCCCTCCCCCCGCTCGGCCGCCCGGCGGTCGAGCACTACCTCTGTCGCGGTTCTCCGGGCCAGCTCTTGCAGCGCCCGCGCCAGCGTGACGCCCTTCAGGTCCACGTCGATTGGCTGGCTCAGTTGCCGGCGTGCCGACCCCGCGGCCGTGGTCAGCACGACCGTATCGCCGAGGATGGCGTAGCCGAGGCCGTAATGGTCCAGCAGGATTGTCAGGCCGGTGCGCAGGGGCACACGCCGCAGGTCGCAGCGCAGGCCGGGCCGCAGTTTCGTGGACTTCGGCCTGCCCGCCTCGGAGTCGGCCGGCGCTGCGAGCAGGCCGAGCGGGGAGCCTGGCCCATCGAGCTTCAATTGGAGCGCCGACGCGGCGGTCGGGTCCACGAAGAAACGGACGCCCGTGCGCCCCTGAAGGCGATCCGCGAGGTCCACGAGCGACTCGTCGGTCACGCGCAGATCGATGACCTGTTCCAGGGCACGGCGGGTCTTTTCCGCCGCGGACTCGGCCGGCGCGGGCTGCCCCGCGGTGGGGGCGGGGTCGGTGCGGCCGGCACGCGGCCAGCACGCCCAGGCCAGGACGGCGGCCACCAGGAGGACGCCCATCCCTTGGAAACGGCGAAGCATGGCGGAGGCTCCTTCAGACGGAGTTGCGAGAGCGTCGCTCGACGCCTTCTGCAGAGCATAACAAACGTGCAGACCGGACGTTGGCGAAAAGTGGCCAGCCTCGCCGGCCCACCGTCACAGCGCGGCGCGCCGCCCCGCCTTGCTCGGCTCGATGCACGCCCCCGCCGTCGGAAACATCTTCGCCGGGCTGCAGCGGTTATCGGGGTTGAACGCCGCCCGGAGGCGCAGCATCATCCCCAGGTCCTCCGGCGTGAACAGCCGCGGCATGAAGTCGATCTTCTCCACGCCGATGCCGTGCTCGCCCGTCACGCTGCCGCCGCACCGGACGCACTCCTCCAGGATCTCGTGACTCGCCGCCAGCACGCGCTTCACCTGCTCCGCGTCGCGCTCGTCGAACAGCAGGATGGGGTGGATGTTGCCGTCGCCCGCATGGAAGACGTTCGCGATCGCCAGTTGGTACTTCTCGCCGATGGCCCGGATGACGCGGAGGATGTGCGGCAGCTTCGTCCGCGGCACCACCCCGTCCTGCGTGCAGTAGCTCGGGTAGCCCAGCCGCCCCACCGCCCCGAACGCCTTCTTGCGCGACTTCCACAGCAGGTCGCGCTCCGCGTCGGTGGTGGCCCGCCGCACCTCGCGCGCCCCGTTCTTCTTCGCGATCTCCGTGATGCGCTCCGCGTCGGCGTCGAGGCCCGCCCCCAGGCCGTCCACCTCCATGATGACCACCGCGCCGGCGTCCAGCGGGAAGCCGAAGTGGAACGCCTCCTCCACCGCCTTGAGGATCAACTGATCGAGCATCTCCAGGGCGCCCGGCACGATGCCGGCGCCGATGATGTCGCTGATCGTGTTCGTGGCGTCGTCCACCGTCTCGAAGACGCCCAGCAGCGTGCGGTACGCCTCGGGGTTGCGCGTGATCCGCACCCACGCCTTCGTCACCACGCCGAACGTCCCCTCCGAGCCGACGATCACGCCCGTCAGGTCGTAGCCGGGGCCGTCCTCGACCGGCCCGCCGGTCTGGACGGCCCGGCCGTCCGGCAGCACGATCTCCACACCCAGAACGTGATTGACCGTGACGCCGTACTTGAGCGTGTGCGGTCCGCCGGAGTTCGTTGCGACGTTGCCGCCGATCGTGCAGGCCCCCTGGCTCGACGGGTCCGGCGCGAAGTGGTAGCCGTGCGGCCGGAGGTGGTTCGTCAGCCACAGGTTGACGACGCCCGGCTCGACGACGGCGTAGCGGTCGCGGTAGTTGACTTCGAGGATGCGTTTCATCCGCGTCAGGGCGATCATGACGCCGCCGCCGACCGGCAGGCAGCCGCCGGCCAGGCTGGTGCCCGCGCCGCGCGGCAGAAAGGTGACGTGTACCTCGTTGCAGATCCGCACGACCTCGACGACCTGCGCGGTCGAGGTCGGGAACACGACCACGTCGGGGCGGTTTTTCTCGATGGTGTAGCCGTCGCACTCGTAGACCATGAGGTCGCTGGGCGAGGCGAGCACGGCGTCGCGGCCGACCGCGGCGCGGAGGCGGTCGAGGAGGGGGGAGGGGGTGACCACGGTCATGCGGAGCCTTTCGCGGGCGGCGGGAAACGACCGGCCCGGGGCACCGCACGGGAAACGCCCGCGCGGCGCCCCGGGCCGATCCGCCATCCGTTCAATGTAGTCGCCCCCCCCCGACCCCGCAACCGCTGCGACTCCCTCCTCACCTCCGAAACGTTCCGAAAATCCGCCCCCGGTGTCCGTTGCTCCGCCAGCTCGGAGGCTTCCTGTCCCTCGCCGCAGCACTCGTTCCGGGGTAATGTGTCCAGCGATGAGTTCTTCCACGCCCCGGGGCAGCGCCGCGGGGCGATCCTCGAAGCTGGGAGGGCGGAGCGATGAGCCGGCGCGGACTGCTCGGCGGCGGAGTGCTCGTGGCGTTCGGTTTCCTCCTCGGCTGGCTGTGGCACGGCGGACCGCCCGCGCCCCCCACTGCCGCCGCCGCCCCGGTCGCGGGCAAGAAGGCGGCCGCCCAGCCGAAGACGGTGGTCCCGCCGCGCGACGGCAAACTGCGGATCATCGCTTTCGGGGCGCACCCGGACGACTGTGAGCTGAAGGTGGGCGGGACCGCGGCGAAGTGGGCGGCGCTGGGGCACCACGTCAAGCTCGTCTCGGTGACGAACGGCGACATCGGCCACTGGCGCCTCGCCGGCGGCCCGCTGGCCCGCCGGCGCAAGGCGGAGGTCGAGAAGGCTGCCCGCATCCTCGGCATCCACACCCAGGTCCTCGACATCCATGACGGCGAGCTGGAGCCGACGCTGGAGCACCGCCGCACCATCACCCGCCTGATCCGCGAGTGGGACGCGGACATCGTGCTGGCCCACCGGCCCAACGACTACCACCCCGACCATCGCTACACCGGCATCCTCGTGCAGGACGCCGCGTTCATGGTCACGGTGCCGTTCTTCTGCCCCGACGTGCCCCACCTTGAGAAAAACCCCGTCTTTCTCTACTATTCGGACCGCTTTGAGCGCCCCAACCCGTTCCGGGCCGACGTGGTCGTGGACATCGGCGACGTGGTCGAGAAGAAGCTGGCCGCCCTGGAGACGCTGGTGTCGCAGTTCTACGAGGGCGGCGCGAACGGGTCGGCCGGCCTGGTCCCGAAGGATGCCGCCGGACAGGAGGCGCGGCAGCGGCAGGTGCGCCGTGAGTTCCTGGAGCGCTCGCTGAACGTCGCCCGGAAGTACCGGGCGCGGCTGGCCGAGTTGTACGGCAAGGAGCGGGCGGGAAAGGTCGAGCACGCGGAGGCGTTCGAGGTGTGCGAGTACGGCAGCCGGCCGGGGACGGCCGAGCTGCGGCGACTGTTCCCCTTGGAGCCTGCGGACGGCGGCGGCAAGTGAGCCGGCGCCACGCGCCGGCGGCGATTCCTCCGGCAAGGAAGGTCGTCCCATACAAGCCCGACGCGCCAGCGAGGGGTCCCTCGCTGGCGCGTCGGGCTTGTGTACCCCCCGCCTCGCTACGGACACAAGCCCGACGCGCCAGCGAGGG
>JBBRPS010000378.1:0-9644 GCA_038227745.1 Gemmatales bacterium | reverse complement strand
CGACGACCGCATCGTCGAGCAACTCCTCCAAGCGCACGCGAAACCGTCGTTCCATGGCGTCCTCCTTCTCGGACTGCTGAGTCCCAAGGAGAATCTACGGAACAAGTTGCACCCGCTCAAGACGGATACAGTAGAAGTAGAAGGCGTGCTTGTCCATCATTTCCGAGGGCGTGTTCCCTGGCGACAGGATCTCGAAGACGACCGTGAGGGGGACGTTATCCTCCTCCCACTGCCGGTAGGAGCTGCGGTCTCCCTTGGGACGTCCGAAGACGGCGTACACGTCCGGGGACGCCTGGAGGTCCGGGTGGCCCTCCACGGGGTACCAGAACTGGTTGCCGCAGACGAACACGTCGGGGCGTGCCCGGAACAGCGCCGCCAGGTTGCCCGCGAGGACCATGATCCAGCGGAACTGCCGGGTGTTCTCGGACAGCGGCTGGCCGTCCGTTTCGGGGTAGAAGATCGAGCCGGCCGTCGCCGGCACCGTGGACACGGGCATCCTGGGGCCTCCTGACCGGGCCGGGCCGAGGGAGTGGCAAGGGCGACGGCCCCAGGCTACCACGACCGGCGCAACCGGGCAACCGCGACCGCGTTTCAAGGCGTGTCGCGCGCCACGTCGAAGTGGCGGAACGCCAGCGCCAGCAAAGGCACCAGGCCCACGACGAAGCCTGCCAGCACCACCCAGCCCACCACTCCCGCCGCGACCGCGCTGCCGCCGCCCACCAGGTAAGCGATGAACCCCGCGAGGGCCGCGAGGCCCCCCACCAGCCACAGCGCCAGCAGCTTCACCATCCACAGCACGATCTGCCGTCCCATGTTTTGCAGGTCTCCGGGCGTCGCCGACAGCTGGCGCGTTGGGAACCACAGGAAGAGCAAGTTATCCAACTCGAAAAGGAGACTGTTGATCGGTAGCACGAAGGCGCCGCCGGCCAGGAGCAGCGCGTCGATACGGCCTCCCAGCGCCAGCAGGACGCCGAAGAAGACGAGCTGCAGCCCACTCACGAAAGCCACGGGCGTCAGCAGCTGGCCGACGACGAGGCGCCACGACGGCACGGGGAGCGTCTTCAGCACCTCCATCCGGTCGATGTCGCCGCGAAAGTCGAAGGGCAGCAGCGGCGGCACGAAGATCGCGACGGCCACGAACAGCGTGATCGTCAGCCCCGTGTCGAGCGCGGCGGTCGCACGCCGCGGCCCCTCCGCGAGCGAGGGCACCAGGAACACGCCCATCACGATCACCACGACCGCGAGCGCCCACGGCGCCCGCAGGGCGGTCGTCAGTTGCCGCCAGGCGAGCGGCCCGACGCCGCCCCAGTGCGGCAGCGACGGCACGCTCAGGCGCGCCTTGCCCCAGCCGAGCAGCGCGGCCGTCGTCGGGCCGCCCCGGCGCAGCCGCTCCAGCCGGGCGTAGGCGCGCTCGCTGACTGCCGCGGAGGTTTCGAGGTAATGCGCATCGAGAGTGAAGACCAGCACGAGGAGGGCAAGGTTCAGCAGCAGCCCGAGGCCGGCCCACTGCACCAGGTCGGGCCAGAGGCGCTCGGCGGTGAAGGCGTTCACGAACCATGCGAACGGCGCCAGCACCGCCTGCGCCACCGGCGACGCTTCCACCTCGGCCAGCATCGCCTCCCCGCCCTTGCCCACGGTCCGCGCGACCGCAGGCGCCACCGCAACGGCCGCCAGCAGCACGAGGACGGCGAGCACGATTTTGCGACGGCGACTGTAGGCCCGCGCCCCGACGCTGCTCGCCAGCAGCGCCAGCGCCATCTGGAACAGTTGCATGAACATCACCGCGAGCAGCAGTCCGACCGCGGCGGCCGCCATGTTCACCGCGTACTGGCGCAGGAACAGCGTCAGCAGGAGTGTGCTGAGCAGCGAGGTGCCGAGGGTGCCGAGGACCTTGTACGCCAACACCTGACGCCGGCTGAGCGGGGCGGGGAAGAGGAAGTTCACCTCGGCGGCGGAGAAGGTGATCGCCCCTTCCGTCGTCAGGACCAGTTGCACCAGGCAGTAGGCGGCCAGGGCCAGCGGGCCGAGGCGGCGCACCTCCGCGAGGTATTGCCCGGTCGGCGTCGGCGCCAGCAGCCACGACACGACCCACGGCAGGAACACGAGCGCGCCGGCGGCGACGAGCAGCGCGCCGCGGACGGTGCCGACGCTCCGCCCCAGGCGGCGCAGCCAGCCCCACAGGCGCAGGCCCATCAGCAGCCACAGGGCGCGGTCCACGTCACGTCCCTCCGTCCGCTTTCCCCCGGTCCCCCTCGGGCCGAACGGCACCCTCCGTCAGGCGGAAGAACAGCTCCTCCAGCGTCTCCTGCCGCCCGCCCTCGCTGACCTCGCGGCGCAGGTCCGCGAGCTTGCCGTGCAGCAGCTGCCGGCCGCGGTGCAGGATCAGCACCGACGTACAGATGTCTTCCACCAGCGACAGCAGGTGCGAGCTGACCATGACCGCGGCGCCGCCGTCGGCGCGCTGGCGCACCGAGTCCTTCATGGTGCGAATGCCGCGCGGGTCCAGGCCGGTCAGCGGCTCGTCGAGCAGGATCGCCCGCGGCCGGTGCAGGTAGCCGCAGCAGATCGCCACCTTCTGGCGCATGCCGCGCGACAGCTCCGACGTCAGCGCGTCGCGCTTCTCGGTCAGCTCGAACTGCGCCAGCAGCGTTTCGGCCTCGGGCTGCCAGTCGGGGGTGCGGTACAGGGCGGCCACGAAGCGCAGGTGCTCCCAGACGGTGAGGTGATCGAACAGCCGCGGGTCGTCGGGGACGTAGGCCAGCGCCGCCTTGGCCGCCACCGGCTCCCGCGCCAGGTCGTGGTCGGCGATGGCCAGCCGGCCGCGCGTCGGCGTCAGGATGCCGGCCAGGGCGCGGAGCGTCGTTGTCTTGCCGGCCCCGTTGGGGCCGACCAGGCCGAGGACCTCGCCGGGCGCGACGGCGAAGGTGATGCCCGCTACCGCGACGGTGTCCCCGTAGGTCTTGTGGTAGTCCTCGACGACGATGGACATTACTTGCCCTGCCGCTGGACGCCCTGGATCACCAGCTCCAGGAACTCGCGCGCCCGCCGCGCCAGCGCATCGACGCCATCGGGCTTTGTCGGCCGCGGCACGCCGGGGGCGAAGATGTTCTCGCAGCACAGCGGCAGGGCGCGGCCGGTGAACGCGACCGGGTACAGCAGGCGGTAATGGTCGATCTCGCCCAGGCCCGGGCCGCAGTCGCCGTGCGGCGGCGGGAAGTCGCGGTGGTCCTTGATGCAGAAGCTCCGCACCTCGTCGGCACAGCCTTGCAGGTCCTTGATGACCTCCGCGGGGCTGACGCGCAGGTAGTCCATGACGTTGCCGGCGTCGTAGTTGACGCGGACGCCGTCGTCGTGGACCTCGCGCGTGATGCGGGCGCACGCCGCCCCCGTGCCGGTCTCGCCGCCGTGCTGCTTCACCACCAGCAGCACGCCGTTCTGCCGCGCGATCGGCCCGAGCTTGCGGAAGCGCTCCACCCACACCTTGTGGTTGCCGCCGCGCGTGTGGCCGAACGTCAGCACCTGGGGCACGCGCGCCGCGGCCGCCTGGTGGATGCGGCTCGTCAGCACCTCCAGGCCGTTCTTCGCCTCGGGGTAGATGCCCGAGAACATCAGCACCGGCTCCAGGCCCATGTCGCGGCAGCGGGCCGCCAGGTCGCGTGTACGCGCCGGCGGGGCGTCCGCCGGCAGCACCGGCACCTGCTTGCCCCCGGCCTCGAGGTGCGTCGTGCCCCAGGCGACGTATCGGTAGCCGGCGGCGCGGATGCCCTCCAGGGCGCGCTGCAGCGGGAAGCGCCCGTAGGGGAGCGTCATGCACGCGACCTGGAACTGCGTGGGCTTGCCCTTCGCGGGCGGCTGCTCCCGCCCCTGGGAACGCGGCGCCGCCCCGGCGGCGCCCACCGCCAGCAGCGCCGCGGCCCCGGCGCCCCCCGCCCCGAGGAAAGAACGGCGGCTGCACCCGCCGCGCGGCGCGTTCGGTTTCTGCGACATGGCACCTCCCCTGGATGAATGGCCCGGGACCCCCGCGTTCTTCCCTCCGCACACTATGTAGCGAGGCGCGCCAAAGCAACGGCGCCCGAGCAAACTCGCCCCCTCGCAGACGACCCCACGCGCCGGGCGTACCTGAGACCCTACCCATGCGCCACACCGACCCCGCTTTCCGCCTCGCAGACGACCCCACGCGCCGGGCGTACCTGAGACAGCTCTCCTTCATGATCCGGTTGATGTTGTCCGCTGTGATGGCAGGACTAGCTGTGTGTCCCCTTCGGCTCTTCATCGCCGTCCGGGCTCATGGCCTGCGTCACTCGGGCTTGCCTTTCACCAGCTTCGCGAAGTCCCACGCCAGCAGGGTGCCGTCGGCCGAAGCGGAGACGAGCTTCTTGCCACCCGGCGTGAAGGCGAGGAATCGAATCGGCTCGGAGTGCCCCTTCCGCTCCGCGTGCTTCTTCTTGCCGGCTACCTCCCAGACGGTCACCACACCGGACTTGTTATCCGTGCCCCCGTCCTCGTTGCCCGTAACGAGCCGCTTGCCGTCCGGCGAGAAGATCAGGTTGCTGGTGACGTTGCCGGCCACGCTGGCCTTCTTCTCGCGGTGGAAAGTGGATAGTGAAGAGGGAGGGATATTCATCCCTCTTCACTATCCACTTTTCACTTTCCACTTTTCACTCGTCTTCGTTGTGTGGGGTATACGCGCCATGTTCCGTCGGAGTTCGTTCCGCCTGGGTTTCTGCGGGCCGCAGACACGTCCCGCCATCCGTGTCCTGCCACAGGTCGAGTGCCCGATCGCGTCCCGACGACGCAGGACGTGCTGCTGGGGATCGCCGCCCCGGGCATCCTGGCGAACGACCTGGGCCTCGGCGGGGGGCCGCTGTCGGCGCGGCTGACCGCAACGCGGGGCAGAGGGTGATATTACTCCGGCCAGAAAGAGGCTCACGTAGGACGGGTCTCCTGACCCGTCCGGACGGCTCAGGAGAGCCGTCCTACGTGACGAACTTCCTTGCCGGGGCGATAGCAAACTGCGGGGATACCCCTGCGGCTCGCCCGCGTATGTCCATTCATCCCGCATCGACTATAGCTGTGAGTAAGGCGAGCGGCCGGTTTGGCGCGGTCGATTCTGCCGCCGCGGACGCCTTTATCTGTAGAGGGACCTCATGGCCGACGACGCGGGCCAACGCCGCCCGGGGCCGGAGCAGTTCCGCGATTACCTGCGGCTGCTCGCGGGGCTGCAACTCGACCCGGTCCTGCAGGGCAAGTTCGACCCCTCGGACGTCGTCCAGGCCACGCTGCTGGAGGCCCACCGGGACCTTGCCCAGTTTCGTGGCCAGAGCGAGGCCGAGATGGCGGCCTGGCTGCGCGGCATCCTCGCGCGCAACTTGCAGGACGCCGCGCGCCGCTTCCACACCGGCGCCCGCGACGTGCGGCTGGAGCAGACGCTGCAGGATTCCTCCGGCCAACTGGAACGCTGGCTGGCGGCGCCGGACTCCTCCCCCAGCGAGCACGCGCTGCGCGAGGAGCAAACCCTCCGCCTCGCCCGGGCGCTGGCGCAGCTGCCCGAGGACCAGCGGACCGCCGTCGATTTGAAGCACCTGCAGGACTGTTCGGTCGAGGCGATCGCCCGTCGGCTGGGGCGGAGCGAAGCGTCGGTCGCGGGCTTGCTGCGGCGCGGCATGAGGCGGCTCCGCGAGATCCTGCAAGAATCATCGTGAGGCAACCATGCAGTCGCCGCAGGCCGAGGAGCGCGAGCACCGCCTTGACGAGGCCGTCCTGGCGTACCTGAAGGCGGACGAGGCCGGCGCTCGCCCGGACCGGCAGGCCTGGCTGGCGCGCCACGCGGACTTCACCGCCGACCTCGTGGGCTTCTTCGCCGACGAGGACGAGGTCAAGCGCCTGACCGCGCCGCTGCGGGCGGTGACGAGGTGCGTGTCGCTTGGCGGCTTGACCTTCGACAATCAGGGGACCATCGCGGACGAGAGTGCCGCGGCGCCCGCTCCCCTGACGCAGTCCTTCGGCGACTACGACGTCCTCGCGGAGATCGGCAAGGGCGGCATGGGCGTGGTCTACAAGGCCATGCAGAGGCGACTGAAGCGCGTCGTCGCCCTCAAGATGATCCTCGGCGGCGCCCACGCCGGCGCGTCGGACCTGGCCCGCTTCCGCACCGAGGCCGAGGCACTGGCCCACCTGCAGCACCCGAACATCGTGCAGGTCTACGAGGTCGGCGAGCACGACGGCCTGCCGTTCTTCTCGCTGGAATTCTGCGACGGCGGCAGCCTGGCGGCGCAGCTCGCCGGCACGCCGCGCCAGCCCGCCGAGGCGGCGCGGATCGTCCTCACGCTGGCGCAGGCGATGCACGCGGCCCACCAGCGCGGCGTCATCCACCGCGACCTCAAGCCCGCCAACGTGCTGTTGACTGCGGACGGCACGTTGAAAATCACCGACTTCGGCCTGGCCAAGCGCCTCGACGACGACAGCGGTCAGACGAAGTCGGGCGCGATCCTGGGGACGCCGAGCTACATGGCCCCCGAGCAGGCCCAGGGCCGCCTTCAAGACATCGGGCCGGCGACGGACGTGTACGCGCTCGGCGCGATCCTGTACGAACTGCTGACGGGACGGCCGCCGTTCCGTGCCGCGACGGCCCTGGACACGGTCTTGCAGGTCCTCAGCGTCGAGCCGGTGCCGCCGACCCAGCTGCAGCCGGGCGTGCCGCGCGACCTGGAGACGGTCTGCCTCAAGTGCCTGCACAAGGAGCCGAAGAAGCGCTACGGCTCGGCGCTGGAGCTGGCGGAAGACCTGGGGCGGTTCGGGCGCGGCGAGCCGGTGACGGCGCGGCCGGTCGGCCGACTGGAGCGGACGTGGCGCTGGTGCCGGCGTTACCCGGCGCGGGCGGCGCTGCTCGGCGTGTCGCTCGCTCTGCTGTTCGTCCTGCTGGTGGGCGGCTTCCTGTTCAACCGCAGCCTGCACTATCAGCTCGAGCAGACGGAGCGAGCCGAGCGCGAACTGCGGCGCGCCCTGGCGCGCCAGGTGGCCGAGCGGCTCGACCGGGACCTGCGCCAGCTCGCCACGGTCCCCGAGATGTTAGCGATGACACTCGGCCAGCGTACCGACTGGACCGAGCCCCAGCTCGACGCCTGGCTGCGTGCCGCCCTGGTGCGCGAGCCGCGCCTCTTCGGCACGACCGTTGCCTTTCAGCCCTACGAGTTTTCGTTGAGGGGAGAGAAGCAACCGGACTACGCCCTGTACGTCTGGCGCGAGGGCGGCGGGCTGACGACCAGGCGCCTTACCCCAAAAACCTACAAGCCGCCTTACTGGGAATGGGACTGGTACAGCAAGCCCAGGCAACAGAGGCGGGCGCTGTGGAGCGAGCCGTTCGTGGACGAGGGCGGCGGCAACATCGCGATGGTTACCTACTCCGTCCCGGTCCGGCGCGCCACGGCCTTCACCGGCGTCGTGACGGGGGACCTGTCCCTGGACTACTTCAAGCAGCTGCGTACCTGGCTCAAGGAGCTGAAGTTGGGCGAGAACGGCTACGGCTTCGTGGTCAGTCGGGAGGGCGTGTTCCTCAGCCACCCGAACCCGAACTATGAGATGCCCCTCAAGTCCGCCGCGCCGCCGGTGAAGATCTCCGAGGTGCCGGAGTTCCAGGCGGACGCGGGCGTGCGCGAGCTGACGCGGCGCCTGTTCGCGGAGACGGCAGGGGAGGTTCACGCCGTCGATCCGTGGACGGGCCGGCCGTCCTCTTTCCACTTCGCCCGTGTCCCCTCCGCGGGGTGGACGTTCGTGGCGGTCATCGGCGAGTGATTGGCTGGGGCGGTTCGGCTCGTTGCCGGATGGAGGCCCGGAGGTCACTTCACCAGCGCAGGATCGCGCCCCGCATCGGGAGATATTTCTATCCCGGGTGGTTCTTGGTTGTCCGACTCGTCGGGCAGCGCCTGGACGTGAACAGGAAGAGAGGGTTCTTCGGGGAGTGCAGGGAGGGCGGCGGCGGCCTTCGCCGCAATCCGGACGAGGTTCAAGGTCGCTTCTTCAAGGAAGTCCGCGACACCCGTGGAGAGCGCGCCGTTGTCGGCCAGACGCACGAGTCGGTCGAGGAGTCCCTTGATCGCGGCGGCGTGCATCTTGACCTCATCGACGAGCGGTTGCCCTTGGGGGACGAGGAAAATGCGCACCTCACGCCCGACCGCCCCGGCGTAGGCGCGGAGATCGCCGAAGCGGAGTTCGGCATCCCGGCTGCTCTCCAATTTGGCAACCTTGCTCTGAGTGCAGCCCAGTTTCTCGGCCAACTCCTGCTGGGACATGCCCGCGGTGGCCCGCAGGACGGTGAGCGCCTTGATGAACTGCCGACTCGCGAGGCGCTCGGCGAAGGCCTCCGCGAAGGTCCCCTCTCCACCCTGCGCCTCGATCATTTCGGAGACGCTGCTATAGCGATTCCTCTTGCTCATCGGATCCCTGGGTTTCCTTGCGGAGTTGCTCAACGAACCCCTGACAAGTTTTGATGTCGTCCTTTTGAGAGCGTTTGTCGCCGAGTGTAATGACGTAGAGTGTTTCGGACGCGACCTCCGGGTAGGCGTACAGCCGCGTTTGCGCGAGGCTCTTGCCGCCGCCCTTCTGGTTGATCGCCACGACTCCGAGCGGCTCGCAGTGCGTGAAGCCGTGCTTTAGAGCGGTTCCCAGTCGCGTGGACCACGCGCGGTAGGACGGCTCTCCCAAACCATCGGGAGAAGTGGGACGGCTCGGGAGAGCCGTCCTACCGCGCGTGTGCGATCCATTAGTGAACCGCTCTAAGCCAGGCATTTGCCGGCGTTGGCCTCACGGAACGCCTGCCCGTAGGCCGGGTTTGAGAAGACGACGGTGTGAACCGTGCCCTGCCATCCCTCGTAAACCACCCCCGCCCTAATTGGCATCGCCCGAGCCGCTTCCCGCTCGGCGTTAGCCTGGCCGAGCAGCGCGGAAACCCGTGCCTGCAACTGGGCGGCTTCTTCAGCGGAAAGGCTGCCGTCACCACTGACGGCGTTGATGATCGCCCCGAGGATGGCAAGGCCCACCACGCCGACCACGAGCATCGCCACCGCCGTGATGCCCCGGCGAACTGCCCCGTCTGCGGCGAGCACCACGCCGACACTGGCGAAGAGGTAGATGACCACCAAGACGAGCGCCACGGCCCCCATAGCGGAGTCTGTGGTTTTCTTCGCCTCCCTCGCCTCCCTGGCGTTGGCCAGGGCCGTGTCCCTCTCCGCGTCTGCCTGCACGACGAAAGTGGCCGCCCGGGACAGCATCGCGTCGCGCTCCTCTTCGGCCTTCGCCTTCTCCCCAAGGCACGCCGAACAGTAAGGCACGTCCCATGTCTTTTCTTGGGTGCGCACCACCTTCACGCCGGATTGGCGGACGGCAGACACCCGAAAAACGGCATAGGCAGGGCCGCAGCACGACGCGCAACACAGCGGCCACCGGATGATGTGCGCCGAGATGCGGATGGGGACGGGGGAAGAAGGCAGCGAGGGAATGGCGGCGGTCGGCGGCGAGACATCCAGCGGCGCCAGCGTCGTGCGCGCCAGGGGTGGAAGAGGTGGCGTCGGTACGATCAGGTGCTGCCCGCACTTCGAGCAGGCGACTTTCTGCCCTCCCTGCCCGTCCGCGACCTCCAGACCCTGCTG
>JBBRPS010000377.1:0-9671 GCA_038227745.1 Gemmatales bacterium | reverse complement strand
TCCCCAGTTACCTGCGGCGGAACACAGTGTACGACTCCCCGTAGCCGTCGGGCGCATCAATGAGTTGCTGCAACGTCATATCCGCTTCCGGCAGCACTCCATTTTTCGATCGGAGTACAGAACGGTAGTCGAGGTAATTCCTCCCCAACTCGACGACAGGGTTGAGTAAGATAGCGGAATGTGAGGTTCCGCCACTCGCCCGCCACCAAATCAGAATGTCCCCGCCGACTGCATGCGACTCCGGGTCAACGGGCCGATAATGGTACTCGAGAATCGTCCGGACGTCCTCGCCGGAGAACGGCGATACGGGGCCGCCGGGTGCGTCTTTGCCGCCGAAAGTCAGCCCGTGGCAGAAGTAGAACTCCTCCTCGTCGGCGCGAAAGACGGTGACCTTCCGCCCACACGTCAATTTGACCTCGAACAATTTCCCGTGGACCGGCTCCTTGTACCGTAGCCGGTAAGGGCCTGCCTCGCACAGCGTTTCCCACTTGAAGATCGGCCCCGGCTCGGCTGCCTCAACCGATTTCGGCCCGCTCTCGGATCCGTTGTGGCCTGGCATGGCATCCTCGCCGCCCCGGAAGGAACCTCACCTGCGCTCATCTTACCATGCCCGCCCGCAGACCCACGCGAGTACCGCCTCGCCCAGCGTCAGCACCAGCACCGCCGCCAGCAGCCACAGCGTCCACTCGCGGTTTGTCCGCTCCGTCACCGACGTGACGTTCGCCGCCGCGTCGTTCGTCAGGTGGACCGGCTGGAAGCCGAGGCGCTCGTCGAGCTGCGCGTCGCTCAGCGACTCCAGGTTAGCGCTCTCGCGCAGGTCCGGCACCACCGCAAACGGGACGTCCAGCGGCTTGCGTTCGCGGCGCTCCGGCGGCACCGGCTCGCCCTGGCCGGACGCCTCGTCGCCGATCCGGTCGGCCAGTGTCAGGCGGTAGACGCCCGCGCGCTCCAGGCCCGTCGCCGTCACCACCGCGCGGCCCTGCACCGTCTCCGCCCGCCCCAGCGCCACGCGCTTGCCTTCCGCGCCCGCCTTCTCCGGCGGGTACACCAGGACGTACGACTGCTCGATGTCGCCGTCGCGGGCCGCGGGCGGGTGCCAGCGCAGCGTGTCGCCCGCCGTGAAGTTGTGGTTCTGCGTCTGCCGGTGCAGCAGGTGATTCAACGACGCTTCGACGAACGGAACATAACCGGGCCACAGCGCCAGCCAGTTCCACGTCGCCTCGCGCGTCTTCGGCTTCCACCCCGGCGCCGCCGACGTGCCGAACAGCAGCACCTCGCCCGCGTCCACCTTCCGCGAAGCGATGGCCGGCTTGCCGTTCGTGTAGCGCATCAGCACGCGCACGACCTCCCGCCCCGCTTCCTTGCCGTCCTTCGCGTCCTTGACCAGCTCCTCCAGGTCGAGCGTGCGCAGCACGTCCACGCCGCCCAGGTCCTTGTAATCCTCGTCCTCGCGGAAGCGCAGCAGCGACGGCGCGTCGATGCTGTTGCGGTCGGGCTGGATCGCCTTCTCCTCCGGGAAAGACGCGACGCCGGCGACCTTCAACGGCAGCAGGCCGAGCTGCTTGCCGAGGACGCGGTTGTAGGCCGCGGGCACTACGTGGTCGCCGCCGAAGACGATCAGGCCGCCGCCGCGGCGCACGAACGGCCCGAGCTGATCGACGAAGTCCGCCGGCGGCACTTCGACGCCCGCCGGGCCGCGCTCCAGCGCCACGTTGACGAGGATGCAGACGTCGTGCTTCGCCAGCTCGGCAGCCGAGACCTGCCGCGGCGTCAGGCTGGTGACGCGGACATGGTACTTCGGCTTCAGATCGTCCTTGACCGGCGCCAGGGCGTGCTCGAGGTAGTAGGCGGCCGAGCGGTCCGGCTCGCGCTCGTCGCGGCCGCCGTCCACCACCAGCACGCGCACCTGGTCGCGCACCTGGATCACCTGATCGAAGCGGTTGTCCGCGTCGAGGTCGTCCTGCTTCACCGTCGCGGTCAGGACGCGCAGGCCGGCCTTGCCGAGCTTCGCGCTGAGGGTGACGGCCCGCGTCTCGCCCGGCTTGAGCACGGCGATGGGCTGCTCCTCGTGCTCCTTGCCGCGGCCGTCCACGGCCAGGCCGACGCGCAGGTTCTGCACGGGGACGGCGCCCGTGTTGCGCACCAGCACGGCGAAGCCGACGCGCTCGCCCGGCCGTGGGATGCCGGACTGCGGCGCGATGCCCAGCACCGCCACGTTGCGCGGAACCTGGCTGCCGCAGCGGACGAGGTAGATCGTTGCCCGGTCGCTCAGGTCCTTCAGCGTCTTCGCCAGCGGCCCGGCGTTCTGCTCCCAGCCGAGCTTCTGCATGTCGCTGAAGAGGTACAGCTCCTTGTTGGGCGAACTGCCGCGCGCCAGGGCGGAGACGGCCTCGGTCGCGCCGGGGGCGAGGTCGGTCGCGAGGTCGGTCAGCTCGAGCTTCTTGATGATCTGCCGGGCCTGGTCGAGGTTGCCGGACTCGCGCGGGCCGAGCAGGAGGGCCTTATCGGCGCAGGTGACGACCTGCACGGTCGAGTACGCCGGCAGGTGGTCGATGATGGCGAGGGCCGCCGACTTCGCGAAGTCGAGGCGCGTCTGCTTGCCCTCGCGCGCGCCCATGCTGAACGAGGTGTCGAAGACGAAGACGGCATCGACGGCCTCCTTGCCGGAGGCGACGACGGTCGAGATCAGCGGCCGGGCCAGCGCCAGCGCCAGCAGCACCAGGACGGCGCAGCGGACGATGAGCAGCAGCAGTTCCTGGAACTTGAGGCGGCGGCTGGTCTGCTCGATGCTCATCAGCAGGAACTTCATGGCCGCCCACGGCACGGTGCGGTAGCGGCTGCGGAAGAAGAAGTGCAGCGCGATCGGCACGCCCGCGGCGGCCGCTCCCCACAGCATGTATGGCGCGACGAAGTTCATAACTCATCAGCCCTCCCGTTTAACCGCGTTTCTGCGAAACGCGGCTAAACGAGCCGCACGCGCAGCCGCCGCGCCAGGTACGCCGTCAGCATCTCGCCCAGCGGCTTCGACGTGTCCATCGCCACGTAATCACACCGATTCCGCTCGCACCCTTCCTGCAACTCCTTGAGGTACTTCTGCACCGCACGCACATATGCCGGCCGGATCAGGTGCGGCCGCGTCAGCACCTGCAGCGACCCCTCCAGGTAATCGAACTTCACGTTGCCGTCGAACGGGAACTGCACCTCGTCGCGGTGCAGCACGTGGAAGACCGTCACCTCGTGTCCGGCGAAGCGCAGGTGCTGCAACCCGGCCAGCAGCGCGTCCACGTCGGCCAGACAGTCGGAGATCAGAAACACCAGGCCGCGCCGCCGGATCTGCTGCGCCAGGTCGTGCAGCAGCGGCCCGATGCTCGTCTTGTCCTGCGGCTCGGTAGATTCCAGGGCGCGCAGCAGAGTCGTCACGTGACCGGGCTGGCCGCTCGGCGGGAAGATCGACCGCCACGCCTTGTCGAAGATCGCCAGGCCGGCGCTGTCGCGCTGGTGGATGACCAGGTACGCCAGCGATGCCGCCAGGAGCTTCGCGTAGCTAAGTTTGTTGGATTCGCCCTCGCCGTAGAGCATCGAGCGGCTGGCGTCGATCAGGATGTGGCCGACGAAGTTCGTTTCCTGCTCGTACTGCTTGATGGTGTAGCGTTCGGAGCGGCCGTAGCTCTTCCAGTCGATGTGCTTGATGTCGTCGCCGGGAACGTACTCGCGGTGCTGGACGAACTCGACGGAGAAGCCGCGGAAGGGGCTTTTGTGGTCGCCGACGCGCAGGCCCTCGACGAGGGTGCGGGCCTTCAGGCCCAGGGCCTGGGCGCGGGCGATGACGTCGGGCTCGAGCAGCGATTTGGGCACGGTGATTCCTCGCCCGTTTCGTCCTGTAGGGTGGGCACTGCCCACCGACGTATCGGTGGGCAGTGCCCACCCTACAGGACGAAACGGTCACGCTGCCTCGTTCTTCGGGATCGACTGCAGCAGGCGCCGGATCACGTCGTCCACCGACACGCCCTCGCTCTGGGCGGTGAAGTTCGTGATGAGGCGGTGCCGCAGGATCGGCGCCGTCACCGCAGCCACGTCGTCGGCCGCGACGTGATGGTGCCCGCGCAGGATCGCGTGCGCCTTCGCCGCCAGGATCAGGTTCATGCTGGCGCGCGGCCCCGCGCCCCACGTCAGCAGCTTGTTCACGAACGGCGCCGCCTCCGGCGTGTTCGGCCGGCTCATGCGCGTGATGCGCTTCGCGTAGGCGAAAACGTGGTCCGCGACCGGCACGCGCCGCACGATGTGCTGCAGCCGCAGGATGTCCTCGCCGTGCAGCACCTTGCTCACGCTCAACTGCACGTTCGACGTCCCCTGCCGCATGATCAGCTCCTCCTCCGCGTCGGTCGGGTACTCGACCCGGATCAGGAAGAGGAAGCGGTCGAGCTGCGCCTCGGGCAGCGGATAGGTGCCCTCCTGCTCGATCGGGTTCTGCGTCGCCAGCACGAAGAACGGGTCCTTCATTGGGTAATCGACGCCGCCGATCGAGACCTTGCGCTCCTGCATCGACTCCAGCAGGGCGGCCTGCGTCTTGGGCGGCGTGCGGTTGATCTCGTCGGCCAGGACGATGTTGGCGAAGATCGGCCCGGGCAGGAACTTGAACATGCGCTGCCGCGTGGCGGGGTCGTCCTGAATGACCTCGGTGCCGGTGATGTCGGAGGGCATCAGGTCGGGCGTGAACTGGATGCGCTTGAACGACAGGTCGAGCGCCTGCGCCAGCGTGCTGACCATGAGCGTCTTGGCCAACCCCGGGACGCCGACGAGCAGGGCGTGGCCGCGGCAGAAGATGGCCATGAGCAGTTGGTCGAGCACCGCCTCCTGGCCGATGATGATCTTGCCGATCTCGGCGCGGAGCTGCTTGTGCGCCTTGCGCAGGTGGTCGAGCATCTCCAGGTCGGAGGCGGACGGCGGCGCGCCGGGCTGGGGCGCGGGAGCGGACTGCAGAGAACCTTCGAGACTGCTCATGGGACCCTTTCCAGGCGGCGGGGGCACGGGGGCGGTCGCGGCGCGAACCCACCCGGCGGGGAGAAGTTTCGCAGGCGTCTGGACGCTCCGCGCCGTGGCCGGGCTCCGCTCACGGCAGGGTGCGCTGGGGATGGCCCGGTCACCTTACCGAACATTCATCCTAAACGGCGGACCGGACAGGTCAACCATTTTCGAGGGATTTCCCCGCAGGGCGCGGCGATCATCACCGTACTCGTGAGGACGCCATGAACGAGCTCATGCCGACCCTGCGCATCGCCGTCGCCGCCGACTTCGCCTCTCAGTCCTGCCCAGACGCCACTCTTTCCCTTCCCATCAAAGTCCCGCCAATCCCCTTTCGCCACGCAACCCGCACGCCCCGAACCGCCTGGCGAAAATCATCCACGCAATCCTGCCGCCGGCGAATCGTGGGCGCGTCGCTTGCCTATACTTCTGGAGCCAGGCCAGCCAGGTTCCTCCCCGCATGCCTGCGGCCGACGGGGAACAACAGGAAGGCATTCAAACGGTCAAGGAGGAGCAGTCATGGCGGTGAATAGCTCGGGTTGCCTCGGTCCGTTCCTCACGACCCTGTTCACTACCGTCCTCGCGCCCGTTCTGGTCAGCATCCTCACCACCGAGGTCAAGAGCCACAACGACAGGCCGGCCGCCCCGGAGCCGGGCAGCGCCCCGGCCCAGGCGACGCTCGCGGAGCGGACGGAAGTCATCGCCCAGGGGGTGGGCTGGACGCCGGACGAGGCGGTGCAGGATGCCGTGCGCAACGCGCTGCGCAGTGCGTCCGCCGCCCTCGTCGATCCCAGCACCTGGACCAGGCAGGGGACTGCCCTTTTCGACGTGTTGTTGCGCAACAGCCAGGGCCTAGTGCTTCGCTGCCAGGAGGTCCGCTCAGGCACGGCGTGGCACCAGGGCAGGCAATACCATCACCGGACGCTCGCCGTGGAAGTGGCGCGGCGCCTCCTCGCGGACCGGCTGCGGACCGCGGCACAGGCCGTCCAGTGAGCGCGGGAAAAAGTAAACGGCGCCCTTCACCGGGGGCGCCGCCCCGGCCCACATCGACAGGTACAGCCAGCCCATGACGACCAGCGCCCCAAGCAGCAGCAGGACCAGCGCCGCCAGGGCGGCGACCATCGGCCGGCGCCGCACCCATTTCCCGGCCCGGCGCAGGGGCGTCGCCGCACGGGAGCGGATGGACTCGCCACTGCGACAGCGCCGCAACTCCTCCGCGAGGGCCGCGGCGCTGGGGTAGCGCTTCTTCGGATCTTTCTCCAAACACTTCAGGCAGATTGTCTCCAGGTCGCGCGGCACCTGCGGCTGCAAACTCCGCGGGGGCGGCGGCTCCTCCGTAATGAGCTGCGCCAGCATTCGCGCCACCGACGTGTCCACGAAGGGCGCCCTCCCCGTCAGCAGCGTGTAGAGCACGGCACCCAGCCCGTAGACGTCGGTGAGCGGGCCGACGGCCGCGAGGTCGCCCGTCGCCTGCTCAGGCGCCATGAAGGCGGGCGTGCCCATGATCTGGCCGACCGCGGTCAACACCGGGTCGTTCCTCTCCAGCCTCTTGGCCAGGCCGAAGTCGGTGAGCTTGGGGGTACCGTCCTCGGTCAGCAGTACGTTGGCTGGCTTCAGGTCGCGGTGAATAACACCGTGCTCGTGGGCGTACTGCACGGCCCGCGCCAGGGTCTCCACGAGGCCCGCGGCGTCCTGGGGTGGCAGCAGGCCGCCGCGGGCCTTCTCGGCCAACGTCCCGCCGCCGCAGAACTCCAGGGAGAAGAAGGGCAACCCGGAGTGTTCTCCGATCTCGTAAATCTGGATGATGTTCGGGTGCTGCAGCCCGGCCACCGCCTGCGCCTCCGCCAGGAAGCGGCGGAGCACTTCCGCGCCGGCGCCGTGGGAATACGCCAGCGTCTTGAGCGCGACGATCCGGTTCAGGGCCAGGTGCCTTGCCCTGTAGACGACGCCCATGCCGCCCCGCCCCAGCTCCCCCAGGATCTCGTAGCCCGGGATCTCCGGGAGCGCTGCGCCGGCGGCGGCCCCAACCGACGGCAGGCTGGCTTCGGGGTCGAGGCTCATGTAAGGCGGGACCGTCCCCTGGTCGGCCTCCCCCAGGTTGAGCAGCGACTGCCGATCCCGGTAGCGGGCGAGGGATTGCGACGGCAGCGGCACCGGCTGCACGAACATCCTTCCGGGCGGCGCCGACGGGGCCGGCCGCGCCAGCGCGTCCAGTCCGCACAAGGCCGCGCCGATGTCGGGGAAGCGCTCGGCGGGCGACCGGGCAAGGAGGCGCAGCAGGAACGGGTCGCCGGCCGGGCCGAGCAGGCTGCCCGCGCGGCTCGGCGGCCCGATGGCATCGCGGTCGTGCATCGCGATCAGCTCGTAATGGCTGTCGGACACGAACGGCGGCGCCCCGCAGCACAGCTCGTGAGCAACGCAGCCCAGCGCGTAGAAGTCCGACGCCGGCCCGAGCGCGGCGCCGGCCCGGAACGTCTCGGGCGCGGCGTAGCGGAAATCGTACGCCAGCCGCTGCACCTCCGCGGTCGCCGGAGGAATCGGCAGCGACGGGTCGCCCAGGATGGCCCGCCCGTCCGCGGTCAGGAAGACGTTCGTCGGCCGCACGCCGCCGTGCCAGGCCCCCTCGCGGTGCAGCGGCGTCAGGCCCTCCAGGATTTGCCGCAGGATCTCCAGGACCTGCCGCGCCTCGAAGCGCTTGCCGTTGGCCAGCACCTCGCGCAGCGTCGGGCCGTCGATGTAGTCGCGCACGGCGCAGTACAGGTCGCGGTCGGGGAAGAGCTGCACGCCGCGCGTCAGGACGAGGTTCTGGTGAACGAAGCGCACGGCTCGCCTGCCCAGGTCGAGGAAGTGCCCGCGCACCACCGGCTGGGCGGCGAACTCCGGCCGCAGCACGCGCACCACGACGCGCAGGTCGGCGAACTCGTCGCGGGCCAGGTAGGCCGCCGTGAACAGCCCGGCCCCGAGCGCCCGCTCGATCCGATAGGGGCTCTGCTTGTCGCGGAAGACGGCGGCCGTCTTCTCCAGCTCCAGGCCCGCGACCTTGCGCGCGTGCAGGAAGGCGGCGCGGTCGCGCAGGTCGCCGCGGAGCAGGACGGTCAGGCGGTTGAGCAGGGCCACCACGGCGGCGTCGGCCTCGACGGCGGCCAGCCCCTCCAGGACGAACCCGAGGCGTGCCTCGTCGGGGGCGCGGGCCAGCCCCTCGACGGCGGCAGCGGCGGCATCCCAGCCGATGACCTGGACGGCCGAGCGGGCGCGCTGGCGGACGGCGGCGGCGGAGTGGGCGAGGCAGCGGAAGACGAACGGGACGGCGACCGGCTCGCGCTTGCGGCGGACAAAGCGCAGGGCCGTAATCAGCCGCTCCTCCTCGGCCTGAGGGATGGCCTCGAAGTCGCGCACGACGGCCCCGGCGCCCTCCTCGTTCCAGCGCCGCTCCAGGGGCGAGAGGCCGGCCGTGTCGGGGCGCGCCGTGGGGCGCGAGATGTACGCATCGCCGGTCCACGTCGCGCTGGTCCAGGGCGTCTGCTCGCGGCCGAACTTCTCGCGCGCGTCGCGGGCGACGGCCTGCGAGACGTAGTTGAACAACTCGGCCACGCCGACCTTACCGTCGCCGTCGCGGTCGCCGGCGCCCGCGATGCCCTTGAGGAGGTGGTAGGTGAACAGGCCGTGCTTCAGCTCGGGCGACTCCAGCGATTTCTGCCCCTCGTCGCAGGAGGCGATCAGGAAGCGGCCCTTGCCGGCGACGGCCTGGAGGACGGATGGCCGCAGCTCCATGTCGCGCTCGCCGGAGCGGATCGAGTGGCCCTCACCGAGGACCTTGCCGGCGTGGCAGCAGTCGAAGACGACCACGACGGCGCCGGCCTCAATGCCCTCGACCCAGCGAGCGACGTCGCTCATGGCGATGCCGCCGGCGGCGATGTCGTCGGGGTCGGCGTCGTGGGGGACGAGGAAGCCCTCTTCCTTCGGGCCGAGGCGGCGGACGGTGCCGTGGCCGGCGAAGTAGAGGAGAACGATCTCGGCGCCGCGGGCCTGCGCGGGCAGCCACTCCGAGAGGCGCTCGATGATGGGGCGGCGCGAGGCCTTGTGGTCGAGGAGGAGCGCGACGCTGTCCTCGGGGAAAGCGCAGACGTCGGGGTTGGTGAGGAGGCGGGTGAGGGATTTCGCGTCGCGCGGCGCGAAGGGGAGGCGCTCGACGCGGTCGGCGTGGAGGTAATCGCCGATGCCGATGAGGAGGGCCACGCCCGCCCGTTTGCCGTTCGCCGTCGCCATGGTTGGTTTCCGCAGGTTCGGAAATGCCCCGGCTTCCCTGCCCCGCGCCTGCCGGGCCTGGACGTGTTGCGTCCGCCCCGGCAGGGAAATGCCCGACACCCACTATAACCGCGCGGGCAGGCGCCCGCCAAGTCGGCAAGCCGCGCCCCCTGACAGGATCCGGTAGGGCGAAGGAACCAGACGATTTCCTTCCGCGACTAAGCATGATATACTGTCGCCGGCCGAGTTCCGCCTGTTTAGCCGCGAGCCTCGGGCGAGCGCTCGCCCGAGGCTCGCGGCTAAACTTTCACATTCCGTAGGGAGGTTGTTATGCGTCGTCTGTTGGGCACCGGGATCTTCGTGGCCGTCTGCGTCGGCTGGCTGGGGGCGGCGGACAGCGCCCG
>JBBRPS010000376.1:0-9695 GCA_038227745.1 Gemmatales bacterium | reverse complement strand
GGGTCGAAAGCGAACCCGGCCGGGGCGCGCGGGCGGCGCAGCAAGGGAGGCTGCGGTATTTAACGTATTGCGATATAATATGTTAAGAGATAGAAAATAATGACATATATTGCTTGTCAATTGTTAAACAGTGCCATTCGGAACACTCCCTTGCTCGTGTGGTAGTGTTGACCCAGACCTGTGACCTTGCTCTCGGCAAGGTCCCCGACGTCCTCGTCGCCGCCCTTCTCGATGCCGGCTCCCTGGTGGCGGAAGGGTTGCTCAAGGCCGCGGACGTGCGCGGCCCCATCCGCGGCGGTCGCGTGTACGGCTGGTACTTCCTGCCGAAGAACGAGGAACTGGGACTCCCGGAATCCATCGTGGATCTGCGCCGGCTCCACTCCGCCCGCCTGGATCTGCTCACCGCCCTCTGTCAGCGTGGGCAGCGGCGGGCGCACATCCAACCGCTCTACCGGGAGCACCTCGCCAAGCATTTCGCGGACACGTATAGCCGGATCGGGTTGCCGGAGCCTTACCCGACCGACTGAGCGACAGGGACCATCCTACCCCTCCCGCGCCTCGTACTCCTCCTCGCGCCGCTTCTCTTCCAGGCACTCAATGAAGTCTTTGTGGACCGACGGGTGCAGCTTCTCCATGAAGGACTCATCCAGGTTGTGGACGCGGATCAGGAAGACGACGTCGCCGAAGTCGTAGTAGCGCCGCGCCGCCAGTTTGAGCTGGATGAGCTGCGGCAGCGTCACCACGCGCACATTCTGCTTTTCCTCACTGGCCTCTGCCGGCTCCGGGAAGGGAAAGGGGCCGGGGCCGCCGCGGCCCGGGTAATGGCCGGTCACCAGGACGTCGATCGTCGTACCGTTCTCCCGGTCGGTGAAGCGGCGCGGCCTCCCCGGCACGGGATCATAGGCCACGCCCACCAGACGTGCCCGAAATTCGTCCAGCCCTTGCTTGGTGAGCAGGACGTCCACGTCCTTCGTGGTCTGCTCGGCCCCGTGGAGGTAGACGGCCATGGCCCCCATGACGGCATACGGGATACCGGCTTGCTTGAGCTGTTCCGCAAGGCGGTGCATGGTGACATGAACCGGGTGCGTCCCTTCAAAGAACATGTCAATCTCCCGCAGCCTTGCATTGATGTCGAACGTCTTGATCGCAGCCATCGCTCCCCCCGTGCCGTTGCGGACATGGCGCCCCAGGCCGCGCAGGCCCACTCGGGTCGCCCCCCGCGCTCATCTCGGCCGGGATTCGTGGCCGGGATGAGCGCGGCCCCGCCCCGCGTTCAATCCCGCAGCCGGATGGCGACGTACTTCGTCTCCAGGTAAGCCTCCAGGCCCTCGTGCCCCAGCTCGCGCCCCAGGCCGCTCTCCTTCATGCCGCCGAACGGGCACTGCGGCACCGCCGGCACCGGCTCGTTGATGCCGATGATTCCCGCCTCCAGGCCCTCGGCCATCTTCCACGCCACCGTCAGGTCGTTCGTGAACACGTACGCCGCCAACCCGTAGCGCGTGTTGTTCGCCGCCCGGATCACGTCGTCCAGCTTGCTGAAGTCCAGCACCGGCATCACCGGCGCGAACGGCTCCTCCGTCATCAGCTTCGCATTGTCGGGCACGTTCGCCAGCACCGTCGGCTCGAAGAAGTAGCCCTTCGCGAAGCGGTCGCTGCGCTTGCCGCCTGTTAGCACCTTGGCGCCGCACTGGCGGGCGTCGTCGATCAGGCCGAGCGTGTTGTCCATCGCCCGCTTCTCGAACATCGGGCCGACCTCGACGCCGGCCTCCAGGCCGTTGCCCAATTTGAGGCCCTTGGCGAACTCGACGGCCGCCTCGGTGAACTTCTTCACGACGTCTTTGTGGACGTAGAAGCGGCTGGGCGCGATGCACACCTGGCCGTTGTTGCGGAACTTGCCGGTGACGGCGATCTTCGCGCCGGCCTCGGGGTCGGCGTCGGGGAAGACGATGAACGGGGCGTGGCCGCCCAGTTCGAGGCTGACGCGCTTGACCTGCTCAGCGCAGCCGCGCATGAGCTGCTTGCCGACCTCGGTCGAGCCGGTGAAGCTGATCTTGCGGCAGATCGGGTTTTCGAGGAACTCGTCGGCGATCTCCTGGGCCGACCCCATGACGAGGTTGGCGACGCCGGGGGGCAGGCCCGCCTCCTCCATCCACTCGAAGAGCGTGATGAGGCACAGGGGCGTCTGGCTGGCGGGCTTGCTGACGATGGTGCAGCCGGCGGCGAGGGCCGGGGCGATCTTGCGGGCCTGCAGGGTGATGGGGAAGTTCCACGGGCTGATGGCGCCGACGACGCCGACCGGGTGCTTGAGGGTGATGTGGCGCTTGCCCGGCTGCGAGTTGGGGATGACCTGGCCGTAGGCGCGCTTGCCCTCCTCGGCGAACCACTCGAAGGTGTCGGCGGAGTGGAGAATCTCGGCCTTGGCCTCGGCGACCGGCTTGCCCTGCTCCATGGTGAGAGTGCGGGCGATGGTGTCGGCGCGGTCGCGCATCAGGTCGGCAGTCTTCTTGAGGATCTTGGCGCGGTCCCAGGAGGTGAGCTTCATCCAGCCCTGCAGGGCGCGGTGGGCGGCCTCGAGGGCGCGCCTGGTTTCGGCGCGGCCGCCGTAGGCGATGTCGGCGATGACCTCCTCGGTGGCGGGGTTGATGACGCCGAGGGTGCGGCCGTTGTCGGCCTCGACCCACTTGCCGTCGATGAACATCTTCTTGAGCGTGGCGGTCGCGGTTGCCATGGGAGCCTCCTTTAGGGACGGGGACGGCACGCGGTTCCGGCACGGGTCGGGGCGCGTGTATCGGTCATTGTAGCGGGGTCAATCTAGCGTGGCGAAGAGGGCTGTCAAGCGCGCGGCGGGGGTGGTAAACTTCAGCGTGTTGCGTTGATCTCTTGCCGGGGAGGCGACATGAAAAGGATCTCAGTCAAGGCCACCTACGAGAACGGCATGCTCAAACTGGCCGAGCCGCTGCCGCTGGCCGAACAGGAAACCGTTAGCGTGATGGTCTTCATCGGGCCGAGTTTCGCGGAGCGCTCCGCCGGGCTACTCAAGTGGACCGGCCCTCCTGAAGACCTGGATTACCTGATTAATAGCCCTGAGGAAGGCCTCTGGACCAGCGATGACTTGCGCGGGGCCCCCGAGGAGACTCATCGCCCAACCTGAAGCAAGGCTTGCGAGGTGCAGGGCTGTCAACTCAACGATGTTCTTTCAAGTGCCTTGCCACGGAGATGTCATGAAAAGGATCTTGATCAAAGCCATCTACGAGAATGGCGTGCTCAAACCGGCCGAACCGCTGCCACTGGCGGAACAGGAAACTGTCAGCCTGATGGTCTTCATCGGGCCGAGCCGGGCGGAGCAGTCTTACGGGCTCTTCAAGTGGACCGGCCCGGTTGAGGAACTGGATTACCTGATCGAGAGCCGGGAGGAAGGACCCTGAGGAAACCCATGACCTTCGCCGACCTTGTCGGTGGGACCGCCCTTTTCGTGGACGCGAACGTCCTCCTCTACTACTTCACCGCTCACGTACGGTTCGGGCCGGCTTGCAAGGACTTGCTCGACCGAATCGACAAGCGGGAGCTCAAGGGATACACGTCCGCGCCGGTGCTGGGAGAGGTCGTCCATCGCCTTATGGCGACTGAGGCGAGGCGGCTCTTCGGTTGGCCGGCTCAAGGGGTTGCCAATCGCTTGAGGAGGCACCCGGCCGAGGTTCAGCAGCTGAGCCACTACCGCCGGGCCATCGATGAGTTATCCCTTATTGGTGTCCGAATTCTGGACGTAACCGGGCCGCTGGTTTCTCTCGCCGCCGATGTCATTCGCCAGACCGGGTTGCTGAATAATGACGCCGTGATCGTGTCCACGATGCAGCAGCACGGCCTCACGGACTTGGCCAGCAACGACGCCGACTTCGACCGCGTGCCTGGGCTAACCCGATACGCGCCGGTTTGACGGATCCGCACCGCGGGAGGCGGGGATAGGTCCGCTGCGCCACGTCGGCTCACGAGCCGCTGTAGAAGCCCTTCCCCTCCGCCGCCAGCCGCCGCATCTGCTCCGTCGGGTGGAAGCGCGGCCCCAGTGCCTCGTAGCGCTTCAGCTTCTCCAGCACTTTGTCCAGCCCGGTGTTGTCCGCCCAGCGCAACAAGCCGCCGCGGAACGCCGGGAAGCCGATGCCCAGCAGCAGCCCCAGGTCCACGTCGCCCGGCGCGCGCACGATGCCTTCGGTCAGCACCCGGCTCGCCTCGACCAGCATCGGCAGAAACAAGCGATCCGTGATCTCCTCCTTGCCGATCGTCCGCCGGTCGGTGCGGGTGCGCTCCAGGAACCCGGCCAGGGCGGGGTCATCCGCGCCGCGTGTCGCCCCTCTCGCGTAGCTGTAGAAGCCCGCCCCCGACTTCTGCCCCAGGCGCCCCGCGCCGACCAGTTCCTGCAGGATGCGCGTCGCCTTGGCCCGGTCGGCGAAGGCGGTGTTGACCACGTTGCCGGCGTGCAGCGACGTGTCCAGGCCGACCACGTCGTTCAGCGTGATCGGCCCCATCGGCATGCCGAAGTCCGTCGCCGCCCGGTCGATCTCGCGCGGCCCCGCCCCCTCCTCCAGCAGCACCAGCGACTCGTTGAGGTACGGGAACAGGATGCGGTTGACGAGGAAGCCGGGGCAGTCGCGGACCACAAGCGGCGTCTTGCCGATCTGCCGCGCCAGCGCGACGAGGGTGGCGACCGTCTCGTCGCCGGTGCGCTCGCCGCGGATCACCTCGACGAGCTGCATGCGGTCCACCGGGTTGAAGAAGTGCAGGCCCGCGAAGTTCTCCGGCCGCTTCCACGCCTGCGCCATGCGCGCGATCGAGATGGTCGAGGTGTTCGACACCAGGATGGCATTGTCCGGCAGGATCGGCTGCAGGTCGCGGTAGATCTGTGTCTTGACCTTCTCGTTCTCCACGACCGCCTCGATCGCGACGTCGCGGTCGGCGAGGAGGGCGAGGTTCGTCGTGGTGTTGAGGCGCGTCATGGCGGCCAGCATCTCCTCGGGCTTCATGCGGCCGATCTCGATGCGCGTCTGCATGACCTTCGCGATGGCGGCCACGCCCTTCTCCAGCGGCGCCGGGGCGGTGTCGAGCAGCAGGGTGGGAAGCCCGCGGCGGATGTGGGCGCCCGCGATGCCGGCGCCCATGATGCCGGCGCCGATCACGCCGACGCGCTCGACCTTGCGCGGCTTGACCGACGGGTCGGCGACGCCGCTGTCCTTCTGCGGCCGCGTCAGGAAGAAGACGGCGATGAGGTTGCGCGAGATCGGGCTGCCGGCCAGCGGCACGAAGGCGTCGGTCTCGGCTTCGAGGCCCTCTCGAAGCGGCAGGTTGCAGCCGCGGGCGATGGCATCGAGGGCGGCGAGCGGCGCGGGGAGCTGTCCCTTCGTCTTCGCCAGGATCTGCCCGCGGGCCACGGCGACGGTGAACGTCAGTTGCTCCTCGCTCAGGCCGACCGGCTGCCGTTTGCGCTTGCGCGCCTCCTGCCACGTCCCCGACTGCCGCGCCCATTCCAGCACGCGCCGGGCCTCTTCCACCAGCCGCTCGCTCGGCACCGCGTCGAAGACGATACCCAGTTCGCGGGCGCGGTTGCCGTTGACCGTCTCGCCGGCGCAGATGAGTTCGGCGGCCAGCGCGGGGCCGATGAGGCGCGACAGGCGCTGCGTGCCGCCCCAGCCGGGGATCAGCCCGATCTTGACCTCGGGCAGGCCGATCTCGGTCTTCGGGCTGGCGCCGGCCAGGCGGAAGTCGAACGCGAGGGCCAGTTCCAGGCCGCCGCCCAGGCACGGGCCATCGATGACCACCGCCGTCGGGTAGGGCAGCGCCTCCAGCCGCGCGCACAGGTCCAGGCCGCGCTGCACCAGCTTGCGCGTCACGGCGGGGTCGGGGGTGAGGCTGCCCAGCTCGCGCAGGTCGGCGCCGGCGATGAACATGCCGGGCTTGCCGCTGCGCAGGATCAGCCCCTGCAGGTCCTGGCGGGCCTCGACCTCGGCGACGACTTTCTCGAAGTCGGCGAGGACGCCCTGGCCGAGGGTGTTGGCGCGGCTGCCGGGCTGGTCGAGGGTGAGCAGGCCGATGCCGCCTTCCACGTCGAGCCGGAGAGAGAGGGCATTCTCTGGCATGCTGCGAACTCCTTTTGTCTGGAGGGAGTCGGACAAGCCCACGGGTTGCCACCCGTGGGCTGTGGGACCTTTCAAGCCCACGGGTGGCAACCCGTGGGTTTCGTCATCTCCTCCCTACCCCTTCTTCCGCTGAATGAAGAACTGGCTGCCCGCCGGGCTGGGCTGGACCTGTTCGGGCCGCAGGCGCGGCGGGCCTTGATCGTTGTACCAGAGAGCCGCCGCCGCCGCCACGCCCCGCGCCGCCGTTCCTTCACCCATCGACAATTATGGATTCCTTGAAACATTGCGCAAACTGGGGAAAGGGGTTGACTCTTGAATTTGGGGGATGTAGATAAGCTTTTCTTTACAGGAGAGGCAGGAAGTCTGGACAGGCTGTTCCACTGGTTTCGCCCGTAGCAGGAGGATGACAATGCTTCACCGATTGATGCACCTGGCGCTCGTGGGGGCGGCCCTGCTGTTCTTCGCGGACAGTTCTGACGCACGCGGTAGGAAGGGGAGCTGTGGCGGCGGCGGCCGTCACGCCAGCCACTGCGGTGGCGGCGGCTGCGGTGGCGGCTACGTCGGCGGTTGCGCCACTTGCGGCGTGGTCGGCGGCGCCCCGGGAATCGTCTGTGGTCCGGGCGGCTGCGGGGTCCCCGTCTTGGGCGGCATTGCCCCCGGCGTCGGTCATGGCGGCCAAGGCGGCCACGGCGGTAAGGACAAGAAGGGCAAGGGCAAGGGCGGCGAGGACGATACGGCCGCACCGGCTGGCCTGGTCGTGACGCTGCCCCAGGACGCCCGGCTGCTGGTGGACGGCCAGCAGACCGAGTCCACGTCTGGTCGGCGCGTGTTCACCACCCCGCCGCTGCAGAGCGGGCGGGACTACCACTATACGCTGCGGGCTGAGGTCGTCCGCGACGGCCAGACGCAGCACGTGACCCAGCAGGTCCGTGTTCGCGCTGGCGAGTACACTCAGGTCAACCTGGAGATCCCGGCCACCACAGTGGCTTCCCGTTAACTTCGCGGTCCTCGCAAGCCTGTCCATTCCCCGGGGCGCCGGCGCACACTCGTGCCGGCGCCCCGACTTCTTTTTCGCGCCCGCGGCGCCGTCAGCCGCCCTGGGCCTGCAAATCCTCGGCGCTGGGCGGCAGGCCGCGCTCGGCCCGCAACCGCTCCACCTCGACCAGCACTCCGGCGATCACCTCGGCGTTGCTGCTCAGGCAACGGTACTCGACGCGGAACGCCCAGAGGTTGATCAGCAGGGTCGCGACCGCCAACGTCAGGTGGATGCCCCAGTGCCAGAGTTGCAGTTGCCGCCCAGCGCCCGCGGCGGCCGTCGCAATGGTGATGAGCATGGAGAACAGCGCCGGCGGGAACGCCTTGCGCTTCAGCTCGCGTGTGAGCTTCGGGTACGGCACGTCGGGCAGCTCATACGCCAGGCCCACCTCCTTCACCCAGCGTCCGGTGCCGAGGAAATAGGTGAAGATGATGCAGTGGACCAGCAGCGCCCCGAGCGCCGTGAACAGGCCGAGCGTGAAGTGGACCAGGTAGACCTCGTTCTTGGAAACGGACACTTCCAGCGACATGCTGTACAGGCCGATGCCGAACGTGGTCAGCAGGGCGAGCATCAGCAGCGCCGCGAGGCTGGTGAAAATACGTGTCATCAGTCGGCCGGCTCGTGGGAGAGTGGTGTCCTCGTTCCGGGGATAGCCTATCGGTGTCGCGTGGGCGGGCAATGACTCCACGCAGGTTAACTAGTTTCGTTATGCACCCTGTACGGACGCTCTTGCCAGCCACAGCGGCACCGCCGCGGCACTTTTTCATCCCGGTGCGCTCCCGAGCGATATAATAGATCACGAGCGAGGCGGTCCTCCCGGTGAGAGCGGAGGCAGCCTCGCCGGGCAAGTCCCGAAGGACTCGTTTCCGCTCGTCGTTCGGTTGGGGCAACGATGCTGGGCGTCCGTGGCCTCATCGGCAACTCGGTCTGGGCCGTCACCGTCCTCACCCCGGCGTTCGTCGCGACCACTCTGGCCCTCGTGGCCGCTCTGGTCGCCGGGATGGCGGTGATCGTCTGGGCCGCGCGCCGCTACCGCAGGCCGCCGCCGGAACGATTCGACCCCCAAAATGAGCTTGAGCGGTTCCGCGCCCTCCAGGAACAGGGCGAACTCAGCGACGAGGAGCTCGAGCGCATCCGGGCGCGACTCGACCCGGCGGCGCCCGAGGAGCCGCGGCGGCCCCAACCGCCGCCCGACCGTGACAGCCCGCCGGACGCCATCACACGGCGCGACCCGTCGCCTTGACTGCCGCGGCCGGGTTCCCGCGGGCCTCCCGGGTGTGACGCCCCTGCCAGCCGGGAGGGCGGCAGGGGCGGTAGCACAGCAAGGCGGGCCGGCGCCCGTCCCCCGGGACGAAATTGCTTGCGTGCCTGTCTCGCGAATCGTAGAATTCGGGACGGGAAGCCACTTAACTTGTTGAGAGCCGTCACTTCAACAGACGCGCGGGAGGCCGAGGGCGAGGTGGACAGGAGGTCACCCACGCCAGGGCGTCCGCCTCCCTGTGGCGTTTCCCCGCACCCGATTGACCTGGAACCTTGATCCCGACCTCATGCGGCTCGGGCCATGCGTTAACGAAGGAGATTGCATGCCGACGAAAGACTCCGGCGGGGGGAGCGGTGGGCGGCGGCCCACCGGGAACACGGGGCGGAATCGCAACGCCTACTGTTCCTTCTGCCGTAAAAGCTACCGCGACGTCGGGCCGCTCGTGGAAGGCCCCGGCGACGTGTACATCTGCGGCGAGTGCATCGAACTGTGCCAGTCGATTATCGAGCAGGAGAAGCGGCGCCGCGGCGGCTCCCGCAGCCTGGTGACCAACATCCCGTCGCCGCGCTCCCTCAAGGACAAGTTGGATCAGTACGTCATCGGCCAGGACCGGGCCAAGAAGGCGATTGCCGTCGCCGTCCACAACCACTACAAGCGCCTGAGCCTCGGGGAGGAGGGCCACAGCGAGATCGAGGTCGATAAGAGCAACATCCTCCTCATCGGCCCGACCGGCTCGGGGAAGACGCTCCTGGCCCGGACGCTCGCCAAGATCCTCGACGTCCCGTTCGCCATCGGCGACGCCACCACCCTGACCGAGGCCGGCTACGTCGGCGAGGACGTCGAGAACCTCCTTTTGAAACTGCTGCACGCCGCCGATTTCGACATCGAGGCGGCCCAGCGCGGCATCGTCTACATCGACGAGGTCGATAAGATCGGCAAGACGAGCCAGAACGTCTCGATCACCCGCGACGTCTCGGGCGAGGGCGTGCAGCAGGCCCTGCTGAAGATGCTCGAGGGCACGGTGAGCAACGTGCCGCCGCAGGGCGGGCGCAAGCACCCCGAACAGCAGTACATCCAGGTCGATACGACGAACATCCTGTTCATCTGCGGCGGGACGTTCGTCGGGCTGGAAGAGATCATCGCCCGCCGCACCCAGGTCAAGCGGATGGGCTTCGGCGCCATCTCGGAGCAACTCTCGGATCGGCAGCGCGAGGAGGAGGACGACCAGCGCCTCGGCCGGCTGCTGAACCAGGTGACCAGCGACGACCTGCTG
>JBBRPS010000375.1:0-9714 GCA_038227745.1 Gemmatales bacterium | reverse complement strand
TGACAACCCCGACTCGCTCCGCGAGTCGGGTGCTGACAACCCCGACTCGCGGAGCGAGTCGGCCACGAACCGCTACGCGCCGGTGCCAACCGCTCTAGCTCGCGGAGGGGAATCGCAAGCGCTTCCCTCCGCGGGCTGACCGCGCGGCCCCGACGACCGGAGACGACAGGCAACGGCGACAGGATCGCCCGCGCGGCGTGGGCCGAAATTCCATCTGTCATTTCTTGCAGGGACGCTGTAATGTCGTGGCCCGGGAGCAGGACGCGCCCGGGGCCGGGTGTCACTGAGCAGAACGGATTCTGGCATGGTACGCCGTATCTCCGAGGTGCGCTGGTTCCCGATCCTCGCGGTCGGCCTGGCCGGTTTCGGGTGTGTCGGGCCGGCGGCGCGGCGAACAGCGCCGCCCGGACAGGGAGTCGCCCCGTCCCCCGCCATCCGCGCCGTGGCCGAGCCCGCCGCCCTCCAGATCCCCGGCCCGCCGCCGGGCGCCCCCCTCGGCCCAGTGCAGTTCGTCAATCACGTTGAGTCGCTCCCGTCCGCGGGCCAGGCCCCGAAGACCGCCGACCAGCCGGCCACACTGCCCATGTCGGAACGCCTCACGCCCGTCGCCCAGGCACAGAGCCGCCCGCTGCCGCCGTCCTCCGAGAACGGTTTGCCCCTGGGTACCCTCTACCGGCTGGCCCAGCAGCGCTACGCGACCACCGACGGCTACATCGTCCGCCTGCGCCGCCGCGAGCAGGTCGGCGGCAAGAACCAGCCCGAAGAGATCCTCCTGCTCAAGTTCCGCAAGGGCCCGTGGAGCGTCTACCTCCGCTGGCTCGGCAAGGAGGGCGGCAAGCGCGAGGTCGTCCACGTCAAGGACCGCCACGGCGGCCTCGTCCACACGCTCACCGCGGTCGGCGACGGTCCCCCGGGAGGGCCGGGCGCCGGCAAGCACGTGACGGCGCCGCCGGACCACCCGTCGTTGCTGGCGTGCAGCCGCTACCCCGTCACCGAGTACGGCGTCGGCCCGCTGATCGACCGCTTCGGCCGGCTCGTCGAGGCGCTGGAGCGTGGCGACACGCGCCTGGGAACGCTCAAGTACCTCGGCCAGGTCACGCGACCGGAATTCGACGCGCCCGTCGAGGCGGTCATGCAGCTCGTCCCGCCCGGCGTCGAGCCTGGCCTGGCGAAGGGCGGCCGGCGCTTCTGGTTCTTCGACCCCAGCCTGCGCTTCCCCGTCCTCCTGGTCGCCCAGGACGAGGGCGGCGGCGAGGTCGAGTATTACTGCTACGACAGTTTCCTGTTCCCCGCCCGCTTCCACGACGACGAGTTCGACCCGGAGCGGCTATGGGGCAAGTGAACGTCCAGGGGCCCTGGGGCTTGCAACCCCAGGGCTTACCCTGAAAGCCGGCTTGACCTGCCGGCACCCCTGGGCTAAAACCCACGCCTCCGTTTACGGGACACCGGGGGAAACAGGTCCGTCTGCCCACCGCCGATGGCAAGGCCCTGAGCGGGACGGGGCTGCCGATCGGCACACTCGAACGAGGAGAACCGAACAGTGAAGAGGAAGTTTGGTGCGATCGCCGGGATGGCGGCGCTGGGGGTGGCGGTCTATCTCGGCAGCCGGCTGGGGGCGCAGGTGCCCGCGGGGCCGGTCCAGGCCCCCGCTCAGACGCGCGTCGGCGTGGTCAACATGGTCCAGGTCATCAAGAACTATCACAAGTTCAAGACCTTCGACGACGAGCTGCGCCTCCTGGCGAAGCCGTTCGAGGAGCGCGACAAGGAGCTGCGCAAGAACCTGCAGCAGTGGACGGAGGCGGTCGCCCGGCCGGACTTCAACCAGAAGGAGCAGGCCGAGGGGGAGATCAAGAAGCGCAAGCGCGAGATCGAGGACAACGCCCTGGAGGCCAAGAAGCTCCTCGCCAAGCGGAACGACGAGCAGATCGTCCAGCTCTACCACGAGGTCGAGGACGCGGTGAAGAAGTACGCCGTCTCCAACGGCTACCACATCGTCCTGCAATACGACGAGCGAACCAACCCGAGCGAGATCTACTCGCCGATCAACATCCAGCGCAAGCTGCAGGGCAGCGCCAGCACGGGCTGCGCCGTACCGGTGTACATCGCCCCCGGCCTGGACCTGACGCAGGCGGTCGTGAGCAACCTGAACGCCGGCGCCCCGACGGCCGCCGCCGCCCCGGCGGGCACGACGCCGACGGCCACGCCCGTGCGGCCAGCCGGGAACTGAGAGTCGGCGGACAACACTCCGCAGGTCAGGCTTGCGCGCCTGACATCTTCTCCCAGGAGTCAGGCGCGCAAGCCTGACCTGCGGACTTCGCTGCGGGCCTCCGCCTCCCGCGGGGTTGAGCGGACGCCCGGCGGAACGGAACTTCGTGCCGAGACTCGCACTCGCTCCGGCTGCCGACGCGCCGCCGGGGTTCGCCGGCGCGGGCGGATTACCGCGGTGGTCGATGGCGTTTCTCCCAGTCAAGGAAGACGAGAACGTGAGAAGGGTTTGCTACCGCTACCAGCGGACCATCGGACGGGCCGCCGAGGTGCAAGGGGTCGGCTACCTGACCGGCGCCGACGTGCGCCTGCGCTTCCTGCCCGCGCCGCCGGACACCGGCGTCGTCTTCGTGCGTACCGACCTGGGGCCGGCCGCCCGGCTGGACGCCTGCGTCGAGAACGTCACCGGCACCAACCGCCGCACCACGCTCGGCCGGCCGCCCGTGTCGGTCAGCCTGGTCGAGCACGTCCTCGGCGCCCTCGCTGGGCTGCGCATCGACAATTGCCTCCTCGAACTGAACGCCGCGGAGCCGCCTGGCCTGGACGGCTCGGCCCGGGGCTTCGTGGACGCGCTGACCGGGGCCGGCGTCCGCATCCAGGCGGCGCGCCGGGCCGTATGGTGCGTCGAGAAAAGCGTCGTCCTCGAGCAGAACGGCGCGACGCTGGCGCTGCACCCGTCGGAGCGCCCGGACCTGAAGGTGAGCTATCTGCTCGATTACGGCCCAGGCGCGCCGATCGTCCGTCAGAGCCACACCGAGGTGGTCACGCCGGCGTCCTTCGTCCGCAGTCTCGCCCACTGCCGGACCTTCCTGCTGGAGCAGGAGGCCGTCGAGCTGCGCCGCCAGGGGCTGGGCGCGCGCACCCGCATGAGCGACCTGCTGGTCTTCGGCAAGGCGGGGCCGATCGACAACCGGCTGCGCCACGCCGACGAGCCGGCCCGCCACAAGATCCTCGACCTGATCGGCGACCTGTCGCTGCTGGGGGCCGACGTGTACGGCCACCTCGTCGCCTACCGGAGCGGCCACCCGCTCAACGTCGAGCTGGTGCGGGCGCTGGGGCAGCAGCTGCCGGCGCAGGAACTCTGCGGGGCGGCACGGCGGGCGGCGTGAGGGCGTGTAACCGGGGCGGAACAACGTGGGAGAGAGCATGGCCCGTCTGCGGATGGCCGTCGTGGGCGTGGGGCACCTCGGCAAGGAGCACGCGCGCATCCTCGCCGGCCTCGAAGAGGTCGAGTTGGTGGGCATCGCGGACGTGAACGCCGGGCAGGCCGAGGCCATCGCCCACCGCCTCGGCACCCGAGCCTACGCCGACTACCGCCCGCTGCTCGACGCGGTCGATGCCGCCTGCGTCGTGGTGCCGACCAGCCAGCACTTCGCCGTCGCTGCCGAGTTCCTGCGGCGCGGCACGCCCGTCCTGGTCGAAAAACCGCTCGCCACCACCCTCGAAGAGGCGGAGGCCCTCGTTGACCTGGCCGAGCGCTCCGGCGCCGTGCTCCAGGTCGGCCACATCGAGCGCTTCAACCCAGCCTTCGAGGAGCTGCAAACGCGCCCATTGCAGCCCAAGTTCATCACCTGCGAGCGCCAGGGACCATACACCGGCCGCTCGAGCGATGTCGGCGTGGTGCTGGATTTGATGATCCACGACCTCGACCTGCTGCTGGCGCTGGTGCGCGCGCCGGTGCGGCGCGTGGAGGCGGTCGGCGTGAGCCTGTTCGGGCGTCACGAGGACGTGGCGAACGCCCGGCTGCAGTTCGCCAACGGCTGCGTGGCCACGGTGACCGCCAGCCGCGCCAGCCCGGTGCCGCTGCGCTGCATGCACGTCTGGGCGCCGGAGGGCTACGCCTGCCTCGACTTCGTGAAGCGCCGCCTGACGCTGGTGCAGCCGTCGGAGGAGCTGCGGCGCCACGGCCTGGACCCGCGCCGGCTCGACCCGGCGTCGCTGGTGAGGCTCAAGGAGGACCTGTTCGGCCGGCACCTGCAAGTGCTCGAACTCGACCGCGACCAGGGCGACCAGCTCACGCGCGAGTTGCAGGACTTCGTCCGCTGCGTGCGCGAGCGCTCCACGCCGCGGGCGAGCGGCGCGGCGGGGCTGAAGGCGATGGCGCTGGCCAACCGGGTACTCGAGAGCATTCGCAGTCACGCCTGGGAGGGGCACGGCCACGGTCCGATCGGCCCGCTGCAGGTGCCGCCACCGCTTGGGCCGCTGTTCCGACCGGAGCAGAAGGGCAAGGCCGCCTGACCCCCTACAAGCGCCTAACAGAACGTGGGGCAAGTTGCCAACTTGCCGTTTTTTTCGGCAAGTTGGCAACTTGCCCCACGTTCTGTTACGGCCTCTACGCGGTGCCCGCGCGCGCCGCGACCGCCCGCCGTGCGATCAGCGCCGCCACGTAGCCGCCCTTGAAGCCGCTGTCGATGTTCACCACGACGACGTTCGCCGCGCAGCTGTTGAGCATCGTCAGCAGGGGCGCCAGCCCGCCGAACGCGGCGCCGTAGCCGATGCTCGTCGGCACCGCGATCACCGGGCAATCGACCAGGCCGCCCACCACGCTCGGGAGCGCCCCGTCCATGCCGGCGGTGACGACGATGACGTCCGCGCCGCTGAACTGGCCACGGTGCCGCAGCAGGCGGTGGATGCCGGCCACGCCCACGTCCGCGAGCAGCGCCACGTCGCACCCCAGCGCCTGGGCCGTCACCAGCGCCTCGCGCGCCACCGGCAGGTCGCTGGTGCCCGCCGTGATGACGACCACGCGGCCGGCCGGCGGTGCCGGCGGCCCGGCCGGCAGCCAGAACGTGCGGGCGATGCGGTCCTGCTGCCCCAGCGGGAAGCTCCGCGCCAGCGACTCGGCCTGCTCGACGCTGACGCGCGTCGCCAGGCAGTCCTGCCGCGCCTCGGCGAGTTTGCGCACCACGCCCTCGACCCACTCGCACGTTTTGCCCTCGCAGAAGATCACCTCGGGGAAGCCGCACCGCTCGCGCCGCTGCAGGTCCACGTGCGCGTATCCCAGGTCGGCCTCCGGGGGCGCGGCGCGCACGCGCTGCATCGCGGCCTCGACGCTGACTTCGTTGGCGCGGACCCGTTCGAGGAGGTCGCGCAGTTCACCCTGGTCCATGTCCCCTCCCGTCCTCGGCGCTGTCCCGAATCCCCCGGCGCCGGACGGCCGGGGTAAACCCGGCCGCTCGCCCGCGGCCCCGAGGTCCATTCTATCGGCGACTTGAGTCCTTTCCCGGCCGCGGCGAATTTCGCTCAAGTTCCGCCTCGCTACAACCGATGTCTTTCCTACAGCCGAGTCCCGGCGCCGCCGCGCGCGGCCGCCCTTTCCTCGGCAGGAGGTTGCGATGTCCGCGGGAAGCCTGACGATGGTCTGCCTCATGATGGTTTCCGGTCAGACGCCGGCGCCCGCCGCCCCGCTGCCCCCGGCGCCGGTCCCCGCTGCCCCGGCGCCGGTCCCCACCGCGCCGGCGCCGGTCCCCGCCCCGGCGCCGGCCGAGACGGTCTACATCAACCAGCGGACCATCAAGATCCCCGTGGACATCGACTCGGCCCGCCAGCGCGAGGTCCGCGAGCTGGTCCTCTACGCCTCGCCCGACGAGGGCAAGACCTGGGAGCGCTACGCCAAGATCGCTCCGGACAAGGACTCCTTCAACTACTACGCCCGCGGCGACGGCACCTACTGGTTCCGCGTCGCCGCCGTCAACCTCCAGGGCAAGCAGGACCCCGAAAACCTCCACAAGGGGCCGCCCGACCTGAAGGTCATCATCGACAGCGTCAAGCCGCAGATGCGCATCACCTCAGCCCAGCGCCAGGGCGACGACCTGGTCGTCTCCTGGTCGATCCGCGAAGACCACCCCGACGCGGACAGCCTCAAGCTGGAGTACCGCACCCTGGACAGCGCCTCGTCGGTCTGGCTGCCCATCGAGTTGAAGGCCGGGCCGACCGGCCAGGCGAAGGTGCGGCTCACGAGCCAGGCGCCGGTCGCGGTGCGCATGACCATGAAGGACCTGGCCAGGAACGTCTCCTACGCCGAGGCCGAGGTGCAGGGAAGCGTCGCCACCGCGTCGTACGCTGGCGGGAACCATCCCGCCGCCGGGGGACAGCCCCCGGCGCCGGCACCCGCTGGTCAGGTCGTGCTGCCGCCCCCTCCGCCCCCTGCGCCCACCCCGACCCAGGAGGCGAAGGCCGCCCCGGTGCAGTCGCTACCCACGCCGCCGACGTCTCCGGCCTCGGTGCCATCCTCGGATCCGATCCCGACCGGACAGGGCACCCAGGGCAGCTTCACCGGCACGGTGGGGTCTGCCTCACCGCCTCAGCTCGCGAGCGCGAAGGCGAGCCTTCCCGCGACCGTGGACGACCCCCGGGACGTGATCGGCAGTACCGTGCGCGCGGCCGCGTCGTCGCCCCCGGTCCACTCGGCGATGTCCTCTCCCGGGGCGCCCCTGGCGGCCGCTTCGCCGTCGCGGGGGCTGGCGAAGGTCCGGTTGGTCAATGAGAAGGAAATCACTCTCACGTATCAACTGTCGAAGGTGGGGCCGTCGGGCATCGGCACCGTGGAGCTCTACCTGACCCAGGACGGGGGCCAGTCGTGGGTCCGCTTCGCGGAGGACCCCGACGCCCAGAAGGCGTCGGCCGGCGGCTCGTACAAGCGAACCCTGGAACTACCGGGCGAGGGCGTGTTCGGGCTGTACCTGGTGGTGCGGAACCGGGCCGGCCTGGGCAAGGCGCCGCCGAAGCCGGGCGACGCGCCGGAGATGATGATCGAGGTCGATCTCACGCCGCCGGTCGCGGAGCTGCGCAAGCCGAAGGCGATCCCCGAGAAGCGCGACTCGCTGCTGCTCCGCTGGGACGCGAAGGACCGCAATCTGGCCGACCGGCCGATCGCGCTGGAGTACGCCAAGGAGCCGAACGGCCCCTGGGAGAAGATCGCCACCGACCTCGTGAACAACGGTTCGCACCTCTGGCAAGTGCCGCAGGGGCTGGTGTACGTCTACCTGCGCCTCCGCGTCCACGACAACGCCGGCAACGAGGCCGTCGCCGTGAGCGCCGAACCGCAGCTCGTCGATCTGACGGAGCCGGAAGGCTGCCTGGTCGACATCACGCCCGCGAAACGATAGGCGGGCCGGTCGGCTGTGCGGCATGGCGCCACCGCGGCCGGAAGGAATAGAGCCTCCCTTTCTCCTCAAACCCTCTAGCGCCCCCAGTTCCAGCGCCCCCTCTCCCGACTTCACCCTTCCGAGGCCCCGTACTTCTCCCGGCGCTCTGGAGCGAGCTTGCCGTTTCGCGCGCTCGAGCGCGCGAAACGGCAAGCCCGCTCCAGAGCGTCGGGTGGGAATCCAGGGCCCGGCGCAGTTTCTCCCCACCATCCCTTTGCCGCCTTGGTACAATGTCCGCGGAACTCGGCCTCCTCTCCGGCGCGGGGGCCTTTTGGAGACCTTCGTTATGCAATGGCGGCAAAAAACGTCGAAGTCCCCCACTTCCCCGCAGGCGAAGAAGCCGTCCCGGCCGCTCCCCGAAGCGGAGGAGCCCGAGCAGAAGGCGAAGGCCCGCAAGGCCAAGCTGTCGCGGCTGCACAAGCCGGCCGGCATGTCGCTGGAGGACTGGCAGATCGAGCTGCGCCGCCAGTTCGGCCGCGAGCAGAACTACCTCCTGCGCAACCTCGGCGACGACCCGCTGTTTTCCGAGTTCGAGGTGGCCAACCCGCAGAGCCGCAGCGCCTACCGCGTCCAGATCCGCGGCGCGCACCCCGGCGACAACTTCTGTTCCTGCCCCGACTTCGCCACCAATACGCTCGGCACCTGCAAGCACATCGAGTTCGCCCTCGCCGCCCTGGAGCGCAAGCGCGGCGGCGCCGCCCGCCTCAAGGCCGGCTTCCAGCCGCCCCACAGCGAAGTCTTCCTGCACTACGGCCTGCAGCGCGAGGTCCGCTTCCGCCCCGGCACAACCTGCCCCGTCGAGTTGGCCCGCCTGGCGCCCGACTACTTCGGCCCCGATGGCGTCCTCCTGCCCGACGCCTTCGCGCGCTTCAACACCTTCCTCAACGACGCCGCCCAGCACGACCCCGACCTGCGCATCGCCGACGACGCGCTGGCGTTCATCGCCGAGGTGCGCGACGCCGAGGACCGCCGCCAGCGCGTCGCCGAGGCGTTCCCGCGCGGCATCCGCAGCGCCGCCTTCAAGGACCTCGTCGCCGTCGATCTCTACGACTACCAGCGTGAGGGCGCCCTGTTCGCCGCCCGCACCGGCCGCTGCCTGCTCGGCGACGAGATGGGCCTCGGCAAGACGGTCCAGGGCGTCGCCGCCGCCGAGATCATGGCCCGGCTCTTCGCCGTCGAGCGCGTGCTGGTCGTCTGCCCCACGTCGCTCAAGCACCAGTGGCAGCGCGAGATCGAGCGCTTCGTCAAGCACCGCACCATCCAGGTCATCGGCGGCCTGCGCGGGCGGCGCGAGAAGGACTTCGCCGCCGAGGCCTTCTACAAGGTGATGAACTACGACACCGTCCACACCGACCTCGATCTTATCGCGAAGTGGGCGCCGGATCTGGTGATCCTCGACGAGGCGCAGCGGATCAAGAACTGGAGCACGCGTGTGGCCCGCAGCGTCAAGCGCATCGCCTCGCCCCATGCCCTGGTGCTGACGGGCACGCCGCTGGAGAACCGCCTGGAGGAACTGGTCTCGATCGTGCAGTTCGTGGACCGCTTCCGCCTGGGGCCGACGTTCAAGCTGCTGCACGACCACCAGGTGCGCGACGAGCACGGCAAGGTCGTCGGCTACCGCGATCTCGACCGCGTCGGCCAGACGCTGGCACCGGTGCTGCTGCGCCGCCAGAAGGACCAGGTGCTCGACCAGCTCCCCGAGCGCATCGAGTCGAGCATCTTCGTGCCGATGACCGAGATGCAGCGCAAGCACCACACCGAGAACATGGAGATCGTGGCGCGCATCGTGGAGCGGTGGCGGCGGCTGCGTTACTTGCCGGAGGCCGACCAGCGGCGGCTGATGATCGCGCTGCAGCGGATGCGCATGGCTTGCGACAATAGCTATCTCGTCGATCATCAAACCGACCACGGGCCGAAGGTCGATGAGGCGGTGACGCTGCTGGAGGAGTATTTGGAGCAGCCGGGGACCAAGGTGGTGGTGTTCAGCCAGTGGCTGCGGATGCACGAATTGCTGGTGCGGCGTTTCAAGGAGCGCGGTTGGGACCACGTGCTGTTCCACGGCGGCGTGCCGGGCGGCAAGCGCAAGGACCTGGTGGACCGCTTCCGCGACGACCCGAAGTGCCGGCTGTTCCTGGCGACGGACGCGGGCGGCGTGGGGCTGAACCTGCAGCACGCGAGCGTCGTGCTGAACATGGACCCGCCGTGGAACCCGGCGGTGCTGGAGCAGCGGGTTGGCCGCGTGCATCGGCTGGGGCAGCGGCGGCCGGTGCGCGTGGTGCATTTCATCTCGCAGGGGACGATC
>JBBRPS010000374.1:0-9759 GCA_038227745.1 Gemmatales bacterium | reverse complement strand
CGACACGCTCAAGGCCGCGCGCGCGGACGTGCTACCGCGCCTGCGCGAGCTGTGGGAACAGGAGCGAGGGCCGGCGGCGCGCGGCCGGCGCGTGCGGGTCGGGCTGGCTCTCCTGGCCCTCGACGGCGGCGCGGTCAACGAGCCGCAGGCCGACTGGATCTTGGAGGCGGACGACCCGCAGGAGGTCCTGCTGCTGCGCGATGCCCTCCTGGCACACCGGGCCGCCCTGACGCCCGCCCTCTGGAAGGCGGCGGGCGAGGCGGAGGCCGGTTCCGAGCGCCGGTTCCGGGCGCTGGTGGCGCTGGCGGCGTTCGACCCGGGGGACGCGCGCTGGCGACAGTCGGGCAAGGAGGTGGTGGAGCAACTCCTGTCGGCCAATCCCCTGCACCTGGGGGTGTGGGCCGAGGGCTTGCGCCCCGTCCGCGCCGGCCTGCTGACGCCGCTGGCGGACGCCTTCCGGGGAGAGACTTTGCCCGGCAAGGGGCTGGCGGCCGCCGAGGTCCTCGCCGATTACGCCGCCGACCGGCCCGACATGCTAACCGACCTGGCCCTGGACGCGGACGTGCGCCAGTGGGCGGTGCTCTTCCCTCGCCTGGGCAGACACGCCGACCGGGCGACTCTCCTCTTTCAGAGGGAGTTGGCGAAGCCGCTGCCCGGGGAAGATCAACTCGGCCCGCGCGACCTGCTGGCGCGGCGGCAGGCGCAGGCGGCGGTGGCGCTGGCGCGGCTCGGCCACCCGGAGGCCGTCTGGCCGCTGCTGAAGCACACGCCCGACCCGAGCCGGCGCACCTACCTGACGCACCTGCTGGGGCGGCTGAAGTCGGACCCCGGGCCGCTGCTGCGGCGCCTGGAAATGAGCACGGACGTGGACGTGGAGGTGTCGGAGCGGCGCGCGTTGGTCCTGGCGTTGGGGGAATTCACGACGGAGCAACTCCCTCCGGCCAGGCGAGAGAAGCTCGTAGCCATGCTCCTGAGGTGGTATCGGGAGGACCCGGACGCCGGGGTTCACTCCGCGATCGACTGGTTGCTGCGGCACGGCAAGCAGGGGGCGGCCGCGCGCAAGCTGGACTGGGGACAGGCGGCGGCGCTGCGCGAAATCGACAAGGGGTTGGCCGGGCAGGAGGCCGGGGGGCGGAACTGGTACGTCAGCGGCAAGGGGGGGGACACCTTCGCGCTGGTCCGGGATCCGGGCGTGTTCCTCATGGGGTCGCCCCTGCACGAGCCGGGTCGGCAATTGAGCGAGACGCCGCACTACCGGAAGATCCCGCGGTCGTTCGCGATCGCGACGAGGGCGGTGACGGTGAGGCAGTTCGGGCGGTTCCTGGAGGCCACGCCGGAGTTCAAGCGGGACTTCAAATACACGAAGCGGTACGCGCCGGAGGAGGCGTGTCCGCAGGTGGGGGTGTCGTGGTACCTGGCGGCGGCGTACTGCAACTGGCTGAGTAAGGAGGAGGGGGTCCCGGAAGAGGAGTGGGTCTACCCGAGGGATCCGGCGGACATCAAGGAAGGGATGGTACTGGCGAAGGGGTATCTTCAGAAGGCGGGGTATCGGCTACCGACGGAGGCGGAGTGGGAGTATGCGTGCCGTGCGGGGGCGGTGACGAGTCGCTTCTACGGGACGGCGGAGCGCTCGCTCGGGGACTACGCCTGGTATGGCGAGAACAGTGGAGGTCGGGCGCGGCCGGTGGGGGAGTTGCGGCCGAATGACCTGGGTCTGTTCGACGTGCTGGGCAACGCGGTGCAGTGGTGCCACGATGTCGCTCTACCCTATCCGACGGCGGGCGGCGGGAGTGGGCATGAGGATAAAGAGCACGGTGTCTACAAGATACATGAGATGAATCCCCGCATCCAGCGTGGCGGCGGTTTCCTGGAGCTGGCGTCGGACGTGCGCTGCGCCACCCGCGGCGTTTCCCGGCCGGGATACCGCAACTTTAACGTGGGCCTGCGCCCGGCGCGGACGTGCCGTTGATCGGTGTCACCGTTCCCGTACGTTGGAGCGGGCTAAAGCGCGCTCGAGCCATGCTGTCCGTCCGGGCTTTGCAAACCGCTCACGGCAGTCGATAATACCTACGCATTCGACCCCCTGGCCAAGAGGTTCTCCCGTGGCAGACACACCGACCACACCGCCCGCTCCCCCGCAAACGCAGGCCTCCACGCCGCCGACGACCGCCCCGGCCCACCCGCCCGCAGCCGCCGGCTCAGGCCCCGGGGGACAGGACATCGAACTGCCTGCCTGCTTCTACCTCGGCCGCGAATACGACCTGGCGAGCAAGACGGTCCTCGACCGGCCGGTGATGTACGACGCCAAAGACCTGACCACGCACGGCGTCGTCGTCGGCATGACCGGCTCGGGCAAGACCGGCCTGTGCATCAGCATCCTCGAAGAGGCCGCCATCGACGGCATCCCCTGCATCATCATCGACCCCAAGGGCGACCTCACGAACCTCCTCCTGCAGTTCCCCAACCTCGACCCCGACGACTTCAAGAAGTGGCTCAACGAGGACGACGCCCTGCAGAAGGGCCTGACAGTCGATGAGTACGCCCGGCAGATCGCCGAGCGCTGGCGCAAGGGGCTGAAGGACACAGGACAGGAGCCGTCGCGCATTCAGCGCCTCAAGGACTCCGGGGAGTGGCGCGTGTACACGCCCGGCAGCGAGGCCGGCCTGCCGCTGTCGATCCTCCAGACCTTCGCCGCCCCCAAGGGCAAGCTGCCGCGCGAGGCGCTCAACCAGAAGATCGACGCCACCACGACCGCTCTGCTCGGCCTGACCGGCATCGCCTCCGACCCGGTGCAGTCGCGCGAACACATCCTCATCGCCCAACTCCTGCTGCACGCCTGGACCAAGGGCAAGGACCTCGACCTGCACATGCTCATCACGCAGATCCAGGAGCCGCCGCTGTCCAAGATCGGCGCCTTCGATGTCGAGACGTTCTACCCCGAGAAGGAGCGCCTCAAGCTGGCCGTGGCGCTGAACAACATCCTCGCCGCCCCGAGCTTTTCGACGTGGATCACCGGCGAGCCGCTCGACCTCGGCCGCATGCTCTCCGGCGGCAAGAAGCCGCGTCAGTTGATCTTTTACGTCGCCCACCTGGAAGACGCGCAGCGGATGTTTTTCATCGCGCTGCTGCTGGAGGAGGTGCTGAGCTGGACGCGCAAGCAGCACGGCACGAGCGGCCTGCGGGCGATCCTGTACTTCGACGAGGTGTTCGGCTACCTGCCGCCGCACCCCGCCAACCCGCCGAGCAAGCTGCCGCTGATGACGCTGCTGAAGCAGGCGCGGGCGTTCGGCGTCGGCGTGCTGCTGGCCACGCAGAACCCGGTGGACCTCGATTACAAGGCGCTGAGCAACGCGGGGACCTGGTTCGTCGGCAAGCTGCAGACGGAGCGCGACAAGGCCCGGCTGGTGGAGGGCCTGGAGGGCGTGGCGGCCGAGCGCGGCACGCTGAGCAACCGGGCCTACCTTGAGACGGTGATCTCCGCGCTGGGCAGCCGCATCTTCTTGCTGCACGACGTCCACCGCGGCCAGCCGATCCTCCTCCAGAGCCGGCAGGCGCTGTGTTTCCTGCGCGGTCCGATGAGCCGCGATCAGATCGAGTTGCTGATGGATCCGCTGCGGGAACCGCACGCCGATGGTGAGCGGGCTGCGGAGGACGCGGCTCCTGTCGCCGCCATCCTGCTGTGTCGCTTCTGCCAGGCGGAGCTGCCTGCGGGGGGAATCCACTGCGAAGCGTGCGGGCAGTCCCAGGTGATGAACGCGGCGCGGACCGAGGATCGCGAGTTCAAGCAGACCCTGCAGCGCAGCGCCGCCGTGCAGCTAGTGCCGGTCGAGATCGTGGCCGCTGCCACTTCGCCGCTGCCGTCGGAAGTGCCGCAGTTCTACCTGCCGGTGACCCAGGCGCGCCCCGCGGCGGCGACGGTCCTGGTCTACCAGCCGCGCGTCTTCGGCAGCGCGGAAGTCTCCTTTCAGGATCGCAAGAGGAAGCTGTCGCAAACCCAGACGTATCGCCTGCTGGCCGGGCCGCCTGCCGTGGGTCAGGCCGTGAGCTGGGCCACCGCGGAACGCCTCGCCGCGCAGCCGGCCTCTTCTCCTCAGCCCGGCGCGACCTGGGGAACGGCACCGGAGTCGGTGAACACGGCAAAGAAGCTGAAGGCGCTGGAGAAGTCGCTGATCGACTTCCTTTACAACGACCGCCTGGTGCTGCTGGAGAACGCGAAGCTCGGCCTGGTCGGCGAGCCGGGGGAGGACGTGGTGGCTTTCCGGGAGCGCTGCCGCGTGGCGGCGCGTCAGGAGACGGAGAAAGCGGTCGCCGCGGAGAAGGTGAAGTACCTGCCGAAGTTCCAGGCCCTCGGCGCCCCGATGCCGATCTGGACGGGCGCGGAGAAGAGTGAAGGCTCGGTGCTCGACCTGGTCAACCCGCTTCACTGGCTCAGGGTGGCGGGCAAGGCGAACAAGTCGGCGGCGCCGAAGGGGGACAAGCTGGCGAAGCTGGAGTCGGAGTGGTTGGCGAAGCAGGTCGCGCTTCACGAGAAGTGGCGGCTGGTCGGCGAGGAGTACAGTGACATCCCCCTGACGCCGCGCCGCCAGGACGTGCAGGTCACGGGCTTCGGCGTGGCCTGGGCGCCGTTCTGGCAGGTGCAGACGCAGCCCGGTCGCCTCGACTGGGTGCCGGGGTATCGGTGAGGCAGTCCACGTTCAGGACAACAGGATAAAAAGCACGCAAGCCCGACGCGCCAGCGAGGCACAGGGCCTCGCTGGCGCGTCGGGCTTGCGTGCTCTGGTCGCATAAACCTTAGCGGGAGCGGTTGTGGCCCGTCTTCCGGAAGGTGAAGCTGCGGCTGTTGCCCGCTCGTCGTACATCCGACGAAGGCAGTCAAGATTTGATATTCAGGTCATTCAAAGGCTGAAGTTGGTTGGCCGCCCGTTGGGTAACTTGAGACTTCCACAGTAGAAGACGTTGAAGCTGTGACAATCCGCGGATAGCAGGGATCGCTCGGTCGGTAATCTTGTAAGCCTTACGGAGGCTTAGTTTCGTCAAGCGAGGCAACATGCTGCATAACGCAGCCAGCCCGGTATCGGTGAGGTTAGAGCAGTTCCAGAGGATAAGCTCTTGCAACTCGCCATGTCTGGCGAAAGTGGTCGGCACCTCCTCGTCCCTGATTGGGAAATCCCGGCTCAGTTTTTTGGTGGAAGGTGGTGGGAGACGCCGGAGAATGCTCTCAACCAAGGAAGCAGTGAGTGGGCTGTCCGCAGGGCTGCCGGCGGCGTTGACTGTGTCGAAGGCAATCGCCACGGTTGGCAAGTTGGGTTGCACTGCCTTCAGTTTTTCAAACGCCTGCCGTGCCCCCTGTAGCTGGCCCTTGCTGAACGCAACAGCCCCCGCCTGAAACAAGTCAAGGGAAGAGGCGAAGTCGGGATACGAGGTATGCGCAGCCCGCAGGTCGGAAGCCAAATCGCTTACCCCGACCAGTCGGCGAGTTAGAACGAGCAGCTGCTGGAGCAACTCGCCGCTGAAATGCTGTTGCTGAAGAAGTTCGCGCTGCGACGCTTGCAGCACATCGAATTGTTGGGCCAGGCCGTCGAGGTCCCGCAGCGCCGCGGGGATGTCCTCGTCGTTGATGATGCAGCCTCTGATGTAGCCTTTCGCCTGGTCCGTGGACGGGAAGCGATTCACCTTCTCGGCCACGTCCTCCAACTGGCCTTGCAGTATCCCCAGCATCAGCTCGACGCGTTGCTGGTCGCCGGGGCTGGCACTCGGGGTCGGGGCCGGTTCGTTCTTCGTCGCCCAATCGACTGTCTCCTTGACCAGGCGGACTATCCCCGGGCCGCCCGGCAGGAGGGTATCAAGGACGACCTCACCTGCACAGCGTACAGGTGCGGGTATCTTCTGGATCATGTCCCGGATGCGACTGAATACGGACATGGGACACCTCGTAACTGCGCCTCACTTCCGAGTCTCGGCCACGGCCAGGTCACAAACCGGGCTGTCGCCGCCATGCGTAGCAGACCAGACGGCACAAGGGAACGCAAGCGAAAAGTTCACGTCTCCGTCGAAGCGAAGCGCCGAAGCAGCATGGAGGGGACGGGGGGGCAAGGCGCACGTCGATCCTCGGCCGGCTCACGCTTCGGCCACTCGACCGTGCCGCCGCCGAACGAATCGGGGACCCGCGGCTTGCGGCCGAAGACCGAGCAAGAGTAGGGCGGCAGGCAGGCACGCCCGCTATTCGATTTCCCTGGACTCGCCGGCGCACACTAGCCGCGACGTGCAGGGAACCTGCCCTGAAAGCACACCAGGCCCGCGGGCTGCTGAGCGTGCCGTCCGTTTCCTTGTAGCGAACGGGGCCGGCGTCGGATAAACTGCTCTTCGTGGGGCCGGCGGCGTGCCGACCCGGAAGTCTCGCAACTGTACCTCAGAGGCCGCCGAAGATCAACCGTGGCCGGAAGAAGGCTGCGGCTACAACCCGAAGACTCGCGCGAGTCGAGAGCTGCTTCAAGGAAAACCGCTACCCTGGACCGGGAAACCGGCCCTTGTATCCCATGAAGGCAGCGCTTGGACCACGCCCCGTAAGGGGTGTCGGCCTGAGTGCTGTTTCGTGCGCCCCGCAGCGGGGGTTCCTTGAGCGGCGCCGGGTTCGGCGCTCCTACTTTTTAGGCCCCCCATGTCCGCCACTATCACCTGCTCCGTCTGCGGACACTCGGCGAGCATCTCGTCCAGCCTCGTCGGGCGGAAGCTGCGCTGCCCGAGTTGCGACACCCCCGTCATGGCCGCGCCTGCGGCCCCACCGGCGACGGCACCCGCTGAGCTTCAGCAACCAGCGCCTCCCCAGGCCGGCAAAGCTCCCCCTTCCAGTCAGATCGTCGCCGCCTCCCGGACGGTAATCGCCCAGACGGAGGTGATGATTCGCTACAGCTGCCCGCGGTGCAAGCAGTCCCTGGAGTCGCCGGCCAGCCAGGGGGGTACGAAGCTGAACTGCCCCGCGTGCGGCCAGCGCCTCCAGATTCCGCAGTCTCCGGTGGCCCCGGCCCTGGCGCCGCTCAATCAGACCGTCCTCGCGGTCGCCGCCAGTGCGGTTCAACCAGACGAGCCGCGGTCGCCAGTCGATCAGGTCGAAATTCTGCCCGACGAGGCGCTCCTCGTCCGCTGTTTCGAGTGTGGCAGGAGTTGCCGGGAGGGCAGGGTCGTCCGGATGGAGAGGAAGGTCGCTCGGTCGAGTGGCGTCGGCGGCGGCCTGTCCCGCGAATGGGGCTCGGGCGGGCGCGGCGCCTGGCACGTCGGCCTATTCGAGCAGTCCCACTACGCGGTGGTCGATGTCTGCGAGCGGTGCGCCGCCCGGATCGAGGCGGCGGAGCGGCAGCGGAAAGAGACGGCAAAGAAGACGGCGATCACCGCGGCGATGATCGCCGGGGCTGTGATTCTCGTGGCTATCCTCGGGACGCTCATCGCAAGCCAGTTCACACGCTGAGCGCGGCCCCGGCCCTTTCGGCGCGGCGCTGCGGTTTCTTCTTGCGGCGCAGCGGGCGCAGGGCTACTGTGGTTTCAAACCCACCTTCCCGATCCTTGTAGGTATAACATGGCATCCCCTTTCGCCCTCTTGAATTGCGTCGGCAAGGCTGTCGTGCTCGGCAGTTAGAAACCGGCCTTGATGCCCGGCCGAACGCCGCGCTAGAGGCTTTGGCGATGTGGGTGCCTTTCACGACTGCAACTTGTCCGTCAGGTCCTTCGCCACGTTCGCCCGCTTCAGGAACAGCAGCGCGAAACACGTGTCGCACACCCCGGGGAAGCGGTCGCGCCAGCTGCCGTCTTTCTGCTGGTTCTGGAGGATCACGTCCGCCCCCCAGCCGTGCCAGTCCTTGCCGTTGATGCCCTTGACCAGACCGAAGATCATCCCCACGCGCTCGACCGACCAGAGGAAATACAGGTCGCCCCAGGAGTCGGCGTTGAAGTACGTCCCCTTGAGCATCCGCGCGTCGTCCAGCCGCCGCAGCTTGTTCTCGATCACCGGCCGCTGGTCGGGGCCGGCCGCGTGCCACTCCTTGTAGAGTTCCATCATCTCCTCGGTGTGCTTGTGCCGGGCCACGCGCTCCCGGTCCGACAGGCTCTTCGTACTCCTACCAATGGCGTTGGTGATGTACTTCAGCCCCTTGTCGATGGCCGGGTCGTCCTTGACCACGTTGCGAGCGACGGCCGGCTGCTTGCCCTTGCCCTTGCCCTTCTCCTTCGCCAGCCGGTCCGCCTCGACGCCCTGGCCGACCGCCAAGCCGATCAGACCGGCGCAGGTGGTTGAGTCCTTGAGAAAGCCGTTGTCGCGGGCCTTGTAGCCCCAGCTGCCGTTGTCGTTCTGGGTGCGGCGGTAGCGGTCCTCGATCATCTTCAGCGAGGCGTCGGTCTTGACGTTGTGCTTGCGCGCCGCCCACAGCGCCAGTGTGCAGAACTGGTTGATCGAGTTGTCGCCCCTCTTCTCGTCGTCCTTGTCGCCGACCGTGGGGGTCGGCACGCCGGCGTTCAGGTCGGCGAGGATTTTCCGGTGCTGCGCGTCGTCGATGGGCTTGCAGGAATAGTCCCAGCCGCCGTTGGCGTTCTGCGAGGCGATCATCTGCGTGGCGAAGCGCTGGATCAGCTCGCGGTCGCGCGCCTCGGGGGCGCGGTCCTTCGCGTCGTACCAGCGGTCGAGGAACAGGATGGCGACGGCGAGCGAGTAGGTGAAGTGCAGCGTGGGCGCCGCCTGGCGCACCGTGTCGATCGCCTTGCGGACGGCCTTGTCGCTGGACGGCTCGTCGCACTCCAGGAGGGTCAGCCCCGCGAGGGCCACCACGCCGACCTGCGAACCGGCCCCCGTGTCGTTGAAGTAGTAGTCCTTGCTGCCCTCGTGGATCTGCTGCTTGAGGTAGGCGACGCCGCGCGCGATCGCCCGGTCGATCTTCACCTGCCAGGGGTCGGCCTCCAGTTCCGGCTTCGGTCGGTCGAGCGGATCGTCGGCCGGCTTCTTGCCAAGTTCCTTTAACTCGGGAAGGTGTTGGATTTTAGCGCCTGGTGGCCTCGGTCATCGTTTCGGCCACCGGCGGGCGCCGAAAGTTGGGCGCCGACTTTTCGGCGCTTGTCAACTAACGACGCAAGCGGAAGGCGGGAAGCTGGTTGCGACAAGCAGCCGCGATGGCTCCCACGGGTGCCGGTTTGGCAGGTGGCCGAAACGATGACCGAGGCCCGCCTGGTAAGTCGGGCGCCCTGGACTGATCACGCATCTTTTTGACCAACTGCTTCCAGTGATCGCCTGCGTCGTTGGGTACAGGCCCGACGACAAGGCGATTCGGCAGGAGGAAGTAAAAACTATCCGTAAAAACCTTGGCACCGAGGTGATTTTTACTGCGTGTGCAGACGCGAATTATTTTTGCCGGCTGGTTGATCCCAAGGAAGTCCGATTCCCCCGTCAAATCGTGCGGCCCCCAGCGTGTGAATTCCACTGATCCTGGGTCGTTAGCCCGGTCCAAAACGAACTTCTTGACTTCCTCTTCCTCGGCGCAACGGGGGTCTGCGCGATCTTCGGCGGTGGCTCCCGCAGCGGAGCGTGTCACCGCTTTGACCACGAGAATACTCACCGTCACGAGGACCAGGGCCAGGAAGCCTAGTGTCGTCGGCACGAAAACCTGCACTGAATTCAAGAGGCGTGTTTGGCGAACCATTGACGCATCTTGTGGTTGGTCCAAGTCCACTCGAAGGGGTGGGCATACCGCTGGTTGTATTCCGGCCAGGACGCCGAAACGT
>JBBRPS010000373.1:0-9778 GCA_038227745.1 Gemmatales bacterium | reverse complement strand
GCTGGGCATTGTCCGTGCAGCTTCAGAACAAAACCGTTACGGGCAGCATCGAGAAGAAACGCCTCCAGACAGGATGGAACGACAAGAACTTGGAGAAGCTATTGGAGCTTTTTTAGGGTTTTTGATGCGATTACCCTGGGCTGCAGCCTCCCCCAGGTTTCCTGCCTGATGTACTGGAGGATGTGCTCCCGGTAGTCTGCATCGAGAAGTTCGAGAGCGAATTTGGGATCTGTCTGCAATGCAGATGCCAATTCCTCTTCGCTGACGGGGTCTGTTGCTGCCATGAGGTCCGCGGCCCTCACAAACGTTCACTTTCGACATCCTGTGCGCCGGCAGTAGTATCCTCGCAGAAAGGCGCCCTTGCGTGCTACGGCTTCTAGCGATTTTTCCGCATGGGCAGCCGCTTCCCACGCCAGCCCCGGTCACGTTGCGCGGCAACATCCGCGGCTACTGCTCCATGCTGCTTGGCCGCCGCTGGAGAGTTCTACGGGAATGTCGTCAATCCGCCGCCGAAGAACCCGTACGCGAAGGCTCCGGAGCTTCAGCCGGAGCCGAAGGCCGCGAAGAAGCGAACCAGGAAGAAGTGAGAAGGCTCGGACACCCAGGCCCTGCATCCGTGCAGGGCCGTTTTTGTCCTGTTCGTTGTTGTCCGCGACCACTCACAACAGTTGGTCCGGCAATCTTTCCTTGCCGGCTGCCGCCCTCGCCCCAGCCGCATTTATACCCAAGCCACCCTGGCTTTGTGCCTGGGGGATCATCCGAAAGACGCTTCATCCCCCCGCATACCCGTTGATCCGTTGCTCCAGTTCGGCCAGGACGGCCAGCATCTCGTCGAATGTGGCGGGTTCCGTGAGGTACATGTCTCTCATCGTCTGATAGTCGCGCCGAAGCGCCGGGAGGCGTTCGGCCGGCGGGACCAGCCGGAACGTCCCCGGCTTCGCAAGGTCATACTTGGCCCACGCATTGCCGAAGAACTGACCCTTCCACGCGACGACTCGATCGCGCAACTCATGCTGGTCGATCGCCCCTGCCGCAGCGGGATGGCGAGCCAGCGCCGCCGTGTCCGCGTAATGGCGAGAGAACCGATCGGGAGTCGGCTTCTCGGCCGGCCGGTGGTACTCGGCGTGGAGGATCGTCGCCTTCTCCCAAAAGCTGCGCTCCACCTCCAACGCCACGACGTCGCAGCGCCAATCGGGAAACGCCGCCGGGAGGATCTCCGCCACCCACGGCTGGATGGGGTGGCGGCCGACCGGCTGCTGGTCCGTGAGCGAGCCGAACTCGAGCTTCACCGACCGCTTGAGGTACGCAAACCCAGGCGGCTGCGTCGAGGGGTAGCGGAACAGGAGGACCGGCGAGTTCGTGGCGGGGTCGGTCAGGAACTCGAACCATCCCCCGTCCCTCCTCCCCAGCACCGCCTCCACTGCCGCTTCCAGCGCCGGTGCGATTTGATGCTGCACTGCGGCTGCGCAGGTGGCCTCGGCCTTCTTCAGCCACTTGTTCGCCTGGTTCCGGCTCGTTCCCGCTTCCGGAAGTTTCAGAAACGCCGGTGACAGCGACAGGTCGATGTCCTCCGAGAAGCGCTCGATCACACGAAACACTTTCGACAGCGAGGTCCCGCCCTTGAACACGAGCGAGCCAGCGAACTCCGAGCTGAACAGAACCCCCAGGAGCCAGCACACCCAGAAGTCCTTCTCCAGGATCACCGCGGACACGTTCCGCCGGAGCGCTGCCTGTTCGAGGTACAGGCGGCGCTCGTCGGGCGGGAGGTCGAGGAAGGTGAGCTTCATTGCTTTTCTTCGGCTAATTCCCGGAAGATCGGGTGCATCCAGGCCGGGGCCAACTGGAGATCCTTCAGCAGCTCGCGCCGCTTGTCCGCCGGCAACGTGCGCTTGAGGTGCTCGATTCGCGCCGGGGTCACATGCTCCTTGCCCAGTTCGCGCAGCGCCTGGATCACGAGACCGCTGAGCCGGCCCGCCGCCGCCATGTTCCGCAGCGTCGTTCGCCGCAGCTGGATGGTCATCGGCCCGATCTTCACGGTCCGGCTGGGACCGTCGGTCAAGAACACCGCCTTCGCGGGCACCTGCTCGGACAGCCCGAGAGCGTTCGCCGCGTAAGCCCCCGCGGGTTGCAGGCGGGTGCGGTCCCGTCCGGCCAGCGCCTCCGCGATGGTGTCCGCGGACGGCGACAAAAACCCGAGCACCGCGTGCTGCTGCGGGAAGTCGTACACCCCGCGTGCGAGGCGCCGGATGGTCCCCTTCTTGACGAGCCGGTGAAGGGCGAGATCCACCGCCTCGCGGCTCCCGAGGTCCAAAAAGTCCCCCGGGACATGCACGGACCCTCGCCCCCTACCGCGGATGCGGTAAAGCACTTTCGAGTCAATACTTAGCAATGATCGCTTCAGGATCTTCATGTAAGAAATTCTAGCCAGTTTTCCTTACAACTGCAAGACCCTTTCCACTGCCAGAAGAGGCATCGGGGGCCGGGAGAACCACTTTCTACCGCCGTGGCCTGGATCGGGTGCGAGGGCAAGGTCCGCGAGGTGCCGCTTCCTCTGCCCGTGCAGGGTCGTGTTTGTCCTGCTGGCTGTTGCCCGAGACAACGCGCAACGCAGGGGTGCCTGTGATTTGCTGAGGCTCATGGCAGAGAACACCGCCTTCTGCACGGCTCGTTTGTTCCGTGCCGCGGTCGGTCGGGATAGCCTCGCGAGCACATGCGCTTCTATCTCGGCGTCATCGATCCCGGTTGGCTGGCCCATCCCGCCTTCGAGGCCGTCTCGCAGTGCGTCTCCCGGAACCGTCTGATGGGCTATCGTTCAGAGCTGCGGGCGCGGACGCGGTGGATGCTCGACAGCTCCGCGTTCACGGAGATCGAGCGGCACGGTCGCTGGACCGTCCCCCCGCGGGAGTACGCGCGGATGGCGGCGCGCTGGCAGCGGGAAATAGGGAGGCTCGATACAGCTTCAATTTGTGACTACATGTGCGAACCGCAAATGCTGGAGAAAACTGGGAAGAGCGTCGTGGAGCACCAGATTCTCACCACCCGCTCTCTGCTGGAGCTGCGCGACCTGGAGCCGGACGTTCCGTGGATGCCGGTCCTGCAAGGCTTCGAGCCCGAACAATATTTGCAGCATGTGGATCGGTACGAGCGAGCCGGCGTCGATCTCACACGCGAGCCCGTCGTGGGCCTCGGGAGCGTCTGTCGTCGGCAGGAAACGGACGAAGCGGAGCAGGTGATCCTTGCGCTCCACCGGCTCGGCATTCGTGTTCACGCCTTCGGATTTTCTACTCCCGGCCTGCGGAATGTCGGCAAATACCTTCATTCCTCAGACTCGATGGCCTGGAGTTACGCCGCCCGCTTCCGGCCGGTGCAACTCGAGGGATGCACGCATGAGACATGCGAATACTGCCCGAAGTGGGCGCTCCAGTGGCGAAGACAGCTCATGCGGACGCTCGGGCATCACCTCTGATCGGCGTCCTTTTCCTTCCGTGTGAAGCCCGCCAGGGCGAACAGCGGATACTCCTCGGCGAATTTCTCGTCCTTCTTCCGCTCGCGCGTCTCTCGCAGCGACGCCAACTGCTCGGGGGTCTTCGGCTTGTAGAGGACGTACGGCGCGAAGCACAGGTCGTAACGGTGCGGGTGAACCATCTCGCCGCGGACCTCGATGGTGCGCGTCGGGTGCGGTTCAAGGAGCATCGCGCCGAACCCCGCCTCGTAGCTCGCGTGTTCCTTCACGCGGCCGTCCTCGACGGTGAAGTGGCGGACGCGGCCATCGGCATGACGGACGGTGTAGACGGTCGCCGCGACTTGGGGCCGCTCCTGCGTGTACCGCACGCGCGCTGCCTCCTCCTTATCGATCAAGACGTGCTGGTGGCTCGGGAGCCAGCCGGGACCGAACGCGCCGAATGCCAGGAGATAGCACTCGCGGTATTCGCGCTCCTGCTGTTCGGCGATCTCCTGGCGGATGCGGAAGTTCTCGCGATCGTGTTCTGTCGGGACGGTGGCCTTCGCCGGGGCCTCGGGCTGCGTGTCGGACTGGTGGGGCGACTCCATCGCGGGCAGTCTACCTCACCCGATCCCGTTCTTGCGGCACCACTCGCAGATCCGCCAGGTCCGCAGATACCATTCCGTCGTCGGCCCGGCCAGGTATTCCTCTTCCTTCAGATGCAACTCGTAGCGGCGCCTCTGAAATTCCTCCTCCGGTAGTCCCAGAAGCGCCTCGAACTCGGGACGCAACCGCTCGCGGATTACGGCGACCTCCTCTTCGTAGAGGCGCTCGGAGGCGTCCAGCAGTCGCTTCACCTCGGAGTGAATGTCTTCTTCCATCAGTCGTTCAGGAAAGGGCACGACTCGGCGAGCTTCTGCCTCATCATGGAGATCGCTCCACCGGTGACGCCCTCGCGCTTCCTGACATCCACCGTGTTCCAGCCTCGGGCCATCTGCTGCATGGCGTGCCGCTTCCTCCAGTCGAGCGTTGCTAACCAGTCGGCGAAGTCGATCCGTGCAGCTGCTTCGTCCGGCGGCGACGGGGTTTTTCGGTCGGTCAGGGCGTCGATCAGCAAGGGATTCACGTGGTCGTCTTCCTCGAACGTCAGCGACTCGACTTGGCAATCGGGTCGGTGCATCGGTGAAAGGACGTCACGAAGACGCGCGCCCGCGAACAGACGGCCGGACCGAACACGTCGCGTGGCGAACTCGGCGAGCTTCTGCACGAAGGGCGTCGGGTCTCTTCCGCGTTCCATCAGGCGGCGGAATTGCTCCCAGCAGACGGCGAGAACTTCGGCGATGGCTTCTTCTTCAATGGGCCGACAAGTCGCTAATTGCTAGGGATCTGCTGTACAGTATGGGTGCGATTTTCTCGATGAACGCCGGTCGCGAGTTCGAGCGCGTTAGCAAGTTGTCGGCTCGTTGTTCTTCTTTGCTTTCCGCGTCGAGGTGGCGAAGACGAAAGCGAGCGACCGTCTTCATGCGGAGAAGGGCCTGCTCAAACGCCTCCTGCATGGCAGCGATGTCGGGGGCGGTTTTCAAGCGGGCGGCAGTATACCCCACAGATTCTTCCAGGTTCCACCGATTTCCTGCATCCGTCCTGCACTGCACTGCGGAATATCAGCAAAAAACCTGGAAAAAATGGCTTTGTGCCAGTCCGCTTCGAGGACTGGCCCGACGACGGGGCGCCCACGAACGGCGAACTGGCGCTGGGCGAGTTCGGCGGGAAGTGAGGCCGGCTGCGAAAAGGTGGCGGTCCCGAATCAGCACTGGGCCATTCCCAAATAGGGACTGGGACAGCCGTGCAAGGAAGAGCCGCTGACATGTAATCGGCTGGTCGGCGGTTTATCTCCAGGGCCGTCCGGAAAGCGGCACGTTCGGCAACGAGAAACCTCGGGCTACGCTTCCGGGAGGCTAGGTCGGTCGCCGTGTTCGTGGCGCGGGATCGTCTCGCCGAAGCCCCGGTCACAACAGCTTCCGGATCTCATCCTCCACGTCCTCTTCCGCCCCGACTTGATCGCGGATCTCCTGGCGCAGCAGCCGTTCGGAGCGCTTCCGTACCTGTTCCACCGCGTATCTCACCTGATCGCGGGTGATGCCGAAGCGAGCGGCGAGGGCGTCCTGAGTCGGTCGGTCGTCGGCGCGTTCGACGAAGTGCAGCGCGGCGAAGATCGCGTAGCGCTGCCGCTCCTCGGGGTCGGACGCGGCCGCGTAGTGCGCTTCGAGGTTGCGGCGGACGGTCTGCAGCAGGGCGGTCTTCCATGCCTTGTCGAACGCTTCCTCGGGCGTTTCGTCCCCGGCCGGCTCGTAGGAGCGGTCGCTGTCTTCCATCAGACTGTGGACGGACACGAAGCGCTGCTCGAACTGGACCTGCTGGGGGGCGCGGGCGATCTGGTCAAAGGCGAAGCGGCTGAGGATCTTCCACAGAAAATCGCGGAACCGGCCGCGCGTCGGATCCACCCGTGCGACCCAGCCCTTCGTGACCAGCGTGAGGAAGAACTGTTGCGTCAGCCCTTCGAGGTCCGGGGCGGCAGGGTATTTCTTGCGGAGGAAGCAGAAGACCGGCCGCCAGTAGGTCGTGATGAGGCGGTTGACGGCGGTGACGTACTTCGGGTGTTGCGGATCGCGGACGGCCTCGAGGCAGCTCCAGGCCGTCGCCGGAAAGCGCGCCGAAGAGGTCGCGGGCATCGTCGAAACCCTCCTGCGATGGGGTTGCATTCAGCGGATCAAGATACTCCGGTGAGCCGGTGATCTCAAGTAGCCGGCGGCGAGAAAAAGTTTCCGGGTGGGGCGAGGAAATGCTCGAAGTCGGCGAGAGACATGGTCAAGACGGCCTCGCGATGCCAGTCGGTCAGTTGCCGGACGTCCACGTTCTTCTCCAGCGCGGAGCGAACACCTTCCGACACAGGCGTTTCCGGAAACCGCGCTTGCAGCACGTTCACCACCGCTGCTCGCGCCGTCGTCAGCGTGCCCTCTTCCCTGCCCTTCTTCTTTGCTTCCTCGCGCCATTCGCGCATAATCGTGGATTCTTGCATGTTGAAGCCCTCCAACCCGGTTTTCCAGAGTTGCTTGCGGTCGGCCATGTCGGCGAACACCAGCGCCAGGACGCCGTAATTGCCGGACAGATGTAACTGCTTCTGCCGCATCGCCAGGTCGCGCCAGCGACGGACGATTTCTGGCTTGTCGGCCCCTACCATTAGAGGAAGCCACACCAGAATGCACAAGCCGAGTTCGCCGCGGTCGATTCGGTCCAAGGTCTTCTCGGCGCTCTCCTTGCGCACGTTCTTGATGATGAACGCGCACGTGACGCCCGGGGCTGGCGCCGGCGACGGGCCGGAGGAAGGTGGCCCGGCGTCGGCGGCGGCAGAGGTCTGCTTCTTGAGGGGGACGCGCCAGTGGACGGCGTGGCTCAGTTCGCCCTCACTGAGGTTGAGAATCACGCCCATCATCTGGAAGGGGTCGCGGCCATCGTAGCGCAGCAGGTTGTGCAACAGCCCGAGGTAGATCGTCATCCACACGGCCATGCCTGCGAGCGGCTGGCCCTGCGCCTCGATCAGGCAGGCCCACGGCGGTTGCGTGCCGCTGCGCGAACGCAGGCCCGCCACGCAGTCGCAGCGCAACTGCGGCACGCCGGGCGGCGGCGCCAGCTGCGTTTGCAGCCAGCCGAAGAACCTCAAGTCCTCGTCCACTTCCTCCAGCAGCCATTTGAGCTGGTCCTCCGGCTCCACCTCCTGGAGAGCGTGCCGTTCCGCGTCGTCGTAGTCCGCCATGGCGCGTCTCCCGCAGCCGCCCGACCACATGGCAGCATCGCCTTGCGGTCAACGCGGCAGCCTCGTGAGGCGCAAGGCGAGCGCCGCTCACCGTTGCCTGAACGATTCCGCGTCAAGTATACCGACGCGCTTCGCTCCGAGGACTGCGCATCGCGGTTACACGCATTCGGGGGACGCTCCCGAAAGATTTTCCACGCCCATTTTTCCCCACGCGGCCGAAAGTCCCCGAATAGAGAGATGAGGCCCGAAATGAAGTAGGGACTCGACAAACGCTCGCGGCGCAGGGAGAATGGGGCGAGGTCGCTCCCCGGTTCGCGGCGCGAGCGCCCGGTTGCTGGCGAGGTGGTCATGGCCGTTGTCATCGTTCCCTGTCCGCGGTGTTCGGCGCGCTACAAGATCGAGGAAGCGCTCCGCGGAAAGAAAGCGAAATGCAAGAAGTGTGGCGCCACGATTGTCCTCGACGAAGCATCCGCTGGCAAGCCAGTCGATGGCGTCGAACCGCCCGCGCCTGCCGCCCCTGTGCCGAAGGAGCCGGTCGCAGCCAAGGAGCGGCCGCGCGGCGAGGACGGCATTCCGCTCAACTGGGAGCCTGGCGACATCATCCTCGACCTGTACAAGGTGATGAAGCTTCCCGGGACGGAAAAGGGTTACGCCGAGGGCGGCATGGGCCGCGTCAACCTCGTCCGGCACCTGGAGTGGAGCAAGGATCTGGCCGTCAAGTCCGTCCTGCCGACGAAGTCCACCAGCGCCAGGGACATCGAGAACTTCACGACGGAAGCGGAGCAGTGGGTCGATACGATCGGCCTACACCCGAACATCGTGGCCTGCCACTACGTCCGCGTGCTGGGCGGCGTGCCGCGCGTCTTCATCGAGTATGTCGATGGCGGCACGCTTCAGGAGTGGATCGCCTCGAAGCCGAAGCGCCTGGACGAGGGCATGCCGAAGGTGCCGCGGCTATATGAGGGCGGGTTGCAGGCGGCTCTGGGACGTATCCTGGACGTCGCCATCCAGACGGCGTGGGGACTGCACTACGTCCACGGCCTGGGCCTCATCCACCAGGACGTCAAGCCGCTCAACGTGATGCTGACGGCGGACGGCGTCGCCAAGGTCACCGACTTCGGACTGGCTGGCGCCAAGGCGGTTGCATCGGGAGAAGTGGATCACGGGGCGGCCGAGCAAACGCTGCTGGCAACAGGCGCGGGCATGATGACCGCGGCTTTCTGCTCCCCGGAGCAGGCCGACATCATGGCCAAGAAGAAGGGCGGGATCCCGAGCGAGCGCTGGCCCAAGCTGACGCGGCGGACGGATGTATGGTCGTGGGCGGTGAGCGTGTTGCACATGTTCCTGGGCAAGATCGTCTGGCCGGGCGGACAGGTGGCCCATCTCGGCTTGCAGCGCGAGCCGGACGAGCCGCACTTGCCGTCGATGCCGTCCGCCGTGAAGGACTTGCTGAGTACCTGCTTGCAGAAACGGCCGGAGGATCGCCCGCACGACCTGATGCAGGTGGCGGATGCGCTGCAGACCATCTACCAGTAGGTGACGGGACAGCCCTATCCGCGCGAGAAGCCGAATCCCGCAGAATTACTTGCAGATACGCGCAACAATCAGGCGGTGTCGCTCGTGCATCTGGGAAAGCAGGAAGCGGCGGAAAAGAAGTGGCAAGAGGCCCTGGGTGTGGACCCACACCATCCCGAAGCCACGTACAACTGGGGCCTCATCCAGTGGCGTTCGGCGCGGATGACGGACCAGAACCTGCTGCTCAAGTTGCGGGAAGTCCGCGCCTCGTCCGCCGATGCTGTGCGCGTGGACTACCTCCTGGGGCTGGTTCACCTGGAACGCGTCGATGCGCAGGCAGCGGTTCAATTGCTGAGCAAGGCCATCGAGGCGGGCACGAACCGGGCTGGAATCACTGCCGCGCTGGCCCTGGCGCGATCCATGAGTGACCCTTCCGAGCAACTTCCCCGCTCCTTCGAGGGGCACACGGGCGGGGTGAATTCGGTGGCGTTCAGCCCCGACGGCCGCCTCGCCCTCTCGGGCAGCTGGGACGCAACGGTGCGGCTGTGGGAGGTAGGCAGCGGCCGCTGCCTCCGCTCCCTCCAGGGGCACACGGGCCCAGTGTTCTCGGTGGCATTGAGCCCCGACGGCCGGCTCGCCCTCTCGGGGGGCCTTGACCGGACGGTGCGGCTGTGGGAGGTGGCCAGTGGCGCCTGCCTCAGCGCTCTCAAGGGGCACACGGAATCGGTGTACTCGGTGGCATTGAGCCCCGACGGCCGGCTCGCCCTCTCCATGAGTGAGGACAAGACACTGCGGCTGTGGGAGATGGCCAGCGGCGCTTGCCTCCGCTCCTTCGAGGGGCACACGGGCCAGGTGGCGTTCAGCCCCGACGGCCGCCTCGCCCTCTCGAGGAGTGATGACAAGACGGTGCGGCTGTGGGAGGTGGCCAGCGGCCGCTGCCTCCGCTCCTTCGAGGGGCACACGGGCTGGGTGAAATCGGTAGCGTTCAGCCCCGATGGCCGCCTCGCCCT
>JBBRPS010000372.1:0-9791 GCA_038227745.1 Gemmatales bacterium | reverse complement strand
GGTACCCCAGGGGGGGCCGTCCGGGCCGTAGAGCTTCTCGACGAGGTTTTTGGCCACGCCTTCGACGTAGGCGCGGACTTCTTCTACTGCGGAGGTACGCTTCTCGGCGTGTGCCATCCCTGGCCTCTTTCAGGACTTGGGGGGAAAATGGGGTCGCGTTCGCTCAGGACAGTGTAGGACTTCCCCCCGGCAGGTGCAAACCGTGTCGTGCGCCCGTACGAACTGACCAGCCCAGCGATTCCGCGTAGGCGATGGCCTTTTCAATATGCTTATCCGGGTGCCTCGGCCTACTCATCGGCTATATCCTAGCCGTTTGTTGACACATGTCAACCAGACACGGAGAAAACCGCGCCGGTTCGCGCAAGTGGGCAGACTGGGCGGTTCTGTGGGGAAGTTGCTTGGCAGGGCCGGTTCGCTCCCAAGGGTCAGGTGGCCGGTTCACTGGGTTCACCCGCCGTCCTTCTTCGCTGGGTCCACGGTGCGGAGGATAGCCGCCAGCGCCGCCGCCCCGCGCTGCATGAGTTCCGGCGGCGGCAGCGGCACCTGCAGCACTGGCTGTCCCGTCCGCGGATCCGTCGCCACGGCCACCGGCGATGGCTGCGTCCCTTGCTGGCCGTTGACTGCCTGACCGTCCGACGAAGGGGCCGCCGGCGCCAGCCAACCGGCGAGCGCCTCCAGGAACTGCACCCCCGCCTGCAGCACCGCCTCCAGCGGCGCCGGCGACGGTTCGGTCGCGGCCGGCACTGTCGGCGCGGGCGACAGCGTTTCCTCCTCGCTCACCAGGCCGCGCACCGTCTCCAGGAACGCCTGCTGCCCCAGCGCCTCGTCGGTCGTGCCGCTGAACACGCCCTCGAACAGCGTCCGCTTCCGCTCCAGCGTCCGCAGCACGCGCTCTTCGATCGTGCCGCGCGTGATCAGGTTGATCACCTGCACCGGCCGGTGCTGCCCCAGCCGATGCACCCGACCGATCCGCTGATCCAGCACTGCGGGGTTCCACGGCACGTCGAGGTTGATCACCGTGTCCGCGGCCTGCAGGTTCAACCCCACCCCGCCCGCGTCGGTGCTCAGGAACACACGGCACTCCGGGTGCGCCCGAAGCCGATTTGCTGCGGGCCGTGGTAGGCGACCCACTCCCCGGCGTGTTCCGCCAGCAAGGTCGAGAAATCGCGCAGGAAGGCCGCCTCAGCCTGCTCAATCAAGGCACGGGCCGTGAGGTGAGCCACAGCAACCGGTCCAGGGACGGGCATGACATCCTCCGGGTTGCTTTTCCAGTCGAGAGTCATTCGACGGCTTTAACGACCCACCGCTTGGCGCCGTCGTTCCACTCCTTCCACGACACGTCATCAGGCAGTCGCCGGTGCGCATAGAGGTACGCGGCAATGTCGATCGCCCGCTCCACGGGCATCAACTCGTCGGGCCAGAAGGCGAGCGTGTCCTCCTCGGCCGCGAAGTCGATCCGCTTCTCAGAGTGGTGGCAATCCGTCAAGACCGTGTGCTGCGCCTTTCCGGAGTTGAATACCCGGATCCCCGCACAGGGGCCGCCGATGCCGATCTGCAGGGCAAGGCCGTCAGGCCCTTCAAGCGCGAAAATGCCCGGCCTTCTCTCGCGCAGGCGCCCGAGTTCGTCCCGCAAGTGAGCCTCCGACCGGATGGCCACCTTCGGGAACTCCTCCGGACTGTCCGCGGGCATGCTGCCGTCGATCAGATACCATTGCGACATTATCACTCCCTACTAGTCCTATTTTCCGGTGTAGTCGAAGATCCGATCGGGCCGCGAACGGAGGCAATTCGATCCGTACTTATTGTACACGGTCATCTGGGAACCCTCGGCCAGCAAGGCGGGCAACCAGGAATGGCAGCCCGTCCCGTCCGGCGTACCCCAGCAAGGGTTCCGACCATTGATGTAGATGTCGGCGCCCGTGATCCTCATCTTGCGCATGAACGCCGCCCCAACCGGCTCGATATGATTTCCCAGGTGCGCCCAGCCTTCCCCGGCCTGCGCCGCTGCCTCTGGGGTGATCGCCCCACACCGGAACAACATCCCGTTATGCGTCACAGTATCGGGATCCCAACCGCTCGCGATGCCATACACCTTTCCCGTCTCACGATCAAGGAGGAAGGCTTTGATCGGATGCTCACCGTCGTAGGACGGCAGGAGCCGCGCGATGTCTTCGTGGGGCAGCCCCTGGAGATTGAGTCCTTGGATCTCGGGCAGATCGACCTCGTGGAACACGCGGCCGAGCCTGTCCTCCTCGGCGGTGGGGCGGCGCGGAACCTGCGACCCGCTCGCGACGGCGCCGCCCTCGTTCTCCCACGCCTCAAGCTCCGGCCGCTTCACGCCTCCCCCTTCTTCGCAGCGGCCACCGTGCGCAGAATCGTGCCGAGCGCCGCCGCCCCGCGCTGCATGATTTCAGGCGGCGGCAGCGGCACCTGCAGCACCGGCTGTCCCGTCCGCGCATCCGTCGCCACCGACAGCGGCGCCTTCGCCTGCTGCTGGCCGTTCGCCGCCTGGCCGTCCTGCGCCGCGGCCGGCGCCAGCCAACCGGCGAGCGCCTCCAGGAACTGCACCCCCGCCTGCAGCACCGCCTCCAGCGGCGCCGGCGACGGTTCGGTCGCGGCCGGCACTTTCGGCGCGGGCGACTGCGCCTCCTCCTCGCTCACCAGGCTGCGCACCGTCTCCAGGAACGCCTGCTGCCCCAGCGCCTCGACCGCCACCTCGTCGGTCGTGCCGCTGAACACGCCCTCGAACAGCGTCCGCTTCCGCTCCAGCGTCCGCAGCACGCGCTCCTCGATCGTGCCGCGCGTGATCAGGTTGATGACCTGCACCGGCCGGTGCTGTCCCAGCCGATGCACCCGACCGATCCGCTGGTCCAGCACCGCGGGGTTCCACGGCACGTCGAGGTTGATCACCGTGTCCGCGGCCTGCAAGTTCAACCCCACGCCGCCCGCGTCGGTGCTCAGGAACACACGGCACTCCGGGTCCTCGCGGAAGCGCTCCATCAGCCCGCGCCGCTCCTTGCCCGGCACGCCCCCGTACAGCATCGTGTGGCCGACCTTCAGGCCCTCCACCACCTCCGCCGCCTTGCGCAGCATCAGCTCCCACTGGCTGAACACCACCACCTTGTGCGGCCCCTCCAGTACCAGTTCCCGTAACCGCTCGGCGAACTCCTCCAGCTTCGGCGAGACGTTCGTCTGCTTGTCGTACAGGAACGTGCTGTCGCACAGCATCCGCATGTTCGTGATGCAGCCCAGGATTCGCCGCCTATCCACCTCCGTCAGGTACTTCTTCGCCACCAGCCGCGCCAGCGTCGCCTGCTGGTCGGTGTAGGGGCCGCGCTGGGCGTCGGTCAGCTCCACGAACACCGTGCTCTCGGTCCGCTCGGGCAACTGGCTGAGCACCTCGGCGCGCGTGCGCCGCAGCAGGATCGGCTCCAGCTTCTCGCGGATCTTGTGCAGGTTGCGGTAGCCGATCACCTTGCCGTGCTCGTCGAGAACGCGGTGCTCGTGCAGGAACTGGAACGCCGGGCCGAGGCGGCGGTCGTCCACGAACTGCACGATGCTGTACAGCTCCTCCAGCTTGTTCTCCAGCGGCGTGCCCGTCAGCACCAGCGCGTAGCGGCTGCGCAGTTTCTTGACCGCGCGCGACACTTTCGCCTCCCAGTTCTTGATGCGCTGGGCCTCGTCCAGCACGATCAGGTCGGGGTGCCAGGCGTTCAGCTCGCCGCCGTCGCGCAGCACCTGCTCGTAGTTGATGAGGCGGTAGAACGTCGGCTGCGTGTACTGCGCCCTTCGAGCCTGGCTGCCGCCCTCAATCACCTGCACCGGGCGGTCGGTGAACTTGCGGATCTCGCTCTCCCACTGGTATTTGACCGATGCGGGCGCGACGACCAGGACGCGCTCGACGCCGCGCTCGCGCGCCAGCAGCTCGGCGGCGGCCAGCGTCTGGACGGTCTTGCCCAGGCCCATGTCGTCGCCGAGGATGCAGCGGCCGCGGTAGGCCGCGAACAGGGCGCCGCGCACCTGGTACGGGTAGAGCGGCACCTTGATCAGGTCGAGGTGCAGGATACCGGCCTCGAGCTGCCGCACGAGTACCTGCTCGCGCTCCGCCATCTCGCGCCGCTCGATCTCGCGCTCCATGAACTCCATGGCGTCGGAGAACAGGGTTACGTCCTCGGGCACCTTCTGCACGGCCTCGATGAGGGCGTGGTACTGCTCGCCGCCCTTCCAGCGGCCGTTGGGCGCGAAGAAGCGCTCGGCGAGGGTACCCAGCGCGTCGGAGTGGCGCGGCGGCAGGTGCAGGACCGGGCAGAGCTGTTCGCCGTAGTGCAGCGAGATCTCGGGGCGCGTGACGGCGGCCTTGCGCTGGCGGAGCTGGGCGGGGGCCTCGGCGCGCAGGGCGGCGAGGACGGCCTCAATGTGCTTGCAGGTGCCGAGCGTGTTGGTCTTGAAGTCGGGGCACTCGCACAGGTTGTCGTTGACGTCGAAGCCGCGGATGCTGACGCGGTACTGGCCGCCGCTGGCCGGGTTGGTGACCTGGTAGTCGCTGAAGACGCGGTTGCGGCCGAGGTTCTGGATGCGGAACTTCCCCTCGAGGCCGCGCTGCCGGCGGATGTCGATCTGTTCTTCGCGAAGCACGGTTGGCCCTCACGCCAGGGGGTCGGACGCGCGGCGCCGCGCGTCCGGTCCTGTATCATACCAGGCCAGGCCAGGGCACGCCCCGGCCTTGCCCGAGGCGCTCGGATTCGCCTTTCCCGTTCTGGGGGAAGACGGCTATAACTGGGTCGGTTTCAACGCGGGGTGAGGAGGAAGGAGCATGTCCACAGCCGAGCCACAGTCCCTGACGCAGGCCGAATACGCGGACGCCGCCGAGGCGTACCTGCGCAGTCTGCCACCGGAGCACTTCATGGAAGCCACCGCCCAGGCCACGCAGCGGAAGATCACGGTCTGCAGTTTTGCACTGATCGCGGCGGACAACCCGGAGATCCAGCTCTTCAACGAGCTGCTCGTGCAATACCCGGTCCCCGGCCGGTCCAGGCCCGGGCAGGTGGTGCCGGACAACATGATGGTGGTCTGCGAGCAGGAGATCGAGGCCGGCGGCAGTTACGACCTGCCGTTCCAGCCGGTCCGGCCGTTCTGGATGATGGAGTACGTCTCGGCAAGCAGCAGGCGGAAGGATTATGAGGACAGCTTCAAGAAGTACGAGCTAGATCTGCAAGTGCCTTACTACCTGCTCTTCTACCCGGACGGCCTGGAGATTACCCTCTACCGGCACGACGGCATGAAGTACCGTACGGTCACGCCCAACGAGCACGGCCGGTATCCCGTCCCGGAAGTCAAAGTGGAGTTGGCACTGCTGGGCGGGTGGGTGCGCTACTGGTACAAGGGCGACCTGGTGCCGCTGCCTGGGGATCTCAAACGGCTCCTGGATGAGTCGGAACGCCGAGCGGCCGAGGACAGGCGGGGCCGCGAAGAGGCGGAGCGCGCCGCGGCGGAAGACAGGCGCGTCCGGGAGCAGGCGGAGCGCGCCACGGTTGAGGAGAGGCAACACCGCGAAGAGGCGGAGCGCGCCACACTTGAAGAGAGGCAGCACCGCGAGAACGCGGAGCGCGCCGCGGCCGAAGAGAAGCGGGTCCGCGAGAACGCGGAGCGCGCCGCGGTTGAGGAGAGACAGCACCGCGAACAGGCGGAGCGCGCCGCGGCCGAAGAGAGGCAACACCGCGAGAAGGCGGAGCGCGCCGCGACCGGGCACAAGCGCGGGCGCGAAGACGCCGAGCGTCAGGCCGCGGAAGAACGGCAAGCGCGGCTGGCCCTGGAGCAGCGCCTGGCACAACTCCAGGTACTCCTGGGGGCGGCCCCACCCGAGCAGAAACCGGACGCCTGATTCGGCCCCGAGACACGCCCCGCACGCCCGACGGCCCCGGGGTTACAGCAAGCCGAACCAGCGCAGGCCGACCACCCCGACTCCGCCGATCAGCAGCCCCGCGCCGAACAGGGCGGCCTCTCGCAGCAGCTGGCGCACCCCGCGGGGCCGGACCGCACGCCCGAGGAAGCCCCACTGACTGCGGGCCGCCGCGGGCCACTGCGCCGCCCGCTGGTCGATGGCGGCCAGGATCCTCGCCCCGCCCTGCTGGGCCGCCTGCTGCGCCAGCGCGTACGCCTCCGCGTCGAGGTTCTCGAGCAGGCCCGCTACCTCCGCGGACTGCCGCGCTCCCAGCGCCACCGCCAGGAAGGCGTGCAGCAGGTCGGGCCGACGCCATGCCCCCCGCTGCCCTTGCCGGTCGTGCAGCAGCGCCCGGTACAGGCCCGATGCGCCGCCCGGCCAGCCCGCCCCAAGCGCGAGCAAGACTCTTTCCAGATCCGCCTGCACCTCCGCGCCGCCCCGGCCGGCCAACTCGGTGGCGACGGCGGCGACCAGGCGGTCGCGGACTTCCGACGGGAACAGCGGCGGCTCGAAGCGCAGGGCGGCCGCCGCCCGGTCCAGGGCCTCGCGTTCGAGCGACGGCCGCTCCAGGAACGCCCGGAAACCCAGGCACGCCTCCAGGCGCGCCCGCACCTCGGGGCGCAGGCCGGCAACCCCGGTCAGCGCCTGCAAGAACTCGGCGCGGCCGCCGTCCGTCCGCAGGTTATCGGCCGGGCGGCTGAGGAGCTGCGCGGCCAGGCGGTCGAGCGTCGGCCGGTCGCGGAGCAGTTCCAGGAGGGCCGGCCCGTGGCCCGCGGCGACCAGGTCCTGGGCGGCGGTGTGGCCGTTCTCCAGGGCGACGTTCAGGCAGTGGTCGAGCACCGCGGCGGGCAGCGAGCGCCCGTGGCGCAGCAGCTCGTCCCCCCAGGCGTGCGCCGGCCGCTCGGCGAGGACGGCACGGAACAGCGCCTCGGCCCGAGCTTCGCCCTCGGGGTCGGCCGGCAACTCTCGCAGGGCCGCGAAGACCAGCGCCGGGTGGGCGCTCAGTGTCCGGGCCAGTTCCCGGGACGGTTCGCCGTCGCGCCGCAAACAGGCCAGGCACGCGGCCAGCCGGCTCGCCTCCGGCAGGTCGAGCGCGAGAAGGCTCGGCAGCCGTTCCCTTGGGACGTCCAGCCAGCGCTGCACCCCGCCTTCCGGCGCCGGCCGCAGGCGGACCAGGCGCGGCAGCAGGTAGCAGCGCATCTCCCACGGCAGCGCCTCCGGGTCGGTGAGGGCGGCGAGCAGGTCGTTCCACACCGCCGCCGATCGGACCGGCGCCACCATCGGCATCAGCGCTTCCAGGGCGTTGCGGGTGCGCACCAGGTCGCCCCCGCGCAGGGCGGCCAGGCCGCGTTCCTGCACGGCCTGCGCCAGGCGGGCGAGCACGTCGGGCTTCTGGCGCAGCGCCGCGACGGCCCGCGAAAACGTCGCCATCGCATAGGCCTGGTCTTCCAGGGCCCAGTCGAGGAACTGCCCCACCGCGTCGGGCCGCGCCGCCACCCACGGGCAGAGCGTCGGGTGGTTGAGGACCTTCTGCGACTCCTCCTTCGTCAGGGAGGCGCCGCCGCGTGCCAGCCGGTAGACCAGCTCGAACAGGCCCGGATCCTTGACGCCGAGGCGCTGGCAGGTGGCGTGGAACTCGTCCAGCGCCGCGGTGCGGCGCTCGGCCAGCGCGGTGACGGCGAAGGCGACGAACGGCAACTCGCCGGGCAGCTCACTGCTGCGGCCGGTGGAGGCGTTGTAAGCCACGCCGCCGCCGGCATAGCAGGCCTCGGGCAGGTCGAGGTCGGCCCCGTCCCCCCAGCAGGTGCCGACGAGGCGGGCGGGGCACTGCTGCGGGTCGCGCTCGTAGGTCGAGAACGTAAAGTTTTCCAGGAGGAAGGGCGGCAGGGCGCGGGTGGCGCCGTAGACGCAGCGGGCGACGGCCTCGGCCGGGGCCGCGACGAAGATGCGCGCCTGCGGCGGCGTTGTGAGCAGGGCGGTGAGGACGAACTCCAGCAGGTCGCGGTGCGCCGGTCGGTCGAGGAAGCGGGCCAGATCCTCGTCGTCGAGCGTGGAGGAGACCGGCAGGTAGAGGGCCTCCGGCAGTTCGGCTCCGCCCTGGTCGGCCCGCTGCCACACCGGGCTGCCCCAGCTCTGGATGGCGTGCTGGGCGTCGAGCGTCGCGGGCACTTCGAGGAGCACGTGGGAGAAGAACTTGCCGTTCTGCCCCGTGGCGGGGTCGATGCCCAGGCAGGCACTGTGGCACAGGAAGCGGCCGGCGTCGGACGTCTGCAGCAGGGCCAGGCGCGTGGGGGGCTCGGCCGCGGGCGCGGCGCCACGGGCCGGTGAGGCGTAACCGGCATGGCGGAGGATGGCCTGAACGCGGTCGGGCGCCAGCCCGGCGGACGCGGCCCGGACGCGCGCCCCCGGCCCCGCGCCGTTCGTCCCGTTGTCGCCACGGTCCGCCGACGTGCAGTAGAGTTGCTTCACGAGTGCTTTCCTCCTTCGGCCGCAGCCAGGGATCCCGCGCCGGCCCCGACCCACGGGGGGCAACAGCACTCAACCATAGCATTCAGGGGGAGGTGTGCAAGTTCGCACGACGCCGGGGCACGGCTCGGAGTTCATAAACTCGTAACCCACTTCTCACCGGCGTCTCATCCCCGCGGCCTTACCCTACCTTTACAAGCTCGCTCCAGAAGGGGAACGTCCGGCGAGAGGCCCCGGCGGTGGCCACCACCCGCGCGGGGCGTCCCGGTGACTCCGGAGGGTCGATTCATGCCCCTGCACCCGACCGACGCGAACCTGATCGCCGTCTGCCTGCTCGCGCTCTTCGGCACGCTGTTCGGCCTGATGGGCCTGCTGAGCCGAGGGCCCTTTGGCGGTCGCAGGCTCCTGCTGGTCCTGGCGCTCGCGCTGGCTGGCCTGGGGGGGACCGCGGCGCTCACGGGTCAGCCGGACGGCCTGTGGCTGCCGCCGCTGCTTCTCGCCTGCGCCTGTGGGCTGTTCCTGGCCCTGCGCTCGCCGGGCGTTGCCCGTGCCTGTGCCGTGGCGCTGGCCGTGGCCGGCCGTCCGCGGCTGCAGTGGGCTGCTCTGCTGATCGCCGGTCCCGCGCTGAGTTTGCTGTGGGCGCGGCGGGCCGAGCCAGATGTGTCCTACTGGCCCGCGGCCGAGGCGGGTGCCCCCGTGCATCAGCTGGGGGAGATCACGCCCAGTCACGCGCACGACGCCCGCACCGACGCCGGGCGCCTCGTCGCGCTCTACCGCTCGGCCCTGCCCGAGGACGACGGGAAACTGCGTGCCCTCGAGGGGGCCGTCCTGCGCCTGTGCTCCCTGACGGAGCGCGTAATCCGCCGGGCGCCGCCCGGTGAGGCGAGCAATTGCCACGGCTGGGTTTTCACGGGGGGGCGGTACTGGGTGCGGGGGCCGGACGTCGAGTTGATTCTGAAGGACAACGGCTACACGCCGGTGGCCCGGCCGCGGCCCGGCGACCTGATCGTTTACCACGACGCGACCAGGGTCATCCACACCGGCCTGGTGCGGACCGCGGACGCGGACGGGCTGATCCTGATCGAGAGCAAATGGGGCAAGGGCGGCCGGTTCCTGCACGCGCCCGAGGACCAACCCTACGCGGGCGAAATGACCTATTACCGAACGAACCGCCCCGGGCACCTGCTCCGGGGCCTTCCCCCGGAAAAGTTCGGCGGCGCAGCCGTGGCGAACTGATGAACGGGCGCAGAACCCAGGCGGCATCGAGACACGAGGCCGGAGCGCCAGCGAGGAACTTGGCTCGCTGGCGCTCCGGCCTCGTGTCTCTCGGTTTCTGATTCCTGGTACGGCGGAAGGTCTCCGGGTTGTGGTGCAGGCGTCCCGC
>JBBRPS010000371.1:0-9802 GCA_038227745.1 Gemmatales bacterium | reverse complement strand
CGCCCGGAGGAGCGCCGTGGGGTCGGCAGGCCGAGCCATTCTTGCCAACTCCCCGCGCTCAACCGCCGCGGGATCATCGCTTCCAACTCGGCCAGGTCCGTCAGCCGCTCCAGCGCGGCGACCGCCTTCGCATCCGGGGCGCCGAAGCCCTCTTCGCCCAGGAGCCTCAAGAGCTTCCGGGCCTCCTCGACGGCGCCCTCCACTTTGCCCTCCGCTTTGCCCTCCGCTTTGCCCTCCGCTTTGCCCTCCGCTTTGCCCTCCGCTTTGCCCTCCGCTTTGCCGAGGGCTTTCCCTTCCTCCACGATGGCCTGATAGGTGACCGATTCTTTCATGGATCCGACTCCTTGCAGCAGCGTGCCCAGCAGTTCCCGCGGGTAGCGCAGCCCCATGAGCACATAGGTGGCCGCCCACACGTCAGCGGCCCGCGCCCGCCCGGGGCGCCGCTCCAACTGGACGTTCATCTGCTGTATTATGCCAGGCAACTCCGCCGCTGTCACGGCGCTGATCGGCGCCAGCGGCAGCAGACCCGGCCCGCCGGACAGGAACACCGCGGGCGGCATCTGCCAGACGCGCAGCACCCGGTAGCGAAAGATGCGGTACGGTTCCTCGCCGGGAAAGCCGCGCCGGTACGTCCCGGTCAGCGCGGGGGAATCGGCCTCCGGCTTGAGGAGGACGGCCACGCTCTGTACGGGTAACTGGTGGCGGTTTTCCAGCAGGGCGTTACGCAGGTGCAGCAGCGGCGGCAACGCCGCCGAGTCGTGGCCGGCCTGGAAGTCCAGGTGCAGCACGTAGGGCGGCGTGCTGCCGACGCGCAGCACCTTGTCGGCGGCGCCGCTGAGGGTGAGGGCGACGTCGGCGTCCACCACTTCGGTCGGCCCCGCCGGCCGGTCTACCAGGGCCGGCCAGGCCTGGGGCGTCGTGTCCACCAGCGTCTTCAGCGTCGGGTCGAACCGCTTGTCGGCCATGACAACCACCGGACAACGGGGACAGGGGCCGGGCGACGTGGGCCTTTCTACGCGGCGGGCAGACAGCATCAAGAGAGAATCGCGACCCAAAAAAAGGACCCAAAAAAGGGACGGGCACGTTTCCCCCCTTCAGAGGAGAAAACGTGCCCGTCCCTTTTGCCTTCCGGCCGACGAATCCCATGGCCCGCGTGTTGCCTTTGGGATCTCGCCGGTTCAGGCGCCGCCCTTGTTGCGAGCCCTCACGGAGTTAAGAGCAGTGCGGGCGTGCCCGTTGACGAAGACGTTCGTGCCGTTGGCGACCTCGGTCAGGACGGGGATACATTCGGCGCTGCCGACCTCCTGGAGGATCTTGCACGCCTCCTGGGCGGCCCAGATGTCCTGGTGCTTGACGTAAGGGATCACCGCTTTTTCGGCGACCGGACCCATCGCTTTCAAGGCCGCGGCCACGAAAGCGCGGTCCCCGATGGACGGGAGCCACTTGGCGAGGGCGGCGGCGGCGGCGGCGTCCTTGAACCTGGCCAGGCAGTGCAGGGCTTCGCCGCGCGTAAAGTTATTATCGGTGGCGGCGGCGATGGCCGGTAGGTTTTCCGGGCCGCCCCAGACCTTCAAGCCGCGCAGGGCCGCTTTGCCCAGCCAAATGTTTTTGCTGGTGACGTGCGGTTCGAGCGCCTTGGCGACCGCGGCGCGGCGCGCGGGCAACGGAACGTAGGCCTTGGCGAGCTTGTCGGCCGCGGCGATAAGCTGCCGTTCATCCTTCCCCTTGAGATCTTCCACGGCGCCGTCCACGTCGGCAGCGTCCGGCAGCGACAAGTCGATCTTCTTGGCCCTGACCTCGAAGGTCCGCCCTTTCACGCTCGTGACGGTGCCGAACCGGATCTGCGGCGCGATGACCTTGGGGTCCGGGACAGGATTGACTTCCAGGACCAGGCTGTCCCTGGACCTCGACTTGACCTTCACCTTGGCGCCGAACGCGCCCGCCGCCGTGTCCTCGATGTAACGGCCGGTCGCCTCGTCGGGGATGTCGCTCACGTTGATCGTCACCGACTTGGTGTTTTTCGGGAACGTCAAGCGGACGAGATGGGGCTGGGTGTAGACGGTGTTGCCGTCGGCATTAACGTAGGCAAACTGGAAGGCGTAAGTCTGATCCAGGACGGCCCCCGGGGGCAGAATGAACTTGCCGATCGCGAGCTGATCCTGGATCTTGAGCGCCACCGGGGTGGCCCTGGCGAGCTGAGTCCAGCCCCTGGGGTCGGGTTGTGCCGGGACGTCTTCCGTCACGGCGAAAAAGGCGCTTGCCGTGCGGATCTTGAGCATCGGATCGGCGAGGTGGGCCAGGACCATGACCTCGTTGGCCGGCACGAACTGGCCGGGCGGCACGTTTCCCAACGCCACGGACAGGACATCGCGCGCCCGGACGGCACTCTTGCGGTCGTGTACCCAGGTTTCGCCGACGGCTCGGAGCTGCGTCCCCTGCTGCTGCAAACGGACGACGAAGCCGCTGGCGATGCGGCCCTTGAACATTTGCTGCAGCTCGCCCGCCGGGATGGCGAAGCCGATCTGCTTTCCGGGCACCGTGGCAACGGCAATGCCGACCAGTCGCCCCTGGGCGTCCACGACCGGCCCGCCGCTGTTGCCGGGATTGATCGCCCCGTTGATATGCACGTCGATGAGCTCGTTGTTGGCGTCGCGGCGTAGGCCGGAGATAGTCCCCTTACCGACGGTGACGGGCGGGTTCCCCGGTGGCCGCAGACCCGGATTCCTCGGGAATCCGAAGATATAGACGGGCTGCGTCTCGGCGACCGCAGCTTCCTGGCTGACATCGATCGCCTCGGGCAGATTGCGCGCCCCCGTCACCCGCAGGGCCGCCAGATCCCCTTCTTGATCGATGGCCACCACCTCGGCGGGCAGCACCTGCTCCTCCGGCGTGCCGCTGTGCAGGACGACCGTTGCTTTGGGTCGGGCCTGCGGCTGTGGGTTCGGCTGCCCGAACTGTCCGGGGCCGAACTTACCGGGGCCGAACTTACCGGGGCCGAACTTACCGGGGCCGAACTTACCGGGGCCGCCGGGGCCGAACTTACCGAGGCCGCCGGGGCCGAAGGGGCGCCCTGGCCCCCCGAACATTCCGGGGCCGAACGGTCCCTTGGGTGCCTGCGGCTGCGCGGTTTCCAGCGCGATGACGTGGTAGTTGGTAATGATATAGGCCGTGTCGCCGTTCGATTTGACGAGGAAACCGGACCCGGACGAGCTCTGGTCGCCCAAATCGACGCGGACGAGTGCCGTCGCGCGGGTGATTTTCGCCAGCAGGCCCTTATCGAGATCAACCGGCCCCCCCACGGGCTGCGGTTGGCGTTGGGGAGGCGGAGCGAAATCGGGGCGACCCGGAGCGGGGTTGGGCTTCACCATCGGCTGGGGCTGCGGCTGGGGCTGCGGTTGGGGTTGCGCCTGTGGTTGGGGCTGCAACTGTGGTTGAGGCTGCTGGAACTGCGGCGGCACAGGCTGGTTCTGGACGGCCGCAATTGGCCCCGGCGGGTTCCCCTGCGGCACCGGCTCGTCGCTCTTGCGGCCGGAGAGGGCGATGATCAAGACCACGACGATGCCGACCACCACCAGGGCGGCGACACCGCCGCCGATCAGGATGAGCGGCATCGATGAGCCGGCCTGCTCCTTCTTGCGCTTGCCGCCGCGGCGCGGCCGGTCGTCCTCGTCCTCGTCCTCGTCGCGGCCCCGGCGGGCGCCCGGGCGGGAAGGCCGCTCATCCTCCTCGTCGTCCCGGTCGTCGCGGGCGCGCCGGCTCGTCGGCACGGGGGGCGGCGCCTTGCGCTCGGTGAGTCCCTCGCCGTTCGTCCTGGTCGGCCTCGCCGGCGCCGCGGCCGCCGGGATGGCCATTGCCTGGTCGCATTCGCGGCAGCGGACCTTCTTGCCCCGCAAGGCCTCGTCCACGTTGTAGCTTTTCTTGCACGACGGACAGGTGATCCGGATTGTCGTCATGGCAGTGTCCTGACTGGTTGGGTGGCAGGAGGAGAGTGAACACGTCCGCGACATTCAGGCGATGCAACTTCCCGGGTGAACGCCTGGCGCAGGTGGGTAGGAAGGTTACGATTAAGTATAAATGGTAACGGGCCAGGATCCTCCCGGCAATCAGATTCCTGAAAAAATGCCGCCCCTCCGCCCGGGTTCCGAAGACTCCACCTCGGGCGTCCCGACCGCTACCCCTCGCGGTGGGGCGGAACCCTCATCGCGCCACCGGAACCCTGGGCGAAACGATATCACGGCCTCCTCACAATCCGCCTGCGGGGGACGACCGATCCACGACTTCCGGATTTAGTCTGTTGACGCGGCCCGCGCCGGCGGCCACAATACGAGTCTGGTGTTGGCGCCGGCCGGTCTTCCCCTACCCCCAACCGGCAGCCCGCGCTGGCTCCTACCGGAACGCTGTCCTGGGCGAGACGACTCTCCCCCACGAAACTATTATCGCCGTACCGTCGTCCTGAGTGGTAAGGCCCTGACTTTCCCGCCGACCCCGCCTCCACCCCCGGAGGGCCACGGGCCGTTGGCGACATTGGCGATCGTCGCAATCCCAACCCCCTCGGCGCCGCCGGCCCGGCAGCGCCAGGATCGTTTCGAGGAGGTCCCCGCGGATGCCAGCTGCTTTCCATTGCCGCGGCACCGGGTTGCTGTTCCCGGCGCCGGTCGCGCTCGTCGTCTTTCTCCTGCTCGGCGCCCCGCCCCTTGCTGCCCAGATGACGCCGGACCAGCAGGCCGACCTGGTCCTCAACAGCGCCCGCAAGGCGTACAACGACAAAAATTTTGACTTCGCGGTCGGCCGCTTCCGCGAGTTCCTCAACCGCTTCGGCGGCCACAAGAACGCCCCGTCCGCCCGCTACGGCCTCGCCCTGTCGCTGATCGAAGGGCCGCAGAAGAACTACACCGAGGTCCGCGACCTGCTCCAGGGCATCGCCGCCAACAAGGTCATGCCCGAGTACGCCGGCGTCCTCTACCACCTCGGCCTGGCGCTGCGCGGGCTGGGGGTGAACGAGCTGGCGCAGGCCGACGCGAAGCCGCAGGAGACGCCGCAACGGCGCGATGCGGCCCGGCAGCGCTTCGAGGAAGCCGGGCGCCAGTTCGCCGCCGCCGAGGCCGCGTTCGCCGCAAAGGGCGGGGAAGTACCCGCCGGCGCCAAGGAATTGCCGCTCGACCGCGAGTGGGCGGCGCGGGCGCGCTGCGACCTCGCCGAGATGCAGCTGCGGCTGCTCAAGACGAAGGAGGCGCAGGCGACGACGGCGCCGTTTCTCAAGGATCCCGTACTGCGCCGCAGCCGTTACCACGACCTCGGCCGCTACTACCACGGCTTCGCCAGCTTCCTCCTCAAGGACTACCCCGCGGCGGAGCGCACGCTCGCCACGCTCGCCCCGTTTGCCGACCCGGTGTTCGGCACGCACGCCCGCTACCTGCTGGGCCGCACCCACCACCTCGCCGACGAACGCGCCGAGGCCGCCCAGCAGTACGAGGGCGTGCTGAACGACTACGCCCGCAACAAGAAGGCGGCGCAGGAGGCGCTGCGGCGGCCCGACCTGCTGCAGAAGGACCCCGTCGAGAAGGCCCGCGTCGAGGCGCTGGTGAAGGACCCGCTGCCCGACCACGTCGCCCGCGCCGGCTTCTACTCCGGCGTGCTGCTGTACGAGGGCGGCCGCTTCGGCGAGGCCCGCGGCCGCTTCGCGGAGTTCGTCAAGCAGCACCCCGGCGCGCCGCTCGCCGCCGACGCCCAGCTGCGCCTCGGCTTCTGCCTCGTTCAGCTCAAGGAGCTCGCCGAGGCGACCAAGGTGCTGCGGCCGCTCGCGGACAAGGAACGCCGGCTGTCCGACCAGGCGCTGTTCTGGCTGGGCAAGGCGCGGGCGGGCGCGGCGCCCGATGCGGCGACCAACTTCCCCGCCCACGCGACGGCGCTGCGCGAGGCCCTGGACACCTACCGCCAGGCGGCCGACCGCGCCGGGCAACTCGTCCCGACCGACCCCGAGGCGCGGCAGCGGCGCGGCGAGATCCTGCTGGAGATCGCCGACACACAGCAGCACCTCAAGCAGTACCGCGATGCGGCCACCAGCTACGGGCAGATCCTGGGCGAGAAGATGCTGCCGGCGCGCGCGGAGGAGGTGCAGCAGCGTCAGGTGACGGCCCTGCACCTCGCGGGCGATTACACCGAGTCCGACAAGGCGTGCCAGCGCTTTCAGGAGCGCTTTCCGAAGAGCACGCTCCTTCCGGCCGTCCTGTTCCGCGCCGCCGAGAACAGTTACTTCCGCGCCCTCGCCGCCGAGAAGAACCCCAACGTGCAGCAGCGCGCGAAGGAGGTGCCGGCGCTCTACGACGAGACGGCGAAGCGCTATCGGGCCGTCGTCGAGAAGTACCCCGAGTTCCCGCAGGTCAACCTGGCGCGCTACGGCATCGGGATGGCCCTTTACCGCAAGGGCGACCTGGAGAAGGCACGCGAGACGTTCGAGAGCATCCCGCAGGCCGACCGCAACGGCGACCTGATCGCGGTGCCGTACCTGATCGCCGACTGCCTGCTGCGGCTGGCGCCGACGGCCGTCCCCGAGGACGCCCTGGAGACGGGCAAGCTGGAGGCGAAACTCAAGTCCGCCGCGGAGATGCTCGACGCCTTCGTCGCCGCCCAGCCGAAGGGGCCGCAGACCGCCGACGCCCTCCTCAAACGCGGTCACTGCCTGCAGCGGCTGGCGGCGCTGCAGGGCCAGCCGCAGGAGCGGATGAAGATCCTGACCGAGGCCCGCGGCGTGTACGACCGGCTGCTCAAGGAGTTCGTCGGCAGCCCCGTCTTCGCCCATGCCCGCATCGAGCGCGCCAAGTGCTCGGCCGGGATGGGCGACGTCAACGGCGCCGCCAACGAGCTGCGCGAGTTCACCCGAGACCCGCTCCGCAAGGCGGCCGAGGCGCCGATCGCGCTGGTGCAGCTCGCGACGCTGCTCCGCGCCCAGAACAACCCGACCGAGGCCGCGAACGTGCTGGCGAAAGCGCGTCAGGAGTACGAGCCGGCGCTGGCGAAGGATCCGCGGCACTCCGGCTGGGTAGCCCTGTTGCAGTACCACCACGGCGTCGCGCTGCGCGAGCTGGGCAAGTTCCCCGAGGCCCGGGCCGTCTTCGATCAGGTCGTGAAGCAGAACCCCGGCCGGCCCGAGGCGGTCGAGGCGTCGCTGCGCTGGGGGCAGTGCCTCAAGGAGGAGGGCGTGGGCAAGGTCGAGGTCGCGCACAAGCTGCTGGCCGCGGCGAAGAAGCCCGAGGAAACCGCGGCGGCGAACAAGGTGCGCGAGGACGGCGTGCGGCTGCTCCGCGATGCGGTCAAGCACCTCGAAGTCCACGCGGAGCAGCTCAAGCAAAAGGAGAAGGACCCGCACGTCCGCGCCCGCGCCCTCTACGAGGTGGCGTGGGGCTACCGCGACCTGGCCGAGCCGGAAGTCGAGTCGGCCCGTGACGCGCTGCGGCAGGCGCTGCTCAAGAAGCTCGGCCCCGCGGCGGCGAAGTTCGGCACGCCCGACGTGCCGCTGAAGAACGTGCCGCTACAGCCCGCCGAGCAGAAGGCCCGCGCGGTCTACCGCAGCCTGATCGATGGCTTCCCCGACCTGCCGCTGAGCAACGACGCCCGCTTCGAGCTGGCGGAGCTGCTCGGGCAGCGCGGCGACCACGGCGAAGCGATCAAACTGCTGGTCGAGGGGCTGGACAAGGAGCCGCCGCCGGAGTTGGCCGACCGCATCCGCATCCGCCTGGGGGCCGCCTATTTCGCCAAGGGCGACCTCAAGAAGGCGCTCGCGCAGTTTAACGTGGCCGCGCAGGACCCCAAGAGCGCCCTGGCGGCGCAGGCGCACTATCGCGCCGGCGAGTGCCTGATGCAGACCGGCGACTGGGCTGAGGCGATCAAGCGGCTGTCGCTGTTCCGCGACCAGGGGCAGTTCCAGAACGTGCCGGGTGTGACCGACCGGGCACTGCTGCGGCTGGGCCACGCCTACGCCCACCTCAAGGACTGGGAGAAGAGCAGGCAGGCGCACGAGTTGTCCGCCGCCCGCTTCCCCGGCGGCCCGTGGGTGCATGAAGCACGCTATGGTATGGGCTGGGCGCTGCAGCAGCTCAAGCAGTACGACCAGGCGGTCAACGCCTACAGCCAGGTGACGAACGGCACCGTGACGGAGACGGCCGCGAAGGCGCAGCTGCAGACGGGCCTGTGCCGCCTGGAGCAGAAGCGCTACGCGGACGCGGCGGCGGCGTTGCTGGTGGTGCCGTTCACCTACGACTACAAGGAGTACAGCGCGGTGGCGCTGCTGGAGGCGGCGCGGGCGTTCACCGAGCTGCGCCAGAACGACCAGGCGGCGCGGCTGCTGCGGCGCGTGCTGCGCGACCACCCGCAGACGCCGTGGGCGGACGCCGCGAAGGACCGCCTGGAGCGGCTGAAGGGGAGCTGACCTGTTTGCTGCCACTTCCGGCTGGCTTGTAGGGTGGGCACTGCCCACCATTGGTGTGGTGGGCAGTGCCCACCCTACAAGGGTTAAGCCGCAAGAGGCGGAGAAGGAGGAATCCACCCGTGAGGACATACCCGCGGTTTCTCGGCGTCGCGGCGCTGCTGCTCGGCGCTCTGCTCGTTACCCTGTGTACCCGCCCCGCCGAGGCCTATGTCGAGGCGCCCATGAGCCTCGGCGCTATCGTGCAGCAGTCGAGCCACGTCGTCCTGATGCGCGTCGAGGCGGTCGATCGCGAGAAGAACCTCATCGTCTACCGCAAGGTGCGCGACGTCAAGGGCAAGCACCCCGTCGAGGTCATCAAGCACAACATCGGCCGCGGCGGCCTGCGCCCCAACGAGTGGAAGCCGCAGATGGACTGGGCCGAACCGGGCAAGCTCGCCGTCTTCTTCCACAACGGCGGCGCCAGCGAGACGTGCATCGGTAACTGGTGGTATCAGGCGTACGCCGGCGGCGAGTGGTGGAACCACAGCCACGCCGAGCCGTTCCTGCTGCGCAGCTTCTCCGGCAACCCCGAGAAACTCGCCGCCATCGTCGCCGAGATGGTCGCCGGCCGCGAGACCCTGTCGCCGTGCATGGTGGACGGCAACAAGGAGGACCTGCACCACCGCCGGGCGAAGATCCAGCGCCTGCGCGTCAGCCTCAAGCTGCAGGACTACAACCCCAAGCGCGACTTCGTCGGCTGGGGCGGCGAGGACTTCCGCCGCCTCAACGGCATGCCCGGCTTCACCCACTACTCCGCCCTCAGCCGCGTCGATCCGGAGGCGCAGGCGATCTCCAGTGTCGATATTGACGGCGACGGCAAGCCCGACCTGTGCCTCGTCGGCGGCGGCAAGGTCGTCCTGCTGCAGAACGGCGGCGAGTCGCTCAACGAGGTGCTGCTCCCCGGGGCCGGCGGTTGCCGCGCGGCGGTGTGGGCGGACTACAACGGCGATGGCCTGCCCGACCTGCTGCTGGCGACGCCTGCGGGGCCGAAGCTGTACACGAACCTGGGCAAGGGCAACTTCCGCGACGACAGCCACCTGCTGCCGCGCGAGCCAGGCTACACGCTGACCGCCGCCGCCTGGATCGACCACGACGGCGACGGCAAGCCCGACATCCTCCTGGCGAACGGCTACTTCGGCCTGCGCCTGTACCGCAACGCCTTCGACCCGGCCCCGCTCATCGCCGACCTCGACAGCAAGTCGTTCGCGGCGCGCGACCGGGCCTTCCAGCGACTCGAACAGATCGGCCCCGCCGTCGAGCCGGCCCTCCGCGCCGCGACCGCCAACGGCAGCGAGGAGATGCGTCAGCGCGTCGAGCAACTCGTCAAGAAGTGGCAGG
>JBBRPS010000370.1:0-9818 GCA_038227745.1 Gemmatales bacterium | reverse complement strand
GGCGTGGAAGGGGCTTGCCGTTTCGCGCGTTTGGCCGGGAAGTGCGCGAACCGGCAAGCCCCTTCCCCACCACCGCGAGACATCGAGACATCACGAAAGCCTGCCAACTGAGGCGTGCCGGTTGACGAGATCCCCGGGGGGAGTAGACTGCCGGGACAGCCTGGCGGAGCGCGGCCTCGGTGGCCCCCGGCCGGCCTGTGCGACTTCTCGGGAGCAGCCCCATGCCCAACTCGTTTACCTGCCCCCACTGCGGGGCGCAGCAGTCCGTCGAACCGGGCGCCGGGCGCGGCGCGCTTTGTGCCGCGTGCGGCCGGCCCCTCTATGGCCAGGCGGTCGCCCCAGGCGCCCCGGCCCGCGCCCCCGTGGTGCTGCCGGTGGCGGAAGAGGAGGAGCCGCTCCGGGGCGAGCCGCCCCCGCTGCCCGGCTCGGTGAAGGCGACGGGGATCATCTGGATCGTCTTCGGCGGCCTGGTGCTGCTGAACGGCGGCATCAACGTCCTGCTCCAGCTGGCGGTCGTTCCTCGGGGCGGCCCCGGGGCGGGGGGGATGGTGACTGGGGCCGTCTGCGGCGGGCTGTTCGTGGCGCTCATCGGCGGCGTGTTCATCCATGTGGGCGTCCAAAGCCTGAACGGGACGGCCAAGGATACGCTCGGCAACGGCATCGGCTCGATCATTTTCGCGGCCCTGATCGGGGGGCTCGGTCTGATCACCCTGGTTGTGGCGGGCGTGGCGGGAGTGTGGTGGGCCGTACTGGCAGCGGTCATCAACCTGCTGGCCGGGGCCGGCCTGCTCGCGGCCGGCGTGCTGGCGCTGGTCGGCCGGGATGGGTACAAGAGGTGGCGCCATTGGCGGAATCCCCCGCCCGCGCGGCGCTCCAGGGACTACCGCTGATCCCGCTGGCGATGGGCCGTACTCTCTGCTATGCTGCCTTGCAGCCCTTGACAGAGGTTTTGCCATGGGAATCCAGTTCTTCGACGTGAACGCCCCGAGACACAACGGCGGCCATCCCTCCAAGCCCGAGAATCTGCCGCATGGCCTGGTTCAGCCACCACCGGCGATCCTCGATCTGGTGGCTCAGGAAGCCGCTCGAACCCCCTTGATGGATGACGCCTACAGGAAGCTCCTCACCGACAGCTACACCCTGGAGTATTATTATGAGGGGCAATACGTCGCCTATCGGCGGGTTCCGGAGGGTATTGAAGTGTTCGCCGTGGGGCTCCCTGAGATCACCGAGTTGGTGGACAAACTTCCTGACCAAGAGCGACTGACGATCGTCACCACGGTGCCTTGATCATGTCGCGCCTCGCGATCCCACTTCGCGACAAACTGCTGCGGGCCACGGGTGACACCCTGTTGCGCGCCGAGTTGGACCTTCTCGTTTGCGACAGCAGTCAGAAGTGGTTTCCGCTCACTTTCCGCGTCGATTCCGGCACGGAAATGACCAGCATGGTCGCCGCCTTTGCCAAGGCGCGGCACCTCCCTTACCCCAAGCAGGCGGTCGCGGGCGTCACCATGAGAATGCCCAGCGGCCAACTCACCAGTGAAGTGCGGCCAGGGGTTCTGAAAGTGCAGGTGGTCGGCATGGACGGCACAACCTACTGGTTCCCCTGCTATTTCCTCGGCGATCCCGACGCGATGCTGCCTCCGACCGTCCCCCCGGACCCCAACCTGCTCAGTCTCACGGGGGTGATCGATAAACTCCGCCTGTACTTCGATGGCACGCCCGCGACCGGCGCCCCCCACGGGAATCTCATCGTCGAGAAGCAGTGACTTACCCGATCGCCGCCAGGTCCAGCGTCTGCCCGTAGCGGTCCAGCACCGCCCGCCGCAACGGCGCGTTCTCCGGCCGGCGCAGCCCCGCGTCGGCCAGCACCAGCGCGAAGGCGTCGCGCCGCGCCTCCTCCAGCACCGCCCGGTCGGCGATCAGATCCCCGAAGCGCAGCCCGCCCAGCCCGTGCTGCCGCGTGCCGAAGAACTCGCCCGCCCCGCGCAGCCGCGCGTCCTCCTCCGCCAGCGCGAAGCCGTCGGCCGTCCGCGTGAACACGCGCAGCCGCTCGCGCGCCTCGTCGTTGACCGCCCCGGTGAACAGGTAGCACTCGCCGCCGACCTCGCCGCGGCTCACGCGGCCGCGCAGCTGGTGCAGCTGCGACAGCCCGAAGCGGTCGGCGTGCTCGACCACCATCAGCGTTGCGTTGGCCACGTCCACGCCGACCTCGATCACCAGCGTGCTGACGAGCAGGTCGAGTTGCCGGTCGCGGAACTGCTGCATGACGGCGTCCTTGGCCCGCTCGTCCAGGCGGCCGTGCAGCAGACCCAGGCGGAAGTCGCCCAGCGGCCCGGCAGCCAGTTCCGCGTGCGTCTGCTCCGCCGCCTTCACGTCCAGCGACTCCGACTCCTCGACCAGCGGGCAGACGAGGTAGCCCTGCCGCCCCAGTCGCAGCTGCTCGCGCAGGTAGCCATACAGTCGCTCGCGCTGCTTCTCCTGCAGCCAGCGCGTCCGCACGGGCTGGCGGCCCGGCGGCAGCTCGCGGATCGTGGAACAATCGAGGTCGCCGAAGACGGTCAGGGCGACGGTGCGCGGGATCGGCGTTGCGGTCATGACGAGGTAGTGCGGATCGACGCCGAGACGGCGCAGCCGCGCCCGCTGGTTGACGCCGAACTTGTGCTGCTCGTCGATCACCACCAGCCCCAGGCGGGCGAACTCCACCCCCTCCGACAGCAGCGCCTGCGTGCCGACGACGAGGTCCACCTCGCCGGCGCGGATGCCGGCCAGGGCGGTGCGGCGCTCCTTCGCGGTCAGGCCGCCCGTGAGGAGGAGTCGGCGGACGCGGCTGGCGGCGAGGTAGCGTTCCAGCGTGTGCCAGTGCTGGCGGGCGAGCACCTCGGTCGGCGCCATGAGGATCGCCTGGTGCTTGTTGGCGACCGTCACCAGCAGGGCGTGGACCGCGACGGCCGTCTTGCCGGCGCCGACGTCGGCCTGGAGGAGGCGCTGCATCGGCCGGTCGGTGCCGAGGTCCTCGCAGATGTCCGCGACGGCCTTGTCCTGGTCGGCGGTGAGGGCGAAGGGGAAGAGGCGGCGGATGCGGGCGTCGATCTGCGGCGAGACCTTGAGCACGGGGGCGCGCTGCCGGTCGCGCAGGTCGCGGCGGCGCACGGCCAGCGCCACCTGCAGGACGAGGAACTCCTCGTAGACGAAACGGCGGCGGGCAGTGCGGGCCTTGCCGAGGTCGGCGGGGAAGTGGACATCGACCAGGGCGGTGCGCACGTCGGGCAGCCCGCGCTTGAGGCGCACCTCGTCGGGGAGGATCTCGGCGACGTGGGCGGCGAAATGGTCCACGGCCTGGCGCAGCAGGGGGCGGAGGTGCTCGGCGCGCAGATCCTCGGTCAGACGGTAGACGGGCACGACGCGGGTGGTGTCGGTGTCGGTGGTCTCGTCGAGGGCCTGGACGCGCGGGCTGGTCATCTGCCAGCGGTCGCGGAACCACTTGGGCTTGCCGCTGAAGGCGACGCGCTGGCCGTAGCGGAAGCGGCGGGCGGCGTGGGCCTGGTTGAACCAGACGCCTTCGAGGCAGATCTTGCCGCCGTCGCTGAGGACGACGCTGACGACGGTGCGGCCATCGGCGAGGTGCCGGCCGTCGATCTCGACGATCTCGCCGCGGACGGTCTGGGTGCTGCCCTCGCTGAGGTTCGCGATGGGGCGGACGTCGGTGAGATCCTCGTAGGCGCGGGGGAAGTGGAAGAGCAGGTCGCGCACGGTGGCGATGCCGAGGCGCTGGAGCTGCTCCAGGCGCGCGGGGCCAACGCCCTTGTGGGACTCGACGTTCTGGCCGAGTGGGTCGGGCGGGGCGGGGAGTGGCATGTCGCTTGACACAGTAAGAGGTTCCCCGCGAAATCGAACTGCCCGAGGAATGCCTTCGGGAAGGCTCTCCCTCAAGGAGTGAGGAAGGCCCCGAACGCCTCCAGTGTCGGGCAGGCACCGGCTTCCGCAGTTAACTCCACAAGCCGTTCCTCTCCCGTCACGGATCGGAGCTGGCCGATAAGTTGCTGCGGGACGGTCCCGAACCGCCTCTCGAGGAGGCGTAGGATCCCCTTATGGTGGGACCGCGCCACCGCCTCTTGCACCAACTCCTGAATCAACGGTGACTCGATCATGATGTCGCTCCCACCGAAAATGTTGAACAAGCCCGGGTCATTATACTTCAACCGCATCAGCACCTGCGACACCGCCAGCAAGTTCGCCCTCTCCTCGGGCAGCGCCTGGCGATCAATCCGCCGCCGGCACTCCTCCAACATCGGCTCCGGCGGTCCGTCGAACCGCGCGAGCGTTATCCACGGGGTCAGCCCGACGTCATTCGCGTCGAGCAAAGCTTGCGCGGACAGTGTCCACAAGTTCACGCTCTGCCAGCTGCACTCCAACCGTGACCCGCCGCGGCGGCTGAACACGCGGTGGTGGGGGCCGACGCTGCGCCGGCCGCCCGGGGAGAGGAAAATGGCCACGCCCTCGGGCAGGATCCGCCGGGCGGCCAACACGAGCGCCAGGTTCTCGGTCATCTTCCTCAGCGCTGCCGCTTTGGGGTAGGTGAAGATCTCCACGAGGTACAGGTCCGGCTCCGTCTCCCCTTGCCGCCGCGCCTCCAGCAGGCCGTCCGGCACGCGCTTGGGCAGTACCACCTCGCCCTTCAGGGCGCGACAGGATTCGAGCCGGCCGACATCGGCCAGCCACAGGATCGAGTCGCCGTGGTGCTCGATCAACCACTGACCGCTGCGGTCGTAGGGTTCCGGTTCCATCCGCGCCTCCGTCAGCCCCCGCCGTCCGCTCCCTGCCCGCCGGTGCCGTCACCGTGCGCGGCGGCCTTCGGCACCTCCTCCGGCTTCGGTGCCGCAGCCGGCAGTTCCACCTGCGTCTCCTCCTTGCGGTCCACGCGCGTCACCGCCGTCGCCGGCGCCGCGGCGGCGTACAATCGCACGTCCACCCGCTGCGCCTTCGACAGGTCGATGCGCTCATCGGCCAGGTCGAACTCCAGCCGTGGCTCCTCGCTCAGGTGCAGCGGCAGCCGCACCGTGAACGTGCTGCCGCGTCCCAGCTCGCTCTGCAGCGTCACCTCGCCGCCGAGCAGCTTCGACAGCTCGCGCACGATCGACAGCCCCAGGCCGGTCCCGGCGTGCTCGCGCGTCAGCGGGTTGCCCGACTGCCGGAACTTCTCGAACACCAGGTCCTGCTCCTCCGGCGCGATGCCCACCCCCGTGTCGCTCACCGTCACCACCACGTGCAGCGGCTCGGCCTCGGCCTTGAGCAGCACCCGGCCGCCCTCCGGCGTGAACTTGATCGCGTTGGACAGCAGGTTCTGCAGGATCTGCTGCAGCTTGGTCACGTCCTGGCGCAGCACCGGGATGTCCGGCGCGATCTGCCCGCGCAGGTCGATGTTCTTCTTTTCCGCCAGCGGCCGGAACATGTTCAGCATGCCCTCGCACACGTCGTGGACGCTGAAGTCCTCCAGCCGCACCTGCATCTTGCCCGCCTCGATCTTTGCCAGGTCGAGAATGTCGTTGATGAGCGCCAGCAAGCGGTCGCCGCTCGACTTGATGTTGCGCACCCAGCGCTGCTGCTTTTCATTCAGCTGGTTGCTCGACAGCAGCACGTCGCTGAAGCCGAGGATGCTGTTGAGCGGCGTGCGCAGCTCGTGGCTCATGGTCGCCAGGAAGTCACTCTTGAGGCGGTTCGACTCGTACAGGGCCATGTTCGCCTGGGCCAGCTCGTCCACCTTGCGGTCGAGGTCGGCGTTGACCTTGCGCCACTGGTCCTGCATGCTCACGAGGTTGCGAAGCATGCGGTTGAAGGCGTGGCTGAGGTCCTCGAACTCGTCGCCGGTCTGGATCTCGCTGCGCACGTTCAGCTCGCCGGCCGAGATGGCGTCGCTGACTTCCTTGAGGTGCTTGACCGGCTTGACGATGACGTAGCGGACGATGATGTAGCTGCCGCTCATGATGAGCAGGGCCGTGACCAGCGCGGTGGCGATCAGCACGGCGCGGTTGAGGTGGACGCCGTCCTCGATGGCCCGGGTCGGCATGCGGATGTGGACGATGGCCATCAGGTCGCCCTCGGCGAGCTTGTCGTGGCCCTGGTGGTGGCACTCCAGGCACTTCTTGTTGGCGCGGACGGGGGCGAAGTAGAGCAGGACCTTCTCGCCGGGGCGGAGGCGCGTGACCTCGTCGCGCGGCTCGTCGGCGGTCTTGAACTCCTTGAACAGCTCGCGCTCGAAGCCGTCGGCGGACGGGCGGTTCTCGCGGATGAGGTCGTACTGGTACAGGCCGAGCTTGTCCACGGAAAGGTTGTCGGCCTCGGCACGCGCCTGCAGCAGGCGCTCCCATTGTTTCGTGGTTTCCTCGAGCTGCTTCTGCACCTCCGGGTGTTCCTTCGCGGTCCCCTGCAGTTCTTTGCCGACCTGCGCAATCTGCTCGCGCTGGCGGGCGATGAGCAGCGGCAGGTGGTGGCGCTCGAAGATGGGCGTGACGAGGTGGCGGCAGCTCGTGGTGGTCTGGTCGTAGGCCAGGTGCTCGGTCTGGTAGGCGTAGATCCAGAAGCTGATCGTGATGAGCAGCAAGATGCCGGCGCCGAAGAGGAAGCGGCACTTGCGCTCCAGGCTCGTCTCGCCCAGCAGGCGTTTGAAGGCGCGGTAGGACATACGAAGTGATGAATGATGAAGGATGAAGGATGAATGGAAGACAGGTTGCTTCTCCGCATTCATCCTTCATCCTTCATCCTTCATCATTCATCCTTTCGTTGGCAGTGAGGGCAAAAGTGGCTCGACCGCCCCGCCAGGCGGGCGCACTCGATCGCCCGGCCGCAGCGCGGGCACGGTGTCCCCGTCCGCTTGTACACGCGGCGCGCGTCCTGGTACTCGCCCTTCAGCCCCGAGCCGCCGACGTAATTGCGGATGCTGGAGCCGCGCTTCTCGATCGCGTGATTCAGCACGGCTTCGATCGCCTCGCGCAGGCGGCGCGCCTCGGCGGCGCCGAGGCTGCGGCCGGTGCGGGCGGGGTGCAACCGGGCCGTGAACAGCGCTTCGTCGGCGTAGATGTTGCCCACGCCGGCGACGACGCGCTGGTCCAGCAGCACGGCCTTGAGGCAGCGCTCGGTCGCGGCCAGGCGCGCGCGCCAGTACTTCGGATCGAGGCCGAACGGTTCCGGCCCCAGGCCGGACGCCTCGAAGAACTGCTCGACCTCGGCCGGCGAGGTGAACAGGGTGGCGCTGCCGAAGCGGCGGATGTCGCGGAAGCGCAGTTGCTCGGCGCCGCGGTCGAGGCTGAAGATCAGGTGCGTGTGCGGCAGCCGCGGCTGGGACGCCGGCATCACCACGAGCTGCCCGCTCATGCCCAGGTGGAAGACGAGGTGCAGCTCCTTCTCGAGGACGATGACGATCCACTTACCGCGGCGGCGAACCTTGCGCACGCGGCGGCCGATGAGGGTCGGCACCCAGTCGGCGTCCCACGCGCGGCGGAGCTCCAGGCCGCTGGCCTCAATGGAGGCGATGCGGCGGCCGAGCAGCAGCGGGCGCAGGTCGCGGACAACGGTTTCGACTTCCGGCAGCTCGGGCACGGGTCACCTCTCCGGGGGCACGGCACGACTGGACGCATTATAACAACGCAGCGAATCGGCACCACCTCGGCTGTGCGACGCTTCCGGCGCGGACGACGGCGAAGCATGCTTGCCTTCCGTCCCTGGTGTGGGATAATGCACTTTTCCGCCGCGAGCCCAACCGAGGGACGCCGCTGTCCGCTCCACACCCCGACGGTTCAGCGCAGCCCTCTGACCCGAGCGACAGGCCCGAAGAGGCTATCGAGACGAGCACCTTGATGGGTCCCGGTGCCCCACAGGGGGCCGTTACCCCGCCCGCTGCCCCTCCGCCGCCAGGCCGTGTGACGTCGGTGGTCGCGGCCCTGCCCACCCCCCCCGCACGGCGACCCGGCGCTACTCGACACGCTCCAGCGGCCCCGCGGCACGCCAGCCACCTCTCCCTCGCTTCCCCAACCCGGCCGGCCGACTTTGCCCGGCTACGAGATCGAAGGCGAACTCGGACGCGGCGGCATGGGCGTCGTCTACAAGGCGCGGCAGGTACAGCTCAACCGCGTGGTGGCCCTGAAGATGATCCTCGCCGGCGCCCACGCCGGGCCGGACGAGTTGCAGCGCTTCCGTGCGGAGGCCGAGGCGCTCGCCCGCTTGCAGCACCCCAACATCGTCCAGATCTACGAGGTTGGCGAGCACCATGGCTCGCCGTTTTTCTCTTTCGAGTTTTGCCCCGGGGGCTCACTGGCCGGCAAACTCGGGGGGAAGCCCCTGCAACCCGGAGAGGCCGCGGAGGTAATCGAGAAGCTGGCGCGGGCGGTTCACGCCGCCCACGAGAAAGGGGTCGTCCACCGCGACCTGAAGCCCGCGAATGTGCTGCTCGCCGAGGACGGCACGCCCAAGGTGACAGATTTCGGCCTGGCGAAGCGCCTGGACCTGGAGGGCGGACAGACACGCTCCGGGGTCATCATGGGCACGCCGAGCTATATGGCGCCGGAGCAAGCGGAGGGCAAAGGGAAGGAGGCCGGGCCAGCGGCGGACGTCTATGCGCTGGGGGCCATCCTGTACGAATGTCTGACAGGCCGCCCGCCGTTCCAGGGACCGACGCCGTTGGACACCGTCTTCTTGGTGCTGCGACAGGACGCGGTGCCGCCTCGGAGGCTCCAGCCGAAGGTGCCGCACGACCTGGAAACCATCTGTTTGAAGTGCCTCTCCAGGGAGCCGCACAAGCGCTACCCGAGCGCCGAGGAACTGGCGGAAGACCTGGGCCGCTTCCGGGCGGGCGAGCCGATCAAGGCGCGCCCGGCGGGGCGGCTGGAGCGTACCTGGCGATGGTGCCAGCGCAACCCGGCGCTGGCGGCCGCGCTGACGGCGGTGGCGGCGCTGCTGCTCGCTGGCACCGGCGTGTCGAGTTATTTCGCGCTGGCCGAGGCGGAGCAGGCCGAGACCGCGCGGCAGAACGAACGGGCCGCGCTGGCCGCCCGCGCCGAGCTGGAGAAGAGCAACCGCGAACTGCGGCGGGCGCAGGAAAATCTGGAGACGGCGCTGGGGCGCAGTCTGCTGCGCCCCCTGCTGCCCCCCCAGCCCGGGCCCTCCCAGCCGCTGACGGAACCGGAGATTGAGGCCCTCTGGGAACTGGCCGGTCAGCCGAGCGGCGTGTTGCGGCGCCGCTTTGTGAGCGAGGCCCTGCGCGTGCCCGCGCTCACCCGGCAGCTGCGACACCGGGCGAGCCTGGCCCTCCACGCCGCGGTGGGGCTGGATGCCGGGCAGCGGGACGTCGTGGAGGGCTTGCTGCTGCAGCGGTTGCAGGAGGAGGTGCCCGAGGAGCAGCGCGGCAACATTGTGTTAGTCGCGGCAACCCTGGGGGACCTGAGCCCACGGGCAGCCGCCGAAGTGGCGGAAGCCCTTACCCAGGCCATGACCAGGACCAGCGACCCAGACGGCCTCCATGACCTGGCGCGGGGGCTGTCGGCAGTGGCCTGCCGCTTGGAGGGCAAAGAGGCGGGCGGGCACCGCGCCCGGGCGAGCGCCGTCCTCAGCCGGGCCATAACCAAGACCACCGACGTCGGCGCCCTGCGCGCGCTCGTGGGGGGGCTATCCGTGCTGGCCCCCCGCCTAGACCCATTTTCCGCACCCCTGTGTCTGAGGCTCCCAGTCTTCGCTTTGGCTTCGAGCGTCAGCCGAGCGGGAGTGGTGCTAACACTTGGGCCAACAGTTCTGCCGGCATTGGGAACCCCAATTGCCGCAGAACCTGG
>JBBRPS010000369.1:0-9831 GCA_038227745.1 Gemmatales bacterium | reverse complement strand
GTCAGCACCCGACTCGCGGAGCGAGTCGGCCACGAACCGCTGCAAACCGCTCTAAACAATTCCAATCCTTCCCGGAGGGGCGCCGTGTCCGAACCGCAGGCGACGAGTTACGACGAGGTGCCCTACGGCGACAACGTCTTCCACTACTCCCACCCCGACCGCCTGGCGACGATGGCGATGCTGCTCGGCATGCGGCCGGTGCCCGTGGAGCGCTGCCGGGTGCTGGAGCTGGGCTGCGGCACCGCGGCCAACCTGATCCCCATGGCCCTCGCCCTGCCGGACAGTCGTTTCGTCGGCATCGACCTCTCGCGCCGCCAGATCGACATGGGCCTGGGGGTGGCCGGGGCGCTCGGCCTGGCGAACCTCGAGCTGCGACCGCTGAGCATCCTCGAAGTGGGCGAGGACTTCGGCAAGTTCGACTACGTCATCTGTCACGGCGTCTACTCCTGGGTGCCGGCCGAGGTACAGGACAAGATCCTGCGGATCTGCAAGGAGAACCTCTCCCCTAACGGCGTCGCCTACGTAAGCTACAACACCTATCCCGGTTGGCACATCCGCGGCATGGTGCGCGAGATGATGCGCTACCACGTGCGCCAGTTCCCCGACCCGGAGACGCGCGTGCGGCAGGCGCGGGCCATGCTCGAGTTCCTGATCGAGTCGGTCGGCGACGCGAAGAGCGCTTACGGCGGGCTGCTCCAGCTCGAGTCCGATGCGATCGCCCGCGCTTCGGACACCTATGTCTATCACGAGCACCTGGAGGAGGTGAACCACCCGCTCTACTTCCACCAGTTCGCCGAGCGGGCCGCCGCCCACGGGTTGCAGTACGTTGCGGAGGCGCTGCCGACGCTGCTGTCGGGCAACCTCTCGCCGCGCGTCCAGGAGACGCTGGAGCACGTGTCCGGGGACGTGATCCAGGGCGAGCAGTACCTCGACTTCGTGCGCAGCCGCACCTTCCGCCGCAGCCTGCTCTGTCACGCGGGGGTGGCGCTGCGGCGGCCGCCGTCGCCGGAGGCGCTGACCGCCATGCGGGTGACCGGCCAGGTCAAGCCGACGGCCGAGCGGCCGGACACCACCTCGGCGGCCGCCGAGGAGTTCCAGACGCGGGCCGGCACCCGCTTCTCCACCACCAGCCCTCTGCTCAAGACAGCCCTGGTGGCCCTCTTTGAAGGTTGGCCGCAGGCCGTACCCTTCGCCGAACTGTGGGAAACGACGCATTCCCGCCTGGCGCGGGCCGCGGCGCCCCTTCCGGCAGACGCCCCGAAGGCCCTCGCGGAGGCGCTGCTGCAGTGCTTCCTGGCGAGCCTGGTGGAACTGCACGTCCACGCGCCGCGCCTGGCGCGGGAGGCGGGTGAGCGCCCGGTCGCCAGCCCCCTGGCCCGACTGCAAGCGGCGACGGGCGACGTGGTGACGACGCTGCGCCACCGCATGGCCCGCCTGAACAACTTCGAGCGCCAGGTGGTCACGCTCCTCGACGGCAGCCGCGACCGCGACGCCGTGCTGGCGGCGCTGGTGGACACGGTGGCCCGCGGGGAGGTGGACCTGGAGCACGAGGGTCAGCCGCTGCGCGACCTCGAGCAGGTCCGCGGGCTGATGGCCGATTGGGTCGAGCCGACGCTGCGCCGGCTGGGGGAAACCGCTCTGCTCCTGAGGTAGAATCCTCTCCGCAGCACCAAATCCTTGCCGCCCCCGCCGCCCCCCGCCCCCGGCCCGCCCTCTGGAACCGGGCCGCGCCGCCCCCTATATCACCTGGATGATATTGTTCTTGTTTTGCACCTTGCGGCTCAGTCGCGGTTTGCACGACGGGTAGGCGCGGCACTCGCCGCGCCTACCCGTCGTGCAAACCCCCTCCAAACCGACATCATCCTCACCCCGGGACAGCGCAGGAGACTCGGACCTTGCCTCTCGTCGTGCAGAAGTTCGGCGGCAGCAGCGTGGCCACGGCCGACAAGATCCGGGACGCCGCCCGCAAGGCCATCCGCGCCCGCCAGGCCGGCAACCAGGTCATCGTCGTCGTCAGCGCCCGCGGCGACACCACCGACGAACTGATCGAGTTGGCCCGCGAGATCACCGACCGGCCGCCCGCGCGCGAGATGGACATGCTCCTGTCCACCGGCGAGCAGATCTCCATCGCCCTGATGGCCATGGCCATCGAGTCCCTCGGCCAGCCCGCCATCAGCTTCACCGGCGCCCAGATCGGCATCGTCACCGACAGCTTCCACACCAAGGCGCGCATCAAGAACATTTCGACCGAGCGCATCCGCCACGCCCTCGACGAGGGCAAGGTGGTCATCGTGGCCGGCTTCCAGGGCATCGACGAGAATTACAACATCACGACCCTGGGCCGCGGCGGCTCCGACACCACCGCCGTCGCCCTGGCCGCCGTCATGAAGTACGACCCACAGGGCGACGGCCACGTCGAGGGCGAGTTCTACACCGACGTGGACGGCATCTACACCACCGACCCGCGCGTCGTGCCGGAGGCGCGCAAGCTCGACCTGATCAGCTACGACGAGATCCTGGAGCTGGCCAGCCTCGGCGCCAACGTGCTGCACTCGCGCAGCGTCGAGTTCGCCAAGAAGTTCGACGTGCCGCTGCAGAAGCGGTCGTCGTTCAGCGACGCCGACGGCACCCGGATCGTCCCCGAGGCCGACTGGATGCGCGAGGCCCCCGTCGCCGGCTGCGCCATCGTCAAGGACGAGGCCCGCGTGCTCGTCGATGGCGTGCCGGACGAGCCGGGCGTCAGCCACCGCGTCTTCGCGGCCATCGCGGCGCAGAACATCGTGGTGGACATGATCGCCCAGAACGTCGGCGCCGGCGGCCGGGCGGCCATCGGCTTCACGGTGCTCCGCAACGAGCTGCCGGCCACGCTGGCGGTGCTGCGGCCGCTGGCGGCGGAGCTGGGCGCCAAGGTGCTGCACGAGGAGGACGTCAGCAAGGTGTCGGCCGTCGGCGTCGGCATGCGGACCCACGCCGGCGTCGCCGAGCGGATGTTCACGGCCCTGGCGGCCGAGGGCGTCAACATCAAGATGATCACCACCAGCGACATCAAGATCTCCGTGCTGGTGGCCAAGTCCGATGGCGTCAAGGCCCTGCGAGCGGTCCACCAGGCGTTCCGGCTGCACGAGCCGCGGCCGGGCGCGGACAGGGCACGGGCGGCCGCCGCGGCGCCGGCCGGCCGTAAGCCGGGCCCGGTCGTCGAGGACGGCGTGAAGGAGGTGTCGGCCGCCCACGCGCAGCTGTCGAGCCTGGAGGACATCGTCGTCAGCGACGTGCGCCTGATCGACGACCACGGCCGCATTACCGTCTACAACCTGCCGGACCGGCCCGGTATCTGCTCGCGCGTCTTCCAGGCGGTGGCGAAGGGCGGCATCAACGTGGACCTGATCGTGCTGAACCTGCCCAACGCCCCCGGGGCGGAGCTGTCGTTCAGCGTGCCGCGCGACGACCTGCCGCGGGCGCTGCGCCTGACGCAAGAGGTGGTGCGCGGCATCGACCCGACGGCGTCCGTGGCGGCGGAGGCGAACATCGCCAAGGTGTCGGTCTACGGCGTGGGCATGCGGACGCACACCAGCGTGGCCCGGCGCATGTTCGGAGCGCTGGCGGAGTGCGGCATCAACATCAGCATGATTAACACCAGTGAGGTGTGCGTCAGCGTCGTGGTGGACCGCGCCCACGGCGACGAGGCGCTGGCCTGTCTGAAGAAGACGTTCAACGTGCCGTGAGGGCGCTCTGAGGGGTTCAACCGGAAGGAGGGTTCGCATGGGAGTCGTCATCACCCTGCCCTTGTTTGGCCCGCTCGGCCAGGAGCTGGAAGAGGGGTCCGCGGTGCGGAGCAAGCAGCTCCGCGACCTCGCCACCGACCTGTCCACCCGGCTGCAGCACGCCGCCGACACCCTCGACCGGCTGGCCGCGGACGGCTGGTCGGCCCACGTGGCGCTCTACGACGTCCTGTTCGCGTGCCGCGGCGTCGAGACGAAGGACGAGGCGGTGCGGCGCCTCACGGCGCTCGGCGTCAACCCGGAAGAGCTGATGATCGTCGAGGAGATCGAGGAGGAGGAAAACCTCGGCCACTCGTAGGGCGGGGCACCTCCGTGGCCATGAGGGCAAGCGCATGAGTGACATCGTCTTCCGCTGCCGTTTCGACGCGCCCGTCACGCCGCTGCCGCACCCGTGGGAGCACACCGTCGGCAGTTGCCACGCCCCGCTGGCGCTGCGCGCCGACTGGCAGGCGCAGCTGCGCCGCTGCCGTGAGGAACTCGGCTTCCGCCACGTCCGCTTCCACGGCCTGCTGTGCGACGATGTCGGCACGCTGGTGCGCCACCACGGCCGGCTCGTCTACTCGTTCTTCAACGCCGATCGGATCGTCGATTTCCTCCTGTCGATCGGCATGCGGCCGTTCGTCGAGCTGAGCTTCATGCCGGTGGTGCTGGCGTCCGGCCCCGAGACCGTCTTCTCCTACCACGCCAACGTGACGCCGCCCGCCGACCCGCGCGCCTGGGCGGAGCTGATCGGTCGCCTGGCGGAGCACTGGGTCGAGCGCTACGGCCGCGACGAGGTGCGGCGCTGGCCGTTCGAGGTGTGGAACGAGCCGAACCTGCGCGCCTTCTGGGCGGGGACGCAGGCGGACTACTTCGAGCTGTACCGGCACACGGTCACCGCGCTCAAGGCGGTGGACGCGGCGATCCCGGTTGGCGGCCCCTCAACCGCGGCGAACGCCTGGGTAGAGGAGTTCCTCGACTTCTGCGCCCGCGAGGGCTTGCCGGCCGACTTCGTGAGCACGCACCACTACCCGAACGATCCACTCTGGTCGGAGAAGCAGGACACCGAGTCCGAGCTGGCGGGCGGCCGCCGCGGCATCCTGGCGGAGTGGACGCGCGCGGCCCAACGCCAGGCGCGGGGGAAGCCGCTGTACTACACGGAGTGGAACGCCTCATCGAACCCGCGCTACCCGCGCCAGGACGAGCCGTACGCGGCGGCGTTCGTCGTCAAGACGGTGCTGGAGGCGGCCGGCCTGGTGGACTGTTACAGCTACTGGACGTTCAGCGACCTGTTCGAGGAGGGTTATTTCCCGTCGGTGCCGTTCCACGGCGGCTTCGGGCTGCTGAACCTGCACGGCATTCCCAAGCCGACCTACCGGGCCTTCGAGCTGCTGTACCGACTGGGCGAGGAGCAGCTGCCGGTGGAGGGCGTTCACGAGACGGTGGACGCCTGGGCGGTGCGGCGCGGCGACAGCCTGATGGTGCTGCTGACCAACCACGCACTGCCGCGGCAGCCGATCGAGACGCGGCGGGTGCGCGTCGAGTTGGAGGGGGCGCCCGAGCCGCGGGCGGCGTGGGTGGAGCGGATCGACGAGCGGCACGCGAACGCGAAGGCATCCTGGCAGGAGTTAGGGGAGCCGGAATATCCCGATAACGCCACCCTGGCGCGGCTGGAGGAGGCGTCGCGGCTGGTCCGCGAGCCGCAGCCGTGGTCGCGCGACGGCAGCACACTTCGGCTCGACCTCGACCTGCCGCCGCACGCGGTCGCCGCCGTCACCCTGGAATTCCCGCCGTCGCCGATCTCAAAGGTGCCTGCACGATGAAAGCGCACACTGCGTACCTCACGCTGAACATCCCCAGCAAGATGGCGTTCCAGAACATCACGCCCGACGTGGAGCGCGCCCTGGCGACGAGCGGCGTTCAGGAGGGCCTGGTGCTGGTGAACTCGATGCACATCACCAGTTCGGTGTTCATCAACGACGACGAGCGCGGGCTGCACCACGACTTCGGCAAATGGCTGGAGGGGCTGGCGCCGTTCAACCCGGACCCGAACCATTACCACCACAACCGCACCGGGGAGGACAACGCCGACGCCCACCTGAAGCGGCAGGTCATGGGGCGCGAGGTTGTCGTGGCGATCACGAAGGGGAAGCTCGACTTCGGGCCGTGGGAGCAGATTTTTTACGGCGAGTTCGACGGCCACCGGCCGAAACGGGTCCTCATCAAGATCATCGGGGAGTGACTACTCCGACCTCTTCAGCGGAAATTCCGATGGTCCCCGAAGGGAACAATGTCTGCGGTATCATCACAGCCCCGCAAGGGATGCAGCCTGTTCTGCGCGTCGTAGAGCGTCTTTTCGCCGGGGGCCGAGCCTCCATCTACCGGTCCGGGTACAACGGGGCCGAGACTCTGCGCCTCCGTTCGGACCGGGTAGAGTTTGAGTCCGATCCGATTGAGGATGGCAGTCAGCACCTGTTCAGCGGCGGTGTCAGCGGTTCGCCGGAAGAAGTCGTGGGCATCGTCCGTGCCTTGTCCGAGGCGCTCGCCAAGGCGGGGATCGAACACCGCTTCGAGATTTACGACGAAGACCAGAATCTCATACAGTTGGTATCGGCGTGAAGCGAGGAGCCCTATCCAGTGACGAAGCCTTCTCTGCGACTGCTGGTGCTCAGGACGTCTGGCCTCGAACAGCTCCGCCGCTTCTACGAGTGCCTTGGGGTTGCCCTTGGCCCGGAACGGCACGGGGAAGGGCCGCTGCACTACTCCGGTCAAGTGGGTAATGCGGTGTTGGAGCTTTACCCCCTCCCGGAGGGCGCCGGCCAGGCGGACGCCACGACCCGGGTGGGTTTCGCCGTCGCGGACCTGAACGGTGTCCTTGACACCCTCCAGGCGTTCGGGGCCAACGTGATCACTCCACCTCAGCAGACCCCGTGGGGTTACCGTGCCGTGGTGCGGGACCCCGACGGTCGCGCTGTCGAACTGTACCAGGACTGAGGACGGCTGGACTCGGTCGGGAGAAGCGCCCATACGCGAAGCGCATGCTCACAACCAGGTATCCTCATCGAGAGCGGGGATCCGTTCCCAGCCGACGCTGTCCCCGGCGATGCTCAGGGCAGCGAGGTGGTTCTCGGCCGTTTCCAGGTCCGGCCCGCTCGCCAAAATTCGGGTGCCGTCGCCGCTGATGGCGACCCACTGCCCCGCGTAGGGCTCCAGGGTCGCCGGAGGGATTTGCCGCCGATTCCGGTCGTAGAGCACTGTGTCGATGGCTGTCGCAGCGGGGTGGGAATTGTTCATGGCAAGGTTCTCCGCGTCCGTCGGCCTAGCCGAGTGGTCTTTCTGGTGAAAGAATATCGTGAAATGTGACTGGCCACAACGCCAACCCCGGGGCGCGACAGGAGGCAAGCCGGCGGACGGAAATCCTTCGCCCCGACGAACCGGGCGGATATACTGCCGGCAACCGACGACCGCCTACCCCACGGGAGAACACCATGCCCGATGCCCTCCTCCGCGTCGCCTACGACGAGGCCGACATCACCCCGCCGCTCGGCGGCTCCATGCCCGGCTACTTCCGCGACCGCCAGGCCACCGGCACCCTCGACCCGCTCAAGTCGAAAGTCCTCGTCCTCGCCCAGGCCAAGGAGAGCGTCGCCCTCGTCGCCTGCGATCTGATCGGCATGGGCGCCCCGCTCGTCGCCCGCATCCGCCGGGCCGTCGCCGCCCAGACCAAGGCGCCGCCGCGTCACATCTGGGTCCACTGTACCCACACCCACACCGGCGCCATGATCCCCCGCGCCGGCACCTACACCGCCGACGCCGAGGCCATCTACCCCGGCTTCTACCCCGGCCGCGTTGATGACAACTGGGTCACCCAGTTCGTGGAGCGCACCGCCGCCGCCATCGTCCGCGCTGCCGGCCGCGCCGCCGCCGAGAAACGCCTCACCCTGCACGAAGGCCGCGAGACGACCGTCGCCCACTACCGCCGTTACGTCATGAAGGACGGCTCGGTCCGTACCAACCCCGGCCGCAATAACCCCAGTGTCGTCCGCCCCGCCGGCGAGATCGACCCGCGCGTCCACGTCCTGCGCTTCGATACCAACCGCGTCCTCGCCGTCATCTACGGCCTGCACCCCGACTGCGTCAGCGGCATCCGCTACTCCGCCGACTATCCGCACCACCTGACCGAGACGCTGCGGCACGCCCTCGGCGCCCAGTGGCGCGTCCTCTTCCTCAACGCCTGCTGCGGCAACATCAACCACGTGGACGTCCGCAACGCCAAGCAGCGCAGCGGCCCTGACGAGTCGCGGCGCATCGGCCAGGCCCTCGCCGTCGCCGCCCTCGACGCCCTCAAACGCGGGCAGCCCCTCGCCACCAATCCGCTCACGGCGCAGACGCGCGCGGTGACGTGTCGTCTGCGCCGGCCGCGCCCGGAGGACGTCAAGCTCGCCGAGCAGTTGCTGCGCAATCCGAAGCAGCCGGGCAAGAACCCGTTCGGCTTCAACGACCTGTACGCCCCGGCGGCGCTGGTCCTGGCGCGCACCAAGGACCGCGAGCACCGGGCGGAGATCGCGGCACTGCGGCTCGGCACGTTCGGGCTGGCGATGATGCCGGGCGAGATCTTTGTCGAGTTGGGCCGCGAGGTCGAGGCGGCGTCGGGGCTGCGACCGACGCGCACCATCGGCCTGACCAACGGCGGCATGGGCTACATCCCCACGCGCCGCGGCTTCGTCGAGGGCGGCTACGAGGCCGGCTACCGCAGTGCGCGTTACGAACCCGACACCGGCCACCGCTGGGCCGCGGCCGCCGCCGAGATGCTCAAGACGATGGCCCGGTGACGCCGTTCGCCCGCAGAATGCACCCCGGAGGTTTCGACCATGACCACCCCCCACCGCCTCTACGTCGGCACCATCGGCGAGGGCGTGTGGCGCAGCCTGGACGGCGGCGCCACCTTTGCCCGTGCCGCCGACGGCATGTTCGTCGAGTGCCACGTCCGCGCCCTGGCCGTCCACCCGCGCGACCCGCGCACCCTCTACGTCGGCACCGAGCAGGGCCTGTTCCGCAGCAGCGACGGCGCCGATAACTGGGCGCGCGTCGAGTCGCCGCTCAACGGCGTGCAGATCTGGTCGCTGCTGCTCTTGCCATCCGACCCCGATGTGATCCTCGCCGGCACCTGCCCGTCGCGCCTGTTCCGCTCCGACGACGGCGGCCGCACCTGGGCCGAGGGACAGGCCGACATCGAGCGCAGTTGTCCGCGCATCCTGCACACGCGCGTCACCACCCTGCACGCCGACCCGTCCGACGCCGCTACCGTCTGGGCCGGCATCGAGATCGACGGCCTCCGCCGCAGCCGCGACGCCGGCCGCACCTGGGAGAAGGTGGGACGCGGGCTCAGCTCGCAGGACATTCACGCCATTGCCAGTGTGCCGGGCAACGGTCTTCCGGGGCGGCTGCTGGCCGCGACGAACAACGACCTGAACCTGAGTACGGACGGCGGCGAGACGTGGCAGCCCCTGCGCGTCGGCAAGTCGCTGCCGTGGTCGTACTGCCGTGCCCTGGCGCAGTCGGTCGGCCGGCCCGAGGTGATCCTGCTGGGCAACGGCAACGGGCCGCCGGGCGATGCGGGGATCGTCGGCCGCTCGACCGACGCGGGCGCCACCTGGGAGGCGGCGCGGATGCCGAGCCGGGCCAACAGTACGCTGTGGAACTTCGCGGTACATCGGGCCGACGCGGAACTGGTCTACGCCAGCAGCGTCAGCGGCGAGGTGTATCGCTCGACCGACGGCGGCGCGTCGTGGGAGAAGCTGGCGCGGGAGTTCGGCGAGATCCGGGCGCTGGCGTGGACGCCGTGAAGGTCGCTTGCGGACGCGGCCGGCGGTCCGCTACAATTCGAGCTGAGCTTCCCGCCCGCATGGAGGTAGCGACAGCTGCGGCGTTACGCCGTGGAAGGGTTTTGCCTGTCCGTGGAGAGGTGTGCGCACACTGATGTAGCACCGGTGTGCTGCTACACGGGAGGGTATGGGTAAGCGTCATGAAGGTTTCTCGCGTCTCTGCCGGGCGGCTTCAAGGGAACGCAGTG
>JBBRPS010000368.1:0-9840 GCA_038227745.1 Gemmatales bacterium | reverse complement strand
CTGAGCGACCAGGTGTTACGGCGGATCATCATCACCGGCCGGCCCGACCTCGGGATGCCGAATTACGCGGGCACCGACGGCCGGGGCAAGGATTTCCGACCGCTGACCTCCCCGGAAGTCGCCGACCTGGTGGCGCTGCTCGCCGCGTGGCGCGAGGGGAGGAACCCATGACCGAGGAGCCCCGAGCGATGTCCCACTCGTCCAGTTCCACGCCGACGCCGGCCCCCGACCGGCGGAGCTTCTTCAAGATCCTGACCTGGCTAGTGGGCGGCCTGGCGGCGCTGGCCGTCGTGGTCCCGTTCGGGGCCTACCTGTTCGGCCCGCTGCGGAAGCGGCGCGAGATGTGGCTGACGCTGGGGCGGGTGAACGAATTTCCGCAGGGCGAGACGCGGCTGGTGACCTTCGCCAACCCGCTGGGGCAACCGTGGGACGGCATGACCGCTCAGACCGGCGTTTACGTGCGCTTCCTGGGCAGGGATGAGTTCCAGGTCTTCGCGGTCAACTGCACGCACCTGGGCTGTCCGGTGTCGTGGTTCCCGCAGTCCGGCCTGTTCATGTGTCCGTGTCACGGCGGCGTCTACTACGAGGACGGCGAGCACGCCTCGGGGCCGCCGCCGCGCGGCCTGTTTCACTGCGTCTGGCGTGTGCGCGACGGCCAGCTGGAGATCCAGGCGCCGCACCTGCCGACGCTGAACGACACCCTGCGGCACCCGGGTTGACACAAGCCCGAAGCGCAAGCGAGGGAGTCCCTCGCTTGCGCTTCGGGCTTGTGTGACCAGAAGGATCCCTCGCTTGCGCTTCGGGCTTGTGTCAACCCGGCTCGCGCCAAGAGAAGCGACTGAAACGGGAGGACAATCAATGCTGAAGCGGATCTGGGCATGGCTGGACGCCCGGCTGAAGTTGCGCGAGGCCCTGCTGCCCGTCATGGAGCACCCCATCCCCCGCAGCTCCGCCGGGCCGCTGGGCTGGTGGTACATCTTCGGCAGCGCCTCGCTCACGCTGCTCCTCCTCCAGATCCTTACCGGCATCGGCCTGGCCCTCGTCTACGTGCCCAGCGCCGACCAGGCTTACGAGAGCCTCCAGTACCTGAACTTCGAGCAGCCGATGGGCTGGTTCCTGCGTGCCCTGCACAACTGGGGCGCCACCGCCATGGTCGTCATGGTCCTCGTCCACATGACGCAGGTCTTCCTCTTCGGCGCGTTCAAATATCCGCGTGAGCTGACCTGGGTCGTCGGCGTGTTCCTGCTGCTGCTCACGCTCGGCATGGCTTTCACCGGGCAGGTGCTGCGCTGGGACGGCGACGCCTACTGGGGCGTCAGCGTCGGCGCGTCGATGATGGGGCGGGTGCCGGGCGTCGGCGGCCACCTGGTCCAGTTCCTCCTCGGCGGCCCGGTGATCGGCGGCGACACCCTGAGCCGCTTCTTCACCCTGCACGTCTTCGTCGTCCCCGGCCTGCTGCTGTTCTTCCTGGCGATCCACCTGTGGCTCGTGTACAGGCGCGGCGTCAGCGAGGCGCCGGTGCCGGGGCAGCCGGTCGATCCGAAGACGTACGACGAACAGTACGAGAAGGAGTTGGCCCGCGGCGTGCCGTTCTTCGGCGACGCCATGCGCAAGGACGTCTTCTTCTCCGCCCTGACGGTCCTCGTTGTCGTCATCATCTCGGCGGTGTGGGGGCCGAAGGGGCCGGGGGCCCCGCCCGACCCGTCGCTGATCCCGGCCAACCCGCGGCCCGACTGGTACTTCCTCTGGCTGTTCGGCCTGCTGTCGCTCAGCCCGGCCTGGGCGGAGACGTTCATCATCCTCGTCTTCCCCGTGCTGCTGGTCGGCGGGCTGATCGCGGTTCCGTTCCTGAGCAGCCGCGGCGAGCGCGCCCCCAGCCGCCGGCCGGTCGCGGTGCTGTCGGTGATCGTGATCTTCACCATCCTGGGCGTGCTGACGTGGTACGGCGCCAACGCGCCGTGGTCGCCGGCCATGGACGCCTGGAGCGGCCAGCCGGTGCCGGAGAAGATGGTCAAAAACTCGACGCCTCTGCGGCTGCAAGGGATGGTCGTGTTCCAGAACAAGCAGTGCCGTAACTGCCACGCGCTGGAGGGCAGCGGCGGCCAGCGCGGCCCCGACCTGACCGCGGTCGGCGTGCGGCTGACGCGCGACGACCTGATCCGCCAGGTGATCCAGGGCGGCGGCGACATGCCCGCGTACGGCAAGCAGCTTCGGCCCGCGCAGGTGACGGCGCTGGTCGATTTCCTGGTGAGCCTGCGGCCCGCGGGCCAGGCGCCGGCGCGCTCGCCCGCAGCCCCGCCGCCGCCGCCGGCCCACGCGCCGGACAGGCCCAAGCGATGAACCCGACCTTCGACGCCGTCCTGCGCTCCTGGCCGTCCGCGCCGTGGCTCGTCTTTTCTCTCCTTCTGACAGCGGCTATCTACCTGCGCGGCTGGCGGGCGCTCCGCCGCCGCGACCCGCGCCGCTGGACTGCCGGCCAGCCAGCCGCATTCCTGGGCGGGCTGGCGGCGCTGTTCCTGGCGCTGGCCTCGCCGATCGAGCCGTTCGCCGCGCTGCTCTTGCAGGCCCACATGACGCAGCACCTGCTGCTGATGATGGTCGTGCCGCCGCTGCTGTGGCTCGGGATACCGCTCTCGCCGCTGCTCCTCGGACTGCCGCGGCCGGTCCGCCTGTCCTGGGCCATCCCGCTGGTGCGCGCGCGCCCGCTGCGCCGCCTCTTCGCGCGCCTGACGCACCCGGTCGCGGCCTGGCTGCTCTTCACCGTGGCGACGTGGGGCTGGCACCTGCCGGGGCCGTATGAACTGGCCCTGGGTTCGGACGCCTGGCACGTCCTGCAGCACCTGTCGTTCCTCGGCACCGGCCTGCTGTTCTGGTACTGCGTCGTTCGGCCCTACCCCAGCCGCCCGCGCTGGTCGGAGTGGCTGCTGATTCCGTACCTGATCCTCGCCGACGTGCAGAACACCATCCTGTCGGCTGTCCTGGCCTTTTCGGACGCGCTGCTGTATCCGCACTATGCTTCAATGCCGCGCCTGGGGGGCATGTCGGCGCTGGAGGACCAGGGCGCCGCGGGCGTGCTCATGTGGGTGCCGGGGTCGCTCGCCTACCTCGTGCCGCTGTTCTGCATCGGCGTGCGGCTGCTCTACGGCGAGACGAAAGGGGCGACACGCCCGCGACTTGAAGGCGGCCGGCTCTCGCTGCCGCTGGTCGCGCCGCCTGTGCCCGCGCGGAGCGGGTTCGATCTGCTGCGCGTGCCGCTGCTCGGCCGCTTCCTGCGCTGGCGCCACGCCCGAGTCGCGCTGCAACTCCCGCTGCTGCTGCTGGCCGCGGCGGTGATTTACGACGGCCTGGCCGGCCCCCAGGTCAGCCCGATGAACCTCGCCGGCGTGCTGCCGTGGATTCACTGGCGCGGCCTCGTGATCCTCGGACTGCTCGTGGCGGGCAACGTCTTCTGCATGGCGTGCCCGTTCATGCTGCCGCGCACGCTCGCCCGCCGCTGGCTGCCGGCCGGTCGCGCCTGGCCGCGCTGGCTGCGGAGCAAGTGGCTCGCCGTCGCCCTGCTCGTGCTGTTCCTCTGGGCCTACGAGGCCTTCGCCCTGTGGGACAGCCCGTGGTGGACGGCGTGGCTCGCGGTGGGCTACTTCGTCGCGGCGTTCGCCATCGACGGCCTGTTCCGCGGGGCCTCGTTTTGCAAGTACGTCTGTCCCATCGGCCAGTTCCATTTCGTGCAGTCGCTCGTGTCGCCGCTGGAGGTCAAGGTGCGCGACCCGGCCGTATGCGCGACGTGCCGCACCAAGGACTGCATCCGCGGCCGCGACGGCATCCTCGGCTGTGAGCTGCACCTGTTCCTGCCGCGCAAGGCCGGCAACATGGACTGCACATTCTGCCTCGACTGCATCCACGCTTGCCCGCACGACAATATCGGCATCGTGGTCGTCGCCCCCGGCGCGGAGTTGGCGCGCGACCCGTCGCGCTCCGGCATCGGGCGGTTCGGCAAGCGGCCGGACCTCGCGGCCCTGGTGCTGGTCCTGGTGTTCGGCGCCTTCGCCAACGCGGCGGGCATGGTCGGGCCGATCGTCGAATGGCGCGACCGGCTCGCATCTCTGGTGGGACTCGCCGGTCCGTTCCTGGTGACGACGGCGCTGTACACCCTCGCCCTGGTCGTGCTGCCGTTGCTGGTCGTCGGCACCGCGGCTGCGCTGAGCCGGCGCTGGGGCGGGCTGAAAGCGCGCCGCCTCGAAGTGGCGACGCGCTACTCCTATGCGCTCGTCCCGCTGGGCTTCGGCATGTGGTGCGCGCATTACGGCTTCCACTTTCTGACGGGGTACGACGCGGCGGTCCCCGCGGCACAGCGCTTCGCCGCCGACCTGGGAGGGAGCCTATTCGGAGCGCCGGAGTGGCTGTGCGACTGCTGCCGGCCCGCCGCCGACTGGCTGCTGCGCCTGGAAATCCTCTTCCTGGACGTGGGACTGCTGCTGTCGCTGTACACGGGCTATCGCATCGCCGTGTCGCAGTCGCCGCGGCTGCCGCAGGCGCTGCGGGCCTTCGCGCCGTGGGCGCTGCTGATGGCCCTGCTGTTCGCGGCGGGGATCTGGATCCTGTTCCAGCCGATGCAGATGCGCGGGACCATGCAGATGGCGGGGTGAGACGTGCGACGCGATGCGCTGATGATCGGCCTGCTGGCGGCGCTCCTCGGTCCTGCCGTGGCGTACGGAGACGGCGGCACGTTGCGCCTGTCGCAGCAGCGCGACGGCCTGCGCATCAGCGTCTTCTCCGCGCCGACTCCTCTCCGCGCCGGGTCGGTGGATTTCAGCGTGCTGGTGCAGGACGCCGCCGGGGCGCCGTTGCCCGACCTGCCGGTGACGGTCCATGCCCACCCCGTCGGCCGCCCGGAGCAGTGCAGCGGCGGCCCCGCGACCAGTGAGGCGGCGACGAACAAGTTGTTCCGCGCCGCTCAGTTCGAGCTTCCCGCGGCGGGGCGGTGGCGCGTGGAGGTGACGGTGAACGGCCCGGAGCGGGCAACGAACGTCGCATTCGAGGTGGAGGCCGAAGAGCCGTTGCCAGCGTGGATCGACTTCGGATTCTGGATCGGCTGGCCGGTAGTCGCCGTGCTGCTGTTCGGCCTCCACCAGTACCTCGCGCGCCGGCGCGCGCCGAGGGGAGAGGGAGCGGGGAGAAGGATCCCCGGATCGCCGCGGACTTGAAGAATCCGGGAAAGCGCTTGCGAGCGGTCAACCCGTGATCTATACTCGCACTTTGGAGTTCGGCCCGTCGGCTCGAACCGCAGGCGACCTTCAACCCGGTCCACCTCGATGTCGTCGCCAGACCATGCCGTTGGCCCCCCGTCCACCCCGGTGAGCCTCCTCGCGCGCCTCCGCCAGCCGGGCGACGCTGTGGCCTGGGCGCGCTTCGTCCACCTCTACACGCCCCTCCTCTACGCCTGGTTACTCCGGACTGGCTTGCAGGAGGCCGACACCGCCGACCTCGTGCAGGACGTCTTCCTGCACCTGGTCCACAAACTGCCCGCCTTCCAGTACGACCCCACGCTCAGCTTCCGCGGCTGGCTGCGAACGGTGACGATGAACCTCTGGCGCGAGCGCCACAAGCGCCGCCCCGCGCCTGCCCCGGCCGGTGCCGCCCTGCCGGAACTCGCCGCCCCGGACGCGCTCGCCGCCCTCATCGACGGCGAGTACCGCGAGCGCGTCGTGCAGCGGGCGCTGCAGCTGATGCAGGCCGACTTTCAGCCGGCGACGTGGCAGGCGTGCTGGCAGGTCGTCGTCGAGGGCTGTCCCGCGGAGGAGGTGGCGCGGCGACTCGGCGTGCGGGTCGGGGCCGTCTACGCGGCGAAGTTCCGCGTGCTGAATCGGCTGCGCCAGGAGTTGGAAGGGCTGATGGCGTAGGCGGGCCTCCCCGGGTGGGGCGACTTTATCGTTTTCGCGTAAGAAACCCGCCGGCGAGGCCATACCTGTAAGTGGTACTGCTTCCCTCTGTCCCGGAGGCCGCCATGAACGCCGCCGCTTGCTTCGACGCCGCCACCTTTCAGCGCCTGCTCGCCGACCAACTCTCCGCCGCCGAAGCCGAGGCCGTCGCCGCGCACCTGGAAGGCTGCGACCGCTGCGCCCACAGCCTGCGGGGCCTCCCGGAAGACACGCTCGCCGCCGTCGTGCGCCAGGCGCAGCGCCTGCCGGCCCTGAACGTCGAAGCCCCACGCCTCCAGGCCCTCATCGGTCGAGTGCTGCAACTCCGCGCCGGCACCAGCACGGTCAACCACGCGGCCGCCGGGTATCGCACTGCGGACGGCGCGCCCCCGGCGCCCGCCGTGGCCCCGGTGGCTGCGATTTTCGGCCGCTACCGCATCCTGCGCGTGCGGGGGCGCGGCGGCATGGGGACGGTCTACGAAGCCGAGGATCCGCACCTGCGCCGGCGCGTCGCGCTGAAGGTGCCGCAGTTCAGCGGCTCTGCCGACAAGCAGTTGCACATGCGGCAGCGCTTTCTGCGCGAGGCCCGTGCCGCCGCCGCCGTGGACCACGCGAACGTCTGCAAAATCTACGACGCGGGCGAGCAGGACGGCAAGCCGTTCGTGGTGATGGCGCTCGTCAATGGCGCCAGCCTGGCCGACCGGCTGCCGCCCGGCCGCCGTGTCAAGGAGCGCCAGGCCGTTGCCTTGACCGTGCGGGTCGCCGAGGGGCTGCTGGCCGTCCACGCGCACGGCATCGTTCACCGCGACCTCAAGCCGTCGAATATCCTTATCGCGAAAGACGGCACGCCGATCCTGACGGACTTCGGACTGGCCCACATCCACGAGGATTCGGAACACCTCACGGGCGACGCCACGGTGGGGACGCCGGCGTACATGGCCCCCGAGCAGGCCGTTCCGGAGCTGGGCCCGGTGACGGAGCGGACAGACATCTACAGCCTCGGCGTGGTGCTGTTCCAGATGCTGACGGGCCGGCTGCCTCTGGAAGGTCCGGTACACCATATCATCCTGCACCACCATTTGCGCAAGCCGCTGCCGGCCCCGTCGGAGTTCCACGCCGGGCTTGAGCCGGCCCTGGACGCGATCGTGCGCAAGGCGACCGCGCCCCGCCCGGAGGACCGTTATCCGGATGTGCGCGCGTTCACCCAGGCGCTGACGCAGTGGCTTCGCTCCGCGAAGGCCCGCGTTGATGACGACGTACCGCCACCGCCTGAGCCTGAGCAGGGACGGAGTATCCCGCCTGATCAGATCTCGACGATGGACCAATCGCAATCGCCGCCAGAGAAGGGCAACCCGCGCAAACACCGGAAGTGGCTCGTGGCAGCGTCCTTGGCACTGTTGATGGGCGGGGCGGCCCTGGGAACGATCATCATCCGCGACAACACGGGCAAGCAGGTGGCGCAGGTCGAGGTGCCCAAGGGCGGCTCCGTGGAGTTTGTCGAGGGGGGCAAGAAAAAGCTCCTCATTCCCCCTCCGAACGACAAGAAGTCGAAGGAGCAACCGAAGGTGGATGCAGCCAAGAAGTCTATTGATGAGCAGTTCAGGGGCAGCCGCGGGCTTCCAGACGGCTGGGAGGACAAGGAGAAGGCGTTCGATGTCTTCACGGAGAAAAATGGTCGGTCGTGCCTCCAAGTCATCAAAAAGACGGGCAACCCCTTCGTGACGCTGCCGCCTTTGGCTCTTCGGGGGAATTTCATTATTGAAGGAGAATACATGCTCTACGGGGGTAACGTTGGTTTCTTTCCCCCCAGGATCGACCATTCCCTGACGATCAGCCTTGAGTCTCGCGAAGGCGGCGCCCCCATCACCATAGTCATTGACTATGAGGGCGTGGTCAGCTTCGTCACCATCCCCGGCACTCTCCCGCGCAAGGCAGAACCCTACGACTTCCACAAGGTATGTGCTTTCCGTCTGACGCGCGAAGGCGAACGACTGCGGGTGTTCGTCAACAACTTGGCTAACCATGTTGCTGTGGCGCCCGTGGATGCTCTTGCCGAGTATGACACGGTGCGCATCGGCCTCACCGCTGGTGAGTGGTGTCGCGGTTCCGGTAATATGGCCAAATTGTACAGCCTGAAGGTCGTCTCCGGCGCGGCGGAGAAGGTCGTCCCCGGCGAGTTGGAGAAGGAGAAGGGGGATACCACGCTCACGGGGAGGATTACCTGTGCCAGGTGCGATCTGAAGGCCCAGAAGACGTGTGCGACGGTGATCGTGACGAAGAAGGGCGGCAAAGAGATCATCTACTACTTTGACCAGGTCTCGAACAAGAAGTACCACGGCGACATCTGCACCGAGGCGAAGGCCGGGACCGTGAGCGGCCCTATCACCGAGGACGGCGACAAGTCCTGGATCTCGGTCACCAAACTCGCCTACAAGGAGTAACCGCCCGCCCCTGGAAAAAGCGGTGCAGAAAGGGAGATATTCACGGCATCCGAGCCGAGGTAACTGTCCCCAACGAGGCGCTTGTGACACCCTATAAGTCGCTTAATAGGAGGGACGTCCAAAGTCTCTAATCATGAAAGATCTCGGAATCGACCGGCTGACTCCTGAACAGCAAGTCGCCCTCGCTTTGGAGATCAGGGAAAGCTTGGGGGTGATGCTGTCCCTCTTCGAGAAAGCCTTGAAGAAGGAAACCGGCCTGACCCTGACGCAGTGTGGAAGCCCTGAGGGACCGTACTTCTACCTAGACGACTGTGTCTTCACGGGAACGCATATCCGCTGGAACATCATCGACTGGGTGAAGACGGACCAAGCTCCCAAGGTGGCGAAGGTCCATATTCTCACCCTGGCGAACCATCGGGGCCGCATCCAGTACACGAAGCACAAGATCCAACAGGAGGCACGGAGCGTCAACAAAGACATCACCGCCGAGAAGTGGTGGCGCATCTGGGATCTGGCTGATTGTTCTTGCGGCGGGGAGACGGATTGTCTCCATCCCGCCAGCTTCCCCCAGGACAATCCGCATGTGCAGCGCCTCCTGACCGCGCTCGCCCAGCACGGTCACCCCGCGACGGCGAGGACCACCCCGACGACAGCCGCGAACAAGGTCTTCTCGTCAGAGGTGGGTCGGGGGGTGCTCGAACAGGAGTTCCTCAAGGCCGGGGCGAGGATCAAGTATGAGCTTTGTCCGCACCTGAAAGAGAACCACTGGCCGCTCGGCTATGACGTATAGCGGACCCGTTCCATTAGTTCCTCTAACAGGCTAATCGCATCCCAGGCAAGCGACCACGGATCATGATATTATAGGAACTTCTTGTCCCGTTTCGCTATAGCTTGCTGAACGACCAAGTTCAGCAGCCGGGGCCGCAGAGTAACCGTGCGGGCGAAAGGGGGATATCCACGATATTTGAGCCAGGGTGCCTGTTCCCAACGAGGCGTTTGTGGTATTCGGTAAGGTGTCTCAACAGGGGGAGGGACGTCCGATGACTGTGACCATGAAAGATCTTGGGATCGACCGACTGAGCCCTGAACAGCGAGTCGCCCTCGCTTTGGAGATCTGGGAAAGTTTGGGCGACGCTCGCCCGCTGGGGCGACTCACCCCCGAACAGCAGGCCGAGTTGGCCCGGCGGGATGCCGAACTGGATGCGAACCCAGGGATCGCTCTGACCTGGGAGCAGATCCGCGCGAGCGTGGAGACCAAACCGTGAGTCTCCCGCTGGACTTCCACCCGGCGGTGCGTGACGAGATCGGCGACGCCCACGACTGGTACGAGCAGCGCCGGCCAGGCCCATTTTCCGCACCCCTGTGTCTGAGGCTCCCAGTCTTCGCTTTGGCTTCGAGCGTCAGCCGAGCGGGAGTGGTGCTAACACTTGGGCCAACAGTTCTGCCGGCATTGGGAACCCCAATTGCCGCAGAACCTGGGCTTG
>JBBRPS010000367.1:0-9849 GCA_038227745.1 Gemmatales bacterium | reverse complement strand
CTGATGGTGTTGGTGCATAATCTGCTCACCCTGCTGGCCGAGGAGAAGAAGGCCACGGCGGCTGCGGACGCCGCCGTAATCCCAGCAAAACTCGTCACCTGAAAGCTGGACGATCTCGTAAGCCGGCTGGTCCTGCAAGCCAAGGGTTGCAGGACCAGCCGGCTTACGCCGGCCGTTCGCCCTCTGGAAATGTACCCGGCCCCATCACGACCCGCCACCGTTCCGCTCAGCGCTTCGCCGGCCGGCAGTAACTCAGGCTCAGCACCGCGAACGCGGTCGCCAGGTTGGGATCGGCCTCGCCGAAGGTCCGGTCGCCGACGTTGCGCCAGCTTCCGTCCTCCTGCTGCCGCGACCGCAGCGCCTCGAACAGCTCGCGCCGCCAGTTGTGCTTTGCCCCAGCGGCGTCCACAAACGGATCCTCGCCCAGCGCCGCCATCGCCTTGGCGAAGACGTGGTAATAGTAGTACAGCCCCGACTGGCCCATGCCGGGGTTCTCCTTCAGCGTGTAGTGACGGCGGACCCAATCGACCGCCGCCTGGACGCGCGGGTCGTCCTTGCGCACGCCCGCATAGAGGAAGCTCTTCAGGCCGCCGTAGGTCATGCCGCCCAGCGAGCGCAGGCCGCCCGCCGGCGTCTTGTGCTGCTTGTCGTCGGCGTCCGGCACGTAGACGAAACCGCCCTTGTCCTCCTTCGTCGCCTTCTTCGCGAACTCCTGGTCGTTGAACTCGCCCGCGAGGTTCTGGCAGCGGCTGATGAACTTCAGCGCCTTCTGGATCGCCGGGTCGTCCTTGGGGATGCCGGCGGCGAGGAGGGCCTCGACGCTGAAGTTGCTGTTCGATGAGTCCGGCCGGCTCTTGCCGTCGTAGCCGAAGCCGCCGTACTTGGCGTTCTTCGGGTCGCTGTTCTGCTCGCCGTACTGCAGGCCGCGGACGAACGCCGCCGCGTTTTTGATGAGCGCGTCATAGCGACCGTCCGTGTTGGCCTCGCGGAATGCCATGACGGCAATGCTCGTCGTGTAATTCGCCAGGAACTTGTCGTAGATGCCGCCGTCCTTCTTCACCCGCTTGGCGAGGTAGTCGAGGGCCTTCGCGACCACGGGTTCCTTCGGGCTCTTGCCGTTGTGCAGGAGGCCGACGGCGACCAGCGCGGTCACGCCGGGGCCGGCGACCTTCGGCGAGAAGGCGCCGCTGGCTTCCTGGTGCGCTTTGAGGAAGGCGAGCGCCTTGTCGAGGACGGCCTGGACCTCTCTGGGGTTGGGGGGGCCGTCCTTGTCGCCCGCGCGGGCCAGGCCCGCCGGCGCCAGCAGCACCGCGGCCAGGATCGCCCCGGCTGGCAGAAGCTTCTTCATCGGCAGTTCTCCTTGTGCAGGGAAGGCGAAGCGGACTCTCCGGAGCACCCTTCGTCGGCAAGCGGCGTGCCGCGACGCTCCCGCTGAGAAAACTATGGACGGCCCGCGGGTTCCTCAAGCGCGGCCGCTCAAGGCTCCGGCGACCGTGTCGATTTGCTCGTCACCGTTGGGTAAAGTTTCGCCGGGCAGGTCAGGCGGGCGGGAAGACCCCTTCCGCAATCAGCTCTTCGCGCACGGCAACGGCATCCGGGTGGTTGATCTCCAGGACGGCGATGGTCGTCCGCCCGATGGGCGTCCGGCCGACGAGCGTAGCACCTTCCCAGCGGAAATAGCGTCTCCAGGGGTGGCGGCGCGGGTGGAACACCGCGGACAACTTCCCCGTGAGGGGATCGCGGCCGGCGATGTTCGGCCCCTTGTAACTGTTGCAGTAGAAGCAGGCCAGCGCCAGGTTGTCCGCCGTGGTGGTGCCACCGTGCTTGACCGCGATGATGTGATCGACCTCGTGTGACAACGACGTGAAGACCTGGGACAACTGACAATACTCGCACCGCGACCCGGCGCGTTGCCAGACCAGTTGCTGCAGCGCCGCTTCCATGACTCACCCATTCGGGTCGAGCTTCTTGAGCGACTGCCGTGCCTTGGAGCGCAGCAAATCCAGGAAGCGGCCGACGCGGCGGTAGCTGTCCAACTCCTGCTGCTCCTCCGCGGTCAGCGCGCCCGCCTGGTTCTTCAAGGCCAGGGCGTGCATCCGCTCGCGGTCGGCCGGCGTGAAGTCGAACGCCAGGATCGACCGCGCCGCTTCCGCCGAGAGGAGCGACTTCTCGGACTCGATGACGCGCCGGAAGATGGCAGCCTCGCTGGTGCCGAGCATGAGCGTTGCCCTCCTGCCTTCGGGTGATATGTCCGTTATATAGTATACCGGAAGTCCGGCTCGGCCTCCAGCCGGGAGTGAACCGCGCCGCGCCTCGGTGCCTGCCCGCTACTGCACATCTGTCGTCTGCCCCGGCAATTCCCTTCCGCCGCCGCCCGCTATCCTTTCTTGTAGGCGTTGCGGCGATGGATTATAATTCGACGGGTCATAAGGATGCCTGCGCTACCGAAGGGTGGAGGGACCGTTGTCGGACCGACCGCGCATTCTCGTCTTTGAAGCCCCCGGCCTGAGAACGGGCAACCCCCTGGAGCGCTCCGGAGCGGACTGCGAGATCGTCCGCGTCGAGAACGTCGGCCAGGGTCTCGCCCTGCTGCGCGCGGAGCACTTCGACGGCGTCTACGCCAGCCCCCAGGACCCGGCCCTCTGGGAACGCGCCGGTTCGCTCCTCCAGGCCGACTACATCCTCGATGTGCTCGCCGACGGCGTCGCCCTGGTCAACTCCGACCTGCGGATCACCTGGGCCAACACCACCTTCGAGAAGTGGTGCGGCGGCTCCGCCCGGGGCCGCAGCTTCTACGAGGCCCTCGGCTCGCCCGAAATCCTCGGCCCCGACTACTGCCCCTTCCACACCGCCCTCGCCGGCAAGCCCGTCACCACCCGCCTCCACTGCCGCGACAACCACTACATCGAGCTGCAGGTCACCCCCATCTGCGACACCGCCGGCAAGGTCAGCCAGCTCCTCAGCCTCGCCCGGGACGTGACCGCCCTCGTGCATCAGCAGCAGAAGCTCGACGCCCTCCACCAGGCCGGCCGTGAACTCGCCGCTCTGGCGCCCGACCAGCTCGCCGAGATGAGCGTCGAGGAGCGGATCGAGCTGCTCAAGATGAACATCCGCAAGTTCACCCACGACCTGCTGCACTACGACGTCATCGAGATCCGCCTGCTCGACCGCCAGAGCAGCAAGCTCGAGCCGCTCCTCGAGGAGGGCATGACCCCCGAGGCCGCCGGCCGCGTCCTGTACGCCCGCGCCGAGGGCAACGGCGTGACCGGCTTCGTCGCCGCCACCGGCAAGAGCTACCTCTGCCCCGACACCGCCACCGACCCGCTCTACATCGAGGGCGCCAAGGGGGCGCGGTCGTCGCTGACCGTGGCCCTGACCGTCGGCGACCAGATCATCGGCACCTTCAACGTCGAGAGCCCGCTGAGCAACGGCTTCGGCGAGGAGGACCTGCAGTTCGCCGAGATCTTCTCGCGCGAGATCGCCCAGGCCCTGCACACGCTGGAACTGCTGTCGGCCGAGAAGCGCAGCACCGCCTCGCAGTCGGTCGAGGCCATCAGCCGCGAGGTCGCCCTGCCGGTGGACGAGATCCTGGCGGCGGCCACCGCGGTGCTGGACCGCTGGATCGGCCACGAGGCCGAGATGACCGAGAAGCTCCGCCAGATCCTGGCCAGCGCCCGCTCGATCAAGCAGTGCATCCAGAAGGTCGGCGAGGACCTGGCGCCCGGCAGGCCGATGTCCGCCCCCGGCCCGGAGGCGCACCCGCAGCTCAAGGGCCTGCGCGTGCTGGTCGCCGACAACGACGAGCGCGTCCGCCGCAGCGCCCACGCCCTGCTCGGCCGGTTCGGCTGCATCGTCGAGACGGCCCGCGACGGCAAGGAGGCGCTGACGATGGCGCGGCTGTGTACCTACGACGCCATCCTGACCGACATCCGCCTGCCGGACCTGACCGGCTACGAGGTGTACACGAGCCTGCGCCAGGCCCAGCCGCGGGCGCTCGTGATCCTCATGACGGCGTTCGGCTACGACCCGTCGCACTCGATCGTCAAGGCCCGGCAGGACGGCCTGCGCTTCGTGCTGTACAAGCCGTTCCGCGTGGACCAGCTCCTCGCCGCCCTGGAAGGCCCCGACCAGTCCGCCTCTCCCAACCCCGGCGCGCAGCCTCAGGTCGTCCAGGCGTGACCCGACGGAATCTGCAGGTCAGGCTTTCCCGCCTGACTCTTCAAGGGAGTGTCAGGCGGGAAAGCCCGACCTGCGAACTGTTGTCCGGCAGCTCGAAGATGACACGGTGACCGGGTGGCGGCCCGGGGGAGAGGCTGTCCGATGACTCAACCGTCGCTATTCTGCCTTCTCGGCGCCTGGCCCGTGCCCGCGGCGTCCCACTCCTTCGGCGCCGTCGTGCTGTTCCTCGGGGCCTGCCTGGGGCACGCGGTCCTGATGATCTGTGGGCTGAACTGCCTCTACGGGACGGCCCTGCCGCACCGGCTGCTGAGCGTGACGCGCAAGCTCGACGGGCTGGTCGTCCTGGCGGGGCCGGTGATCTTCTGGTACGCCTTTGGCTTCCACCTCGAGGCGGGCACCAGCGCCGCCGACCACCACCCGCTCGTCTACGCCTACTTCATCGTGTGCTGGATCCTTGGCGTGGCGGTCTTCCCCGCCGTGACTGTGCTGCGGCTGCTGCGCCGGCAGCCCGCGGCGCTGGTGAAAAACGAGACGCAAACGGTGGACGTGGCTGCCGAGCTGGGCTACAAGCCGGCCGGCACGGGCAAGCACCGGCGCCTGGCGTGCCTGCCGGGCAACCAGGTCTTCCAGGTGGACTTCGCCGAGCGGACGCTGCGGGTGCCGCGCCTGCCGGCCGCCTGGGACGGGCTAACGATCCTGCACCTGAGCGACCTGCACCTGTGCGGCACACCGGACCGCGCCTTCTACCGCTTCGTGATGGACCGCTGCCGGGCGTGGCAACCGGACCTCGTCGCACTGACGGGCGACGTGGTGGACAGCGACATCCATCACCGCTGGGTGATCCCGGTGCTGGGACGGCTGACGTGGCGCGTGGCGGCGTTCGCGATCCTGGGCAACCACGACTCGTGGCGCGACGTGCCGGTGATCCGCCGACGGCTGCGGCGCGTGGGGATGCGGGTGCTGGGCAACGGCTGGGAGAAGCTCGAGGTGCGCGGCGAGCCGCTGGTGGTGATCGGCCATGAGGGGCCGTGGTTCGGCCCCCCGCCGGACCTGGGCGCGTGTCCGCCGGACGTCTTCAGGCTGTGCCTGAGCCACACGCCCGACAACATCAAGTGGGCGCGGCGGCACGGCGTCGACCTGATGCTGGCGGGGCACGTCCACGGTGGGCAGATCCGCTTCCCGCTGGTCGGCTCGGTGTTCGTGCCGAGCCGCTACAGCCGCCGCTACGACTGCGGCACCTTCGACGAGCCGCCGACGCTGCTGCACGTCAGTCGCGGACTGGGCGGTCAGCACCCGCTGCGCTACAACTGCCGGCCGGAGGTGACGCTGCTCGTGCTGCGAGCCGGGTCCGCGGCGACGGCGGGTTAGGCGGCGTCCGCGTCATCATCGGCGGTCCGCGCCCACTTCACCGCCTTCAGGCCGCCCGGCGTGAGGCGGTAGCACGCCGCGGCGATGCCCGCCTTGAGCACGGGCGTCGCGCCGGTGTTCTGCTCGACCCAGCCGTACGCGATCATCTCGCCGTGGAGGCGCGACAGGCGCCTCGGCTCGACGCCATCCAGGGCCATCACGCGATCCTGCCACGCCTCGCGGTCGGCGGCGCCGGCGGCGGCGTAGAGCGTCAGGAGGTGAAGCAGGTAGGGGTCGGTGCGCAGCAGCTCCCGTTCCTCGAACACGACGCAACCCTCCGGTCCAGGGCGTGGCGACCGGGGGAATACATCGGCGCGGCCGGGCGGCGGGCTGCAGCGCGTCGGCGGTCCGGGCGGCAGCCCCCGCGGCGGGAGCGCCGGACGTGTCGGCCTTGCGGGATGTGACGGCGGGGCCGGGGGCGGCAACCCCCGGCCCGTCCGGAGAAGACCCATCGGATCACCCGCCCTGTACGGGCATGCACACCTCTTCGAGCAGTTTCTCACAGCGGTCCTGGAACAGGTCGGCGAGGTTGGGCAGCGGTTGTCCGGCGGGCAGCGTCTCGCCCAGCGCCGCGAGGAAGCGCGGGAAGCCGTACAGCGCCGCGAAGCCGTCGAGCCCCACCGCCTCCAGACGCGCGTGCCGGCCGCGGCGCTCGGCGTCCTGCCACAGCGTCTTGCTCTTGCCGGTCAGCGACAGGTCGTCCTCCGGCCGCAGCAGGATCAGGTGGTCGATCACCTGGGGCGTGGCCTCCAGGGAACTCAGCTTGATCTCCAGGTCTTTCGGCTTGCCGGGGCCGCGGCCGAGGAACAGGCCGATGCCCACCTTCCACGGCTGGCCGTCCTTGCACACCCAGTGCGCAATCGTGATGGCGCCGTAGGTCGGGTGGTCGCCGAACGTCAGCTCGCCGACGACGTGCTGCAGCCGCCACGGCCCGACCTTGACGCCGTGCTCGTGGCAGACCTGCAGGAACGAGCCGAGGCCCGCCTGCAGTTCGCGCGTGGCGCCGGTGAGGGCGCCCTCCGGCTCCAGCTTGCGGCGGGCGGTGCGCATCTCCTGGTCCCACAACTCGCCGAGGTTGGCCCGCGGCACCGGCACGGCCGGCGCCGGGGCAGGAGGCACGCGAGAGGGAGTTACGGGAGCGGGGATCGCCGCGACCGGCGCCTGGGGAACTGCAGGCGGCGTGGCGGACGTCTCGACCACGATGACCGACTTGACCTGCGGCGGCGCCGGCGGGGCGGGCAGTGACCGCACTTCGGGAGTGGCGGGGGCCTGCACGGATGTCGCCTCCACGGCAGCAGCCTCGCCGTAGACGAGGTGGTCGAACAGGTGCCGGAACTGCTGCAGCATGTCGCGCAGTGTCGGCTCGGTGCGGGCGATGCGGCTCACCTGCTCCTCGGTGAACGGGTGGATGGCCGGCACCTCGCCAGCGTCCTGCAACTCCTCGAGGCAGGGCCGCAGCCGCGCCTCGACCACGCGCCGCACCAGCTCCGGCGGCGGCGCCTCCAGGCGCAGCGTCTTGATGGTCCCGTGCCCCGGCAGGTGGACGGGGTTGTTCAGGCGATCCTGAATGTAGCCGTCCAGCGACGGCACGAAGCGGTTCCACAGGCCGCGCTCGGCGAAGATCAGGAAGCAGATGCCGTCGATCTGGTGCATCGTCTGCACAATGCCCGCGAAGAAGGCCTCGGCGACGCGATGGCCATCGTCGGCGCGGCGGGCGAGCAGCAAGTCTTCGAGCTGATCGAAGGCGACGACGACGGGGATCTTCAGACTGAGGAAGACCTCCATGAGCACCTTGAACAGGGCCAACACGAGATCCTGGCGACTGGGACGGACCTTGAAGTCCAGCTCCGCGAAGCCGTAGGTCAGGAAGTTGGCCAGGTCGGCCTCGTCGCCAAGCAGGGCGGCGCGCGCGAAGCCCTGGTGGATGTGCCGTCGCATCAGGCCCGCGGTGTTGTGGGCCTCGGTGGTCTCGATGTGGCCACACACGACCTCGCAGGCGCGCTCCGGCTCGACGCTGCTCTCGGCGCAGATGCGTCGCAGGCCGCCGGCGCGCGTCACGGCACGCCCGAGGCTGTCGGTCAGCCACTGCACGCGCTCCTGGGCCTGCGACGCGCCCAGCCCCAACCGCCGCGCCCAGCGGGCCAGGCCGGGGGCCGGGAACAGGTCGAGTTGGCGGTCGCGCGGCAGGTCGGTCAGCGCCCGCTGCAGCAGGCGCCGCGTCAGCTCCTCGCCGACGAACTCCAGCGGCCGCGCGCCCTTCTGCCGGCCGCCGCCCAGGAGCGTGTCGATAACCTGGAACAGGAGGTATTCGAGGAACTCGCTGTCCTTCTGGTAGACGCCGGGCGTGACGAGCATCTGCCAGCTGTCTTCCTGGCCGTGCTTGATGGAGTGCAGCAGGTGCGTCTTGCCGGCGCCCTTGTTGCCGAGGATGGGCACGATCTCCGAGTGCGTGGTCGGGTCGTAGCGGTACAGATCGACCACGCCGAGGAGTTGCTGCCTCTGGGTGGCGAACAGTTCGGTGACGTGGTAGCGGGCGCAGACCTCGTCGTCGGGGTTGCGGGCGAAGTAGTTGCGGAAGGGGTTGCCGGCCCGGCGAAACACCTCCAAGGCCCGCTCCTGCAGTGATTGCGTATCCATCGCCAGTGCCATAAAGACCTCCATGAAGGGTGGGAGTCGGGGGCGAATGCCCAGGGGGGTGCAACCCCTGGGCTTGCTGGCCCCTCTCAAATCTCGACGAACGGCCCGCCCCGGTACGGCAGGCCGTCGGGACAGAAGGGGCTGTTCAGCGGCGAGTAATGGTACTGCACCACCGGGTCGAGGAAGCGGTCGGGCGTCACCAGATCGTCGCGCACGAAGAAGGCGTTGACGCCGGTCGAGTCGGTGGCCACGAGCGTGTAGCCTTTCTTGCGGCCCAGCGCGGCGAGCGATGCGAGACTGGCGCCGTGGTAGCTCGTCTGGTCCCAGCGGTGCGCGGGGTCCTCGCGCATCACCCACCGGCGCGGCGGCGGGTGAGCGGCGTTGTACTCGATCACCACCAGGCGCGGCCGCCAGCCCTCGACCGCCGTCCACACCCAGTAATCGTTGCCGTCGATGTCGATCGAGAGCACGTCGAGCTCGTGCGGGACCGCCGCGGCACCGAGCAGGCTTTCGACGTTCGCCGCCGTGACGGTCGCGTGAACGCAGCGCACCCCGTCATGGGAGCGGTAGCGCCGCTCCAGCTTCGCGAAGTGCTCGTCGTCCGCCTCGAGGAACACGCCGCGCCACTCCTCTTGAAGCGCGAGGCGGGCGCAGTTGCACTCGAGGCCGGACTCGACGCCGATCTCGACGAAGAACTCGCTCGCGACGCCGACGCGGCCGAGGATTTCCTGGATGATGCCGTCCTCGCCGTTCTGCGAGTAGACGCGCCGCTCGGCGGCGCGCAGGTCGCCGGCCTGCAGCCAGCGCTCGCGCTGTTCCTGGCGCCTGAGGCGCTGGAGTTGGTCGCGCAGGCCGCCGGCGCGGACCAGCCACAGGGCGCCCTTCGCCGCCGAGGCCAGGCTCCGCATGACACTCATGGTCCCCTCCTTCCGCCTCACCGCAGGCTCGCGTAGTAGGCGACCTCGTGTCCGGTCAGCAGCGCGCAGGGCGGCTCGGGCAGGTCGTAGAGCGGCCCGGTCCAGGGGTGGAGGTAGATGCGGCCCTGCTCCTGCAGTTGCCGCAGACCGTCGTGGAACTGTCCGATTGTCAGGCGCGGGCAGGCCTGCCGCGCCGCCTGGTACAACTCGGGCAACGGGCAGTCCTCGGAAGCGCCCGCGGCCTGCCGCCGCGTCAGGTGATTCAGGGCCGCCCCGTGCCACGACTCGGCGCCGTTGGCGGCGGGCCTGTCGTGCGGAAGGGGCGTCCCGTTGCCCTGCCGGCCGACCTGCTGCAGGACCTTCTCGGCGACGGCCTTGAGCGCCTCCAGGCCGGCGTGAGCCTGCCGTGCCGTGGCGACCAGGTCGGCGAGTTGGTTCTGGCGCGATTCGACGGCGCGCACCAGGTCTTCGAGGACCTGGCGCGGGTTCGCCTCGCTCAACAGGAACGCCAGGCCCTTCTCGGTGATGGCGCACACCTCCAGCACGGCCTTGCCGCGGCCGTCGGTGCGGACGACCTTGACGAATGCCTCGTCCTTGCAGCGCTGGGCGGCGAGGCGAGCGGCGGTGGTGGCGGGGAACAGACCGGGGCCGGTCTTGCCGGCGTGGAGCGGGACGCCCGCGGGGTCGGCGGCGGCACGGCTCAGGGCGT
>JBBRPS010000366.1:0-9873 GCA_038227745.1 Gemmatales bacterium | reverse complement strand
GACAGTATATAGTGCGAGGAGGGGCTCTCATGGTGGACTCCGGCGCGACGGGGCGACGAGAGTCAGGCTATCACGCGGCGGAGTGGGGGGCCAGCGGAAAGGCGCGGGGGGGCGAGCGGGGCGCGACCTCGTCTCTCCTCCGACACTGCGTAGCCGGCTTGCCGTTTCGCGCTCCGTGTGAGCGCGAACCGGCAAGCCAGCTCCACAGCGGGGAGAGACCCACGCTGTCAACGGAAGCTATCCGGGCAAGGACGCCGGAGGGCTACCGAAGGGTGAAAGGGGTTGTTCGGAACGCCCGGAGGCTACGGGCGGGCTCCCGGCCGGCCCTCGCCACCGGGAGGACCACCGGGAGGGGTAGGCAGGTTCGGGTTGCCCGGAGGCCGAGGGCCGGCGCCCGGAGCGCCGCCCGGCCCGCCGCCGGGCCCGCCCGGGAACCCGGGCCGCGGGCGCTGCTTGCCTATGTCCTGCCGCAGTTTCTGCACCTCCTGCAGCACCAGGTCGAGCTTGCGCTCCAGCTCGCCCAGCCGCTTGTCGAGAGGGGCGCCGAAAGGTCGGCCGCCAGGACCCATCATACCAGGCACCATGCCCGGGCCGCCGGCCATCCCGCCTGGGCCGCCGAACTTCTTGAAGGTATTCGCCCTGGTCGCCTCCTCCTCCGTGCGGCGCAGCTGCTCCATCGCCTCGTGCAACTGCTTCGAGCGCCTGTCCAGCTCCGCCTTCTGCTTCTCGATCTCGTGGCGCATCTGTTCCAGGCTTTCGGCCAGCCGCTTCACGTCGCCGCGGGCCTTGTCGAGCTGGTGCAGGCGCTCCTGGGCCGGAGCCGCCGACCCCGCGCCCGGGTTGCCGCCCCCGCCCGCGGGCGGCTGCGCCCACGAGGGCAGCAGCGGCAGCAGCACCACCCCCAGGCCGACCAGGCCCAGGAAGCCCGCCCCGGTCAGGGTGCGGGGCGTCGTTCCGCGCATGATCATGGTCAATCTCCTTCGCAACAGGGGGAGAGGCCCGATCCCGCTCGCGACCGGCGGCAGGATGGGGGTCGCTCCAGACAGGAAGTCCAACGTTTCCACCAGGGCCGTCGCGTACGCCCGCGGCGAGTCGGGCAAGGCCCAGACCACCCAGGCGTCGCAGCACTCTTCTTCCGCCTCGCGCAGCTCCCGCCGCGCCCACCACACCAGCGGGAACCACCAGTACAGCCCCAGCACCACCAGTTCCAGGACGCGGACCCAGTGGTCGCGCCGCCTGAGGTGGGCCAGCTCGTGTACCAGCAGCGTCGCCCGCTGTTCGCCGGTCAGCCGCTCCAGCAGGCTCGACGGGACCAGCAGCAGCGGCGCTCGCCCCAGCGCCCACAGCATCGGCGAGACGGCGCCGGGCACCAGCAGGACGCGCGGGCAGCGGCGAATCCTCAGCCGCGCCGCGAGCGCCTCGGCCTCGTTCTGCAACTCAGCGGTGGCGGCCGTCGCGTGGCGGAGGAGGCGATTGAAACCGCCGACGCGCTGCCCCGCCAGCACGAACCAGCAGACCGCGCCGCCCAGCCACAGGACGCCCACCGGCACCGACCACGGCAGGCCGCCGGCCGCGCCGGCACCATCAACGACCGGCGCAGGCGGAGGAAGGGCGGGCGCCGGCTGCACGGGCTCCTTCGGCAAGGGCGGCACAGGGGGAGCGGCCGCGGGCAGCCCCTCCTCCGCGGCGGGAACAGGCCCCGGTCGGGTCTGCTCCGCGCCGGCCTTATTCTCCATCGCCTGCGCGAAGGGCAAGGGGCCGAGAAGCGGCTCGGGAGCGGGCCGCACGGGCGCCGGGGGCGCGGTAATGACTTCGCGATGCGCCCAGGCGACCGGAACGACAATCAGGGGCGGCGTGATGAGCTTCAGCAGCACCAGCAGCCACAGGCCGTGCGTCACGGCGGGCCGCCGCCAGCAGCGGCCGGCGCAGGCGGCGAGCGCGGCGAGGAGCAGCGCCATCACGCAGTTGCTCAGGCCGACCTGCACCAGCGGACTCACCGGCGGCTCCTTTCAGCGGCGCCCGCCGCGCCGTTTGGCCTCCCTGTCCAGCTCGTCGATCAGGTCGCGCAATTCCTGGCGCTCGGCGGCGCTGAGGCGGTCGGACTGCACCAGGTGCGTCAGCAGGGGCGTCCACGCGCCGCCGCACAGGTTCTCCGCGACGGACTGCAGCCGCCGGCCGATGAGTTCGTCGCGGTCGATCACCGCCGCGAAAACGTGGCCGGCGGTCTGCCGGTCACGGCGCACGTGGCCCTTGTCCTCCAGCCGCTCCAGGAGCTTCTGCACCGTCGCATACTGCGAGGTCCGGCCTTCCGGGTAAAGGCGGTCCGTGATCTGCCGGATCGTGGACGGTCCCTGCTCCCAGAGCACCTGCAGGACCGCCAGCTCCCGGTCCGTGACGTCTTTCGGCGCGCGTGCCATGACCCTCCCCTGCACACAGACGTTATGTCTGAGTAATAGACTAAGACGTCATGACTGAGTTGTCAAGAGGGCTTCGTTTTTTCGCCGCGGGCGGGGGCACTGGGGCGGGGTGGGGCGCGCGCGACGTTTCCTTGACACCTTCCCCCCCCCTGTTAGAATGGCGCTTGGGACGGGGGGTTAGCCTGGCGTCATCGGGGAAACAGCGTCCATGAAATGCCAAAAGTGCCACAACCCTGCGACTTTACACATCACCGAGGTCCTCGCGGACGAGCAGTTTGAAGAACTGCACTTGTGCGAACTGTGCGCGAACAAGTATCTCTATGAGCCGCAGCAGAAGGGCGGCGCGGGCAAGGCCTCCAGCGCCGAGCACGCGAGCGAGTCCGAGGAGGGCCTGTTCAGCCAGCACGAGTGCCCGCTGTGCGGCATGAAGTTCGCCGAGTTCCGCAACTCGGGGCGGCTGGGGTGCCCGAACGACTACCAGGAGTTCCGCGAGGAGTTGACTCCCCTGCTCGAAAATATTCACGGCGAGACGAAGCACTGCGGCAAGACCCCGCGGCGGCTGCCCCAGAACAAGCAGACGCAGTCGGAGCTGATCCAGCTCCGCAACCGGCTGAAGCAGGCGGTGACCAAGGAAGACTACGAGGAGGCGGCCCGCCTGCGCGACCGGATCCGCACGCTCGAGGAGAGTTGAGGGGACACGGCGTCACGGCGGAACGGAGGGAGAGAACGTGGTGAAGTGCCAGTCTTGCCCCAACCCGGCCACCGTCCACCTGACCGACATCGTCAACGGCCACAAGAAAGAAACCCACCTGTGCCAGGCGTGCGCCGAGGAGCAGCAGCTGCTCAAGCACCAGGAACTGAACCTCTCCGTCATCCTCCAGACCGTCATCGCCCCGCACCTCGGCCAGGCCACCGACGAGATGAGTCGGTTGACCTGCCCGGTGTGCGGCATAAAGTATATGGAGTTCAAGGCCGAGGGCCGACTCGGCTGCCCCCACGATTACCACGTGTTCCACGCCGCCCTGACGCCGCTCCTGGAGCGGATTCACCGCGCGGTGCGGCACGTCGGCAAGGTGCCGCGCAACACGGGCGGCAGCCCCGCCCGCCAGGCCGAGATCGTGGAGCTGAGACGTCAACTGCGCACGGCGGTCGAGGCCGAGGCCTACGAGGAGGCCGCCCGCCTGCGCGATCTGCTACGACAAAAGGAAGCCGCTGATGAACCTGGATAGCCTGACTCATACCAGCGGTGAATGGCTGCGGGGCACCGGGCCGGAGTCCGACATCGTCGTTTCCAGCCGCATCCGGCTGGCCCGCAACCTCGCCGCCTTTCCGTTCACCAACCGCGCCAGCGCCCACCAGAAGGCCGAGATCGAGACGATGCTCCGCGAGCGCATCGCCAAGCTCGACCTCGACCCCAAGTTGGCCTACGTCCATCTCCCCGGCCTGTCGGCCCTCGACCGCCAGTTCCTCGTCGAGCGCCAGCTCATCAGCCGCGAGCTCGCCGGCGCCGAGGGGCCGCGCGGCGTCGCCGTCGCCCCGCCGGAGAACATCAGCGTGATGATCAACGAGGAGGACCACCTGCGCCTGCAGGTCATGCGCAGCGGCTTCGCCCTCGACGAGGCCTGGCAGGACATCGACCGCCTCGACGACCTGATTGAGCAGCGCGTCTGCTACGCCTTCAGCGAGGACTTCGGCTATCTAACCGCCTGCCCCACGAACGTCGGCACCGGCATGCGCGCCTCCGTCATGCTGCACCTGCCTGTGCTGCAGGTGACCAAGCACATCGAGAAGGTCTTCCGCGCCCTGCAGAAAATCAACCTCGCCGTCCGCGGCCTGTACGGCGAGGGCAGCCGGGCGTCCGGCGACTTCTACCAGATCTCCAACCAGGTCACGCTCGGCAAGAGCGAGACGACCATCCTCTCCGAAATCCGCGAGGTGATTCCGCAGATCATCACCTACGAGCGCCAGGCCCGCGCGACGATGGTCCGCGAGACGCGCCAGGCCCTGCAGGACCGCGTCTCGCGCGCCTACGGCACGCTCTGCTCGGCGACGATGATGACCTCAGAGGAGACGATGGACCTGCTCTCCAGCGTGCGCCTGGGCGTGAACCTGGGGCTGCTGGACGACATCACCATCCCGACGGTGAACGAGCTGTTCATCCAGACGCAGCCGGCGCACCTGCAGAAGATCATGGGCGCCTCGCTCGACGGTGAGGAGCGCAACGCCGCCCGCGCCCGCTACCTGCGCAACCGCCTCCGCGAGCTGGGGCCGCACCTCAACTGACGCTGGTCGCGACTCCGGACGTCTCTTCGACAGGCTGTCTCTGTGCCTGGCGCGCACGGCGCGCCAGGCACAGAGACAGCCCGATGCCGTTCAGCACCAACCCCCAGGCCAGCGCGAAGATCAGGTAGGCGTGCAGGAGGTGGGCCGCCATCAGCAGGCCGCCGCCGAACATCACCAGCACGGCCGCGAAGAACCGCCAGCTCACGACGACCGTCATCATGGCGAAGGCGAACGAGGCCAGCGTGGCCATCGCCGGGAAGAACTCGAACAGGTGATGGCCGCGCAGGCTGTTCAGCGTTCCCAGGTTGAACGCCAGCACGAAATACGCGATCCAGATCCGGCGGACGAGCAGTTCCAATGGCAGTGGCGAGTCGAGCGCCGGCCGCCGCCCCCCGCAGATCCGGAACACCGCCCACGTCCCGCACAGCTCCCCGATCCACACCGCCAGGTAGCCCGCCGACTCGTGATAGTGCCGCACGATCGTCAGGTAATAGCAGAACGAGAAGGCCGCCAGGTGCAGCCAGCCGACCAGGAGCAGGGCGAGGCCCCAGTTGCGCCGGGCGGCGAGTCGGCCGAACTGTCCGCGCTGGCCTTCCGTCGCCAGGTCCACCTGCAACAGGCTCTCCCAGGTTTTCGACATGGTCGTTCCGCGGTGAGGAGTCGGGAGACGGGGACGACCGGCGCGGAGGCCCTACCAATGACATACCCCATTGCCGGGCCGCGTGCGCAGGGCGGAAGGGGGCGCGCGGGAATGTGGGGGCGGCACATTCCCCCCATGCGGAAGAGGGCGGACGTCCGCGGGCCGTCACGCCCCGAGGTCGAGGTCGCCGCCCAGGCCGCTCGCGAAGACCTCGGCGAACAGGGCCGCGAAGACGTCGCCGTCGCCGGGGAGCAGGTCCCGCGCCGTCCCGTCCAGCGCCTGGTCCTGGGCGTCTCCGGCCAGGCCGACGCCGGGCAGGTCGCCGTCGGCGCGGCGCCCGCGATCGCCGGAGCCCCATTCGTGGAGGACCGTCCGCAGCGCCGCCTCGTGGGTGTCGAAGTCGCTGGCCTCGACGGTGTGCGTGGCGCCGCTGCCCTCGCCGGCACGGTCGCTGCCGATGCCGCCGACGAGCATGTCACGCCCGTCGCCGCCGATGAGGACGTCGTCGCCGTCGCCGCCGACCAGCACCAGGCCGCCGTCGCCGCCGTGCAGTGCTTCCGTGCCGTGCGTCTCACTCCAGTGGAGTACGCCGCCGGCGCCCGGCAGGACGGTGACGGCCGGCCCGGTCAGGACCTGCGGTGCCTGTGTCCCCGACGAGGCGGGCGCCGGCAGATCGGGTGATAGCAACCCGTGCCCCGGGGCAGCCACGGGGTCGAGGGTGGCGGCCGGCGGCGCCAGGGCGTTGACCACCGGGACGGTGCCGGCCGCGTGCAGACCGCACGGCCCGGCCTCCGCGTCCGGGATGGCCAGGTCGGCGACACTCAGTACACGCCGTGCTTCGCCGGTGCCGAGCATGGCGTACATGGCCGAGCTCGCGTTGGTGCTGTGGCCGAGGCCGAGGGCGTGGCCCAGCTCGTGCGTCACGATCGTCTGGAAGTCGTACTGGCCCGCCCCCACCCCGCCGGCGTCGGTGCCTGTGTACCAGTTCCAGCCCGAGACGATGGTGACGTAGCCGGCAGACTCGCACCCGAGCACGCCCTCGGCGGCGCCGCCGACCGCGCTGGTGGCGGCCACCTGCAGGACGGTCGTCGCCGCGGCGGGATCGTTGACCTCGGTGATGTTCACGCCGAAGGGGTTGATGACGGCGTTGATGGCGGCGATGGCGTTGTGGATCCGTGCCAGCGTCTCGTCGGTGAGGTTGCCGGCGCTGTTGTCCACGTACACGACCAGGTCGCCGGCCAGCAGTTGGCCCGCGCTATTCGCCTCGTTGCTCCCGCCGGAGCCTGCGGCGGTCAGGGTGCTGGCGGCGTTGCCGGTCAGCGTGAGCTGGTTGACCACGAGCGAACCCTCGACCTTGGCGTTGCCGCTGACGGAGAGCAGGGCCGACGGGGCGTAGATGGTCCCGCCGTGCAGGAGGATGGCGTTGCCGCTGAGGGAGAGGGCGCGGAGGTTATCGCGGGACTGGAAGATCAGGATGCCCGCGTAGGTCCCGCCGGCGGCCGGCGCCAGATCGATGTGGCCGTTGCCTCCGAAGGTAAGGCCGCCGAAGGTGCCGCCGGTGCCGTTGGGGTAGTTGCTGCCGGCGTTGTAGAGGAGGATGCCGCTGCCGCTGACCTGGGCGTTGCCGGTGACGGTGAAGCCGCCGCCGGCGATGGCGTAGGTGCCGGGTTTGAGGGTCAGGCGGGCGTTTCCCGACACGCTGATCTGGCCGTAAATGCCGGGGTTGATGGTCAACGCGCTGTTGCCGCTGAGGTTGACCGAACCGCAAAACACCAGGTCGGTGGGGATGGCCAGGCCGGCCAGCGGGTCGGCGACAGCCTTCGCCCCGATAGTAACCGGCGTGGTGCCGAGAGAAGCGTTCCCGCTCTTCTGGACGTGGCCGACCACGTTGATGCTGCTCGCGCTGACGTGAGCGTTACCGCTGATGGTGAAGGCCGTACCCGAGTTCGAGTTCACGTCGAGCACGCCGGTGATCTCGAGGGAGGCGTTGCCCGAGAGGCTGATGGCGGCGGCGGCGGTCGTGTTGAGGACGTACACAGAGTGGCCGGTCGTTATCGGCGTCACGGTCAGGGTGCCGGTGGCGCTGCTGGGGAGGAAGTTGCCCTGGGCGGCGTAGCCGGCCGACAGGCTGTGGCTGCCGGCGTTCAGGATGCCGACGTCGAAGGTTGCGGCGCCGCTCACCAGGGGCTTCGACAGCGCCGAGCCGCCATCGACGGTCAGGGTGATGGTGCCCGTCGGCATGAGGCTGCCGGCGCTGACCGTCACGGTTACCTGGCCGTGCTGGCCGGCGGCGACGGTCGGGGCGGTGACGCCCACGCTCGTGGGGGCCGCCGTGACGGTGAGGGTGCCGCTGACGTAGGTGAGGGTGTAATTCGCGGCGGCGGCGCCGCTGACCGTGATGGAATAGCTGCCGACGGGGCTGGTCACTGTCGCACTCGTGGTCAGCGTGGGCGGCGTGGTCAGGTTGGCGGCGGATTCACCGCTGACGAAGCCACTGTAGCTGGGAGTCAGGGGGGGCAAGGCCGCGCCGTATACCTTGCTCGCGTCGTTGGCCTTCACCGTCAGCACCACCGGGCTGATAACAAAGGTCGTGCTGGTGCTGGCGGCGCTGTAGTCCGGGCTGCCGATGAACGTCGCCACCACGGTGTACGTCCCCGCCGCCGTCGGCGCCCCGCTCAGCTGCATGCCGGTGGTGTCGCTGCCCACGTAGTACGTCAGGGTCGGCGTGACGCCCTCCAGGCTGCTCGCCGCCGGGCCGCTCACGCCCTGCACCGTCGCCGTGGCGATGAAGGCTGTGCCGTTGTAGGTGCCGCCGCCGTCCGTCACGGTCACGGTCGGCGTCGCCCCGAAGAGGGTGACGGAAACCGGGGCGGTTTGCAGTGTCAGGCCAGGGGCCTGGCTCAGGTCCAGCCGGTTCATTCCCGCCCCGCCGTCGATCACGTCGAGCCGCGAAGCGCTGTTCAGCACAATGAGGTCGTTGCCGGAACCGCCCAGCAGCGTGTCGTTGCCGGCCCCACCGAACAGAGTGTCGTCGCCCGCGCCGCCGACCAACAAGTTGTCGGCGGCGTTGCCGGCGAGGAGGTCGTTGCCGGGGGTGCCGATCACGTTCGCGAACGTGCCCAGGAGGGTCACGGTCAGGGTGGACGTGACCGCCTGCGCGGCACTGAGGCCGAGGTTGATCGTGACGGCGGACAGGGCCGAGAAATCGAGCGTGTCGCTGCCGAGCGACACGCCGCCGGCCATTGGTATCTCGTCGAGCGTGACGTTGTCGGCGGCGCGGGTGAAGCGGTAGGTGTCGTTGCCCTCCTCGCCGAGCAGCGTGGTGGCGTCGTCGGCGATGAGCGTGTCGTCGCCGGCGCCGCCGTACACCACGACGCCGGGCGGGGCCAGGCGGGGGGAGGTCAGGCCAGTGCCGGGGCTGCCCGCGAGGACGACCGTGGCCCCCACCAGCGAGCTGGCAAGGCTGTCGGAGCTCAACGCATTCACGAGTTCCTCGGCGGTGGTGGTGACGGCGCCTCGAATGTCCGTTCCCAGGGTGATGAAGAGGAACGGCCCCGGTGGGACGCTACCGTCCTGCACGGGCTGGACGAAGATCTGCAGCCCCTGCCCGTAGTGGTCCGACGTGGGCATGATGTACTGGACGATGACGTCCGTCCCATTGACAGGGGTCAACAGGGCTCGGTAGTCCTGAGTATCCGAGGCCCGGAGGGTGTCGTTGCCGGCGTCCCCGAAGAGGGTGACGTCGAGGCCGCCGGTCGCCGTCAGGATGTCGTTGCCGTCGCCGCCGAACAGGGTGACCTCGGTGCCGCCCTCGGCGGTCAGGCTGTCGTTGCCGGCGTTGCCGAACAGGGTGATGTCATGCCCGGCGGTGGCGACGAGCAAGTCGTTGCCGTCGCCGCCGAACAGCGTCACCTCGGTACCCCCCTCAGCCGCCAGGCTGTCGTCGCCGGTGCCGCCGAACAGGGTGATGTCGCTGCCGGCGTGGGCCACCAGCGAGTCGTTGCCGTCGCCGCCGAACAGCGTGACCTCACTGCCGCCGTCGGCGGCCAGGGAATCGTTGCCGGCGCCGCCGAAGAGGGTGATGTGGTCGCCGCCGTTGGCCACCAGCGAGTCGTTGCCGTCGCCGCCGAACAGCGTCACGTCCCTGCCCCCGTTCGCCGCCAGGCTGTCGTCACCGGTGCCGCCGAAGAGGGTGACCTCGGTGCCGGCGTTGGCCACCAGGGAGTCGTTGCCGTCGCCGCCGAACAGCGTCACGCCGGTGCCGCCGTTGGCCGCCAGCGAGTCGTCGCCGGCGCCGCCGAAGAGCGTGATGTCCTGCCCGGCGTTGGCCGCCAGCGAGTCGTTGCCGTCCCCGCCGAAGAGGGTGACTTCACGGCCGCCGTCGGCGGCCAGGCTGTCGTTGCCGGCGCCGCCGAAGAGCGTGATGTGGTCGCCCCCGCTGGCCACCAGCGACGCGTAGCCTTACACCCCCAACAGAGACACCTACGTGCCCCACATGGCGGTCCGGCTGTCGTCGCCGGCCCCGCCGAACCG
>JBBRPS010000365.1:0-9874 GCA_038227745.1 Gemmatales bacterium | reverse complement strand
GTTTAGCCGCGAGCCTCGGGCGAGCGCGCTCGCCCGAGGCTCGCGGCTAAACGGCCCCGAACCGAGGAGTTCCCCTTGAGCAGCGCGGGTCCCATTGGCGGTTTGCGGAGATCGAGCCTCCTGCTTGGGGGCGCTGTCCTGGTCGGCGGTCTTGCAGTCCTTGGTTCCTCGCCGGCCCAGGAAGCGCCACCGCGGGCGGTCGAGGGCCGCAACGGCATGGTCGTGTCCGTCTCCGCCTCCGGCAGCGACGTCGGCCTGTCGATTCTGAAGAAGGGCGGCAACGCGGTCGATGCCGCGGTGGCGACCGCCTTTGCCCTCGCGGTCACCTACCCCGGGGCGGGCAACATCGGCGGCGGCGGCTTCATGGTCGTCCACCCGGCGGCCGGCCAGGGCAAGCCCACCGTCTTCGAGTACCGCGAGACGGCTCCCGCCGCGGCCACCAGGACCATGTTCCGCAAGGACGACAGCGTCTACGGCCACAAGCCCGTCGGCGTTCCCGGCACGGTCCGCGGCCTGGCCCTCGCCCACAAGCGCTTCGGCAAGCTGCCGTGGAAGGACGTTGTCCTGCCGGCCGTCCAACTCGCCGCGGACGGCTTCCCCATCAATGCGCAGCTCGCCTGGTCGCTCAACAACGTCATCGCCCAGGCGGGGGACTTCCCCGAGCTGCGCCGTGTCCTCGGCAAGGACGGCGGCAAGGGCGAGTGGGCGGCGGGCGACCGGCTCGTCCAGCCCGACCTGGGGCGGACGCTGCGCCTCATCGCCGAGCAGGGGCCGGACGCCTTCTACACCGGCCCCATTGCCGGGCAGATCGTCGCCGAGATGAAGGCGGGCGGCGGCCTCATCACGAAAGAGGACCTGGCCGCCTACAAGGCGGTGGAACGGGCGCCGATCCACGGCACCTACCGCGGCCACGACGTCTACGGCCCGCCGCCGCCGAGTTCGGGCGGAATCTGCCTGGTGGAGATGCTCAATATCCTTGAGAACTTCGACCTGCGCGCGCAGGGCCGCTATTCCCCCGAGACGCTGCACCTGATGATCGAGGCGATGCGCCGCGCCTACTGCGACCGCGCCCGCCACCTCGGCGACCCGGCGTTCGTCAACATCCCGCCGCACCTCACCACGAAGGAGTACGCCCGCAAGCTCGCGCAGGGCATCGACCGGAAGAAGGCAACGCGCAGCGCCGACCTGGCGAAGGACATCCCGCTGGCCGCGGAGGGCGACAGCACGACGCACTTCTCGGTGATCGACAAGGACGGCATGGCGGTGGCGAACACCTACACGCTGGAGCGCAGTTACGGCTCGCGCGTGGTGGTGAAGGGGGCGGGCTTCCTGCTCAACAACGAGATGATGGACTTCAACTGGCGGCCGGGCCACACCGACCGCGAGGGGGCGATCGGCACGGCGCCGAACCTGATCGCGCCGGGCAAGCGCATGCTCAGCTCGCAGACGCCGACGGTCGTGGCGAAGGACGGCAAGGTGGTCCTCGTCACGGGCAGCCCCGGCAGCCGGACGATCATCAACACGGTGTTGTGCGTCGTGGTGAACGTGCTCGACTTCGACATGGACGTGCGGGCGGCGGTGGACGCGCCGCGCCTGCACCACCCGTGGTTCCCCGACCAGGTGCGGCTGGAGCGGACGGACGAGTTCCCGGCGGCGGTGAAGCGACTGCGGGCGATGGGCCACCGTATCGCCCGGTCGGGCCAGGGGGACGCGCACTCGATCCGCGTCGATCTGAAAACACGGCGGTATTACGGGGCGGCGGACCGGCGGATCAGCGGCAAGGCAGCGGGGTATTGATCCCATGCGCGACTGGCTGGGGACGTCCGGCTACTCCTACACCGACTGGGTCGGCCCCGTCTATCCGCCGCGCACCCGGCAGGCCAGCCGGTCGGGAGGTCTTCCATGAAGCGAGCGGTGTGCTTCCTGTTGGTCGCGAGTGTCCTCTTGCCGGCGTCCCGGGCCGCGGGCCAGGGCGGCGCAGCGCCGAAGCTCAAGACCGACGAGCTGGACGCGCTGTGGCAGGAGCTGGCCGGCAAGGACGCGGCGAAGGCCTACCGCGCGATCTGGCGGCTGGTCAACGCCGCCGAGCAGAGCGTGCCGTTCCTGGCGGGGCGCCTGCGCAAGGACATCGCCCCCGATTCGGGCCGGATCACACGGCTCGTCGCCGACCTCGACGCCAAACGCTTCGGCGACCGCCAGCGCGCCATGTCCGAACTGGAGAAGCTCGGGCCGCTGGCGAAGGCGGCGCTGGAACAGGCCCACAAGGCCAACCCGTCCCTGGAGGTGCGGTTGCGCGTCGAGCAGTTGCTGGAGAAAATCTCCGGCCTCAGCATGTCCGCGGAGGACCTGCGCGTCTGGCGCGCTCTCGAAGTGCTGGAGTACATCGGCGACGCAGCGGCGCGGCGGGTGCTGCGAGGGCTCGCCGACGGGGCGCCCGGCAGCACGCAAACGAAGGAGGCGAAGCGGGCCCTGGAGCGCCTCGCGAAGCGCCCGCCCGCGACGCCGTGACCGAGGAGCGCGACCCGCGCCAAAGGGCGCCCACCACGCTCGGGACCGCGGCCATCAAGGCCCGGGGGCGGATCGACCGCACCGGCATCGCGCTCGTCGGGGCAACGCTGATCCTGGCGACCGGCGTGCTGCTGCTCGACCGCGTCAACCCCGAGGGCCGCCCCTTGATTGACAACTCCCCGCGCAAGTGTAGGATGTAATTCAAGGGATGTTCGTGAAGGCGAACACCCACCCCCCGCCGAGCGATGGGGCCTGCCTGGGCGCCTACCCGTGGACTCATCCCGCATGACCCGCACGGAGCCACCCCTCATGGAACAGCCAACCCACGTCCCCCCCCCCACGGAGCTTCCCGAGACGGGAAGGCGAAAATTTCTGCGCTGGGCGGTCCACGGCCTGAGTGCCGTCCTCGCCGCCGTCGTGGGCGTCCCCGCGGTCGTCTACCTCATCGACCCGCGCAACCGCCCGTCCCCGCAGCGCGGCTTCAAGCCGGCGGGCCACGTCCATGAGCTGACCGTCAACATCCCCAAGGAAGTTGTTATCCGCGAGACGAGCCGCGACGCCTGGACGCTCTACCCCGACAACGTCGTCGGCCGTATCTGGCTGGTGCGCCGGCCCGGTCCCGGCAACCAGGTGGACGCTTTCACGACCACCTGCCCGCACCTGGGCTGCTCGATCAACTACTCCGGGACGCGCTTCCTTTGTCCCTGCCACGGCGGCCAGTTCCAGCTGAACGGGACGCGCATCAATCCCCACGATAATCCCGCTTCGCGCGACATGGACAGCCTCACGGTCCGCCTGGTTCCCATCCCCGGCAACACGGACGCCGAGATCTGGATCCAGTTCGAGAAGTTCAAGACCAACCAGTCGGCGAAGGAAGTCCTGACCTGATGCCGCTCGCCCGCCGTGCCGGCCAACCCCCTCCCCGTTTAGCCGCGTTTCGGAGAAACGCGGTTCTGCGAACCGCGGCTAAACGGGGGAAACTCCCGAGCGCTTCACGCACTCCCGCCGAGGAATCGCCGTGTTTGCAAGACTGTCCACCTGGCTCGACCAACGGACCGGCTACCGCAAGCTGATGCAGGTGATGCTCCTGGAGCACATCCCCGGCGGGGCCAAGTGGCGCTACGTCTGGGGGAGCTGCCTGGCATTCGTCTTCATGCTGCAGCTCGTCACCGGCGTGCTGCTCATGACCGCCTACAGTCCCGGCAACAGCACCGCCTGGGGCAGCGTCTACTTCATCCAGTACGAGATGGAGTTCGGCTGGCTGATCCGCGGCCTGCACCATTTCGGCTCGCAAACGATGGTTGTGCTGCTCGGCATCCACATGCTCCAGGTGGTCATCGCCGGCGCCCACCTGGCGCCGCGCGAGATCAACTGGTGGCTCGGTCTGGCCCTCATGGGGCTCATCCTCGCCATGAGCCTGACCGGCTACCTGCTGCCGTGGGACCAGAAGGGGTACTGGGCGACGCAGGTGGCGACGAGCATCGCGGGCAGCCTGCCGGGGGTGGGGTCGTTCGTCCGCCGCGTCGTGGTCGGCGGCCCGGAGTACGGCCACGCCACGCTGAGCCGCTTCTACGCCCTGCACGTGTCCATCCTGCCGGCCCTCCTCCTCGTCCTGCTCGTCGCGCACATCGCCATCTTCCGCCGCCACGGCGTGGCCGCGCCGAAGGACGCCAAGGGCGAAGGGTTGTTCTGGCCCGACCAGGCCTTCCGCGACATGATCGCGTGCCTGGCGGTCTTCGGCATCATGCTCGCCCTGGTGGTCTTCGGCGGGCACGGTCACGCCATCGACTCCGCCGCCTTCGCGAACCAGGCGCCGGCGGCCGCGGAGGCGGCGAAGAACGGCGAAGCAGCACCGCCGCCCGCCGCTCCCGCGGAGGCGGGCCCATGGCAGCGCCTCGCCCTGGGCGGCCGCGACGGCGGCGGCGCCAACCTCGACGCCCCCGCCGACCCCGGCAGCTCCTACCCCGCCCGCCCCGAATGGTACTTCCTGTTCCTTTTCCAGCTCCTGAAGTACTTTAAAGGCGAGCAGATGATCCTCGGCACGGTGATCATCCCCAACGGCGTCGGCGTGCTGCTGTTCCTGCTGCCGTTCTTCGGCTACGGCCGGCTGCGGCCGCTGGGCCATGCGCTGGGCGTGCTGGTCGTCGTCGCCCTGCTCGCCGCCGTCTCCAGCCTGACCTGCCTGGCGCTGGCCGACGACACGGCCGACCCGGTGCGCCGCCAGGTGCTGACGCTCCTCGCCATCCCTATCATTCCGGCCGTCGGCGGTTTCTTCCTGCTCTACCTCGCCCTGCTGGGGATCCTCAGAAAGGGCGGGGCACGCAAGTTCGTCTCGGTGACGGGGGGTCTGATCGCCCTGGTCCTGCTGGCGGGCGTCGGGGCGGGCATCTACGGGGCGAGGAGCGGCCAACTCCCGGAGCAGGTCACCAGCCGGATCGACGTGGACCGCACTTCGGAGAAGGAAAAACAGACTCAGGAGAAGATCGCCACGTTCGAGCACCAGGTGGAACAGGCCGACGAGCACGCCGGCCGGGCCGTGGAGTTGGCGACGGCCGGCATCCCCGCCGAGGGCGCCGTGCTGCTCCTGCAGCGCGACCCGAAGACGCAGGGGCCGAAGCTGTTCAAGCAGTACTGCGCCGTCTGCCACAGCTACAACTTGAAGGACAACGGCGTGGACGACTTCCACGACGCGAAGGATAACGCGAAGTTCCATGCGGGCGACCTCGCCGGCTTCGGCACTGAGGGAGGGATCCTGAGTCTGCTCAAGGATCCGGACGGACCGCGCTACTTCGGCCACACGCCGTTTAACGGCGGCGCCATGAGTGATGCGGTCGCCAATGCACAAGCACAGGACAAGAACGCGGAAGTGAACTTTACACGGATCGCCGCGTGGCTGGCAACCCACCCGCAGGAGCCGCCGAAGAAGACTGACCCTGAAGGGCACCTCCAGGCTTACAAGGTGTTCACGGACGCGAAGGTCTATCGCTGCCAGAGCTGCCACAGCTTTGCAGGAGTCGGCGGGAGCGCCACGAATCGCGGACCGGACCTTACCGGCTACGGGGGCCAGGCTTGGCTACACATGATGATCACCGACCCACACGACCTGCTGCGCTACGGGCGGACCGGCAAAAAGCGGCCGTTGAACGCCATGCCGCTGTTCCGCGACAAGGAATCGGTCACCTGGGACGTGCAGCGCTTGCAGATCGAACGGCAGCGCGACGCCCTCCTCAAAGCGCTGCTCCAGCAGGTGCCGGAGGAGAACCTGAAGAGTGAGGCCGCCTTGGTGGTCGGGGCGCTGGCCGCACCGCTGCCCCAGAACCTGGTCGTCCTCGACGAGCTAATGTCCAGGATAAAGCAACGGCCCGAGGCCCGGAAGGCCCAGGAGGCCGCCGTCCACAAGGCCAACGACATCGCCCGCCAGAAGGTCGCGCTGGCCACCGAGGTGATCGGCCTGACGGAGGTCGAGCGCGAGCTGATCGTCCGCTGGTTGACGGGCGATCATCGGGTGGTGTTCGGCGGCAGCCCGATCCGGGCACCGGGGAAACGCTGACGCGGAGGGTTGACCGTGCGGCGGCCGGTCCGTTTATTGATCGTCGGGCTGTGAAGTTGCAGCATGGTTCGGCCTCGCCCCGGGGCGCCGGCGGCGCCGCGGCGGGGCTGCAGGCCAGGAGACGTGTCACTCTTGCCGAGGAGGAGCGATGAGAAGGCTCGCAGTGGTATGGGCAACAGCCGTGGGCCTGCTGGCCCTGGGGTTCTTCCTTTCGACCGGGAGCAGCCGCGCCGACATCGACAAGGACGTCCAGGGCGCGCTGGAGAAGATCGCGGCGGCGCTCGAGAAGGGGGACAGCGGCACCGCCGAGACGCAGGCCAAGGCACTGGCCAAGAAGATCGAAGACCTCGACGCGATCATGCACGGCTTCAAGCCGCGCAGCAAGAAGGGCCTCGGCGTGGGCAGCAAGAAAGGCGTCGTGGTGCCCGACGGCATCGAGCTGAAACTGAACGCGATCGCGCGCGACGGCATCACCAAGGCCCAGCTCAAGAGGGAGGGCAAGAACCTGGGCGAGGCGGCGTGGATGACGGCGGCCATCGCCGAGGTCACCATCCACCGGCCGGGCGACGCGGTCAAGGGGGCGGCGAAGCAGGCGAAGTGGAAGGAGTTCTCCGAAGGGATGCGCGACGCGGCCAAGGAGCTGGCGGCGGCGGCCAAGGACGACAACATCCCCGGCGTGAAGTCGGCCGCGGTCAAGGTCAAGACGCGCTGCGACTCCTGCCATTCGGACTTCCGTAAGTAACCGCGTGGAAGAGCCGCCCCATACAAGCCCGACGCGCCAGCGAGGAACTGCCTCGCTGGCGCGTCGGGCTTGTATGCGCGGAGGCTCTCACCGGACACTGCGCAGGAACGCCAGCGCCCGCCGCGCCGTCTCGACCGCGTCGTGACTGTGCCGGCTCAACTCGACGTGTACCCCGCCCTCGTAGCCCATCTCCTCCAGCGCCCGCAGCACCGATCCGAACTCAATCTCCCCCTCGCCGAACATCAGGTGATCGTGGACGCCGCGGCGCATGTCCTCGATGTGGACGTTCCACAACAGATCCTTCCAGCGCCTTAACTGGTCCGCGATTGGTACTTCTCCCAGGCAGTGCAGGTGGCCGACGTCGATGGTCAGTCCGAACGCAGGGTGATCGACGCGCCGGCGCAGATCCTCGAAGCGCGCCATCGTGTCGATGAACATGCCCGGCTCCGGCTCGAAGGCGAGGCGCACGTCCTTCGCCGCCGCGTAAGTACACAGCTCGCGGCAGCCTTCGACCAGACGGCCCATGCAGACGTCGGCAGCGATGTCGGGCGGCGCGGCACCGGACCAGAAACTGACGGCGTCCGAACCGAGTTCGCGGGCAATGTCCACCGCCTGCAGCAGGAAGTCGAGGCGCTGCGCGCTCTCCCCCGATGCGTCGAGGAGGGTCGGACGGTGCTTGCGGCGCGTGTCCAGCAGGAAGCGGGCACCGGTCTCGACGACCGAGCGCAGGCCGAGCCGTTGCAGCAGCGAGCGGACCTCCGCGACGCGGCCCAGCAGGTCAGGCTCGAAAGGGTTGAGGGCGTGGTAGTCGAGCGTCAGCGCGACGCTCCGGTAGCCGAGTTCGGCGAGGATCTCCAGAGCGTCCTGCAGGCGGTGGTGGGCGAAGCCGTTCGTGTTGTAGCCGAAGCGCATGGTGGGGGTGCTCGTGAAGAAGAGCCCACGGGTGGCAACCCGTGGGCTTGAAGAGGCGGGGGCATTCTCCCTCGGTCCGGCCCTGCTATCTTATTCCTCGGTCCGCCGTCCGCTCCCCTTTGCGAGAGGTCTCCGATGAGGATCGCCGTCGCCGGCTTGATGCACGAGTCGAACACCTTCAACCCGACGCTCACCGACCGCGCCGCCTTCGCGGCCCAGAGCCTGACCTTCGGGCCGGCCCTGCTCGACGAGTGGCGCGAGGCCCACCACGAGGTCGGCGGCTTCCTCGCCGGCGTCGCGGAGGGCGGCGACGAGGCGGTGCCCCTTGTCATGGCCTGGGCGACGCCCGCCGGTCCCGTCACCGACGCCGTCCTCGACGAGATCACCGGCGCCATCATCGACGACCTGCGGCGCGAGCGCCCGGACGGTCTGCTGCTGGCACTGCACGGCGCGATGGTGGGGCAGTCGCACCTCGACGCCGACGGCGAGGTTCTGGCGCGGCTGCGTCAGGCGGTCGGCCCGGATCTCCCCATCGTCGTCACGCTCGACCTGCACGGCAACCTGTCGCAACGGCTGATCGACAGCTGCGACGCGACCGTCGCCTACCGCACCTGCCCACACGTCGATCAGCGCGAGTGCGGCGTACGGGCGGCGGCGCTCCTGCGGGCGATGTTGCGCGAGGGAGTCCGGCCGCGGCAGGCGCTGGCGAAGCCGCCACTGATTATGAACATCATGCACCACGACACATCCTGCGAGCCGCTGCGCTCGTTCATGGAGGAGGCCCGGGCGCTGGAGCGGCAGCCGGGTGTGCTGCGCGTCAACCTGCTGCCGGGCTTCGCGTACTCCGACGTGCCGCAGATGGGGCCGTCCGTGGTGGTCGTGACCGACGGCGACGGCGAGTTGGCGCGGCGCGAGGCCGACCGTCTTGCCGGCCGGCTCTGGGATGCGCGCGAGCGCTTCGTGGCGGCACTGCCCGACGTCGCGACCGCGGTGGCCCAGGCCCTGCGCGCCGAGCGGCTGCCCGTCGTGCTGGTCGAGACGGGGGACAACGTCGGCGGCGGCTCGGCGGGCGACTCTACGGTCGTCCTCGCGGAGTTGCTGCGACAGGGGGCGACCGACGGCGTCGTGTGCCTGTACGCGCCCGACGAGGTGCGGCAGTGTACCGCGGCGGGGGTGGGGGCGGAGGTGCATCTGCATGTCGGCGGCAAGGTGGACCCGCTGCACGGCGACCCGGTGGACGTGGCGGGGCGGGTGCGCGTGCTGCACGACGGGACCTATGTCGAGCACGAAGTGAGACACGGCGGCAAGCGCACGAACTACATGGGACTGACGGCGCTGGTGGAGGTCGCGGGCCGCAATTTGCTGGTGCTGAACTCGCTGCGGCACCCGCCGTTCAGCCTGGGGCAGTTGACGTGCCTGGGGATCGTGCCGCAGCGGCAGCGGATCCTGGTGGTGAAGGCGGCGATCGCGTACAAGGCGGCGTACGCGCCGATTGCCGGCACGGTGATTGCGGTGGACACGCCGGGGCTGACGGCGGTCAACCCGGAGCGGTTCGCGTATCGGCACATCCGCCGACCGCTATTCCCGCTGGACCGTTGACGGTCGGTCTGCATTGCGGACGCGAAGTTACCGAGCCGACGGGCGCGGGAAACAAGAGTCAATGAAGCTCGCCGGGATTGCGCTGGAAAGCCTAGCTCGGCGTGTTATACTTCTGATCGGCTGTACACTTCAATGCGAGAAAGGAGACCGAGATGCTGTATCTTGAATGTGAAATCCGCAAACCGGCCGCCTTGCGGGAAAGCAACGTCATCGCCATCGTCACCGACTCCGCAGGCAACCGCGAACAGCTTGAGGTCGAACTTGTCTTTTTAGAGCAACGAAGTGGGCGATATTTTCTGCCCGTTTGGGGGATATCCCAGGACCACGTCACGAAGATGGTCCAGCTACAATTCCCCGTGGAGTCGGTAGGCGGGACGAATCGCATCTGGATCCCGGCGGAGCGGGTCTTCTACCAGAAGGAAGAAGTGCCGGCATGATCCTCTCCGACCGCGAGGGCCAGGCAGCTCGCGGGGCCGAGAGCGGGAGGTGTGGCAAGACGTGCGGGGGGACGTGACCGCGTCCTCCTTCCCGGCGGTGGAGAGTGGGCTTGCCGTTTCGCGCTC
>JBBRPS010000364.1:0-9887 GCA_038227745.1 Gemmatales bacterium | reverse complement strand
GTGAACACCCCTGTCTCAACCGCCGGTGACCCACGCGGCGTCGGCCGGCTGCCAGTTGACCAGCTCGTCCGGCTTGAACCACAGGGCAATCTCCGCGTTCGCGTTCTCGACGCTGTCGCTGCCGTGGACGAGGTTGTTCTGCACGCTGATCGCGAAGTCGCCGCGGATCGTCGCCGGCGGCGCCTTGGCGCCGTCGGTCGGCCCCATCAGCGTGCGCGCCACCGCCACCGCCTCGCGCCCCTCCCAGACCAGCGCCACGGTCGGCCCCGCGGTCAGGAACTGCAGCAGCGAATCGTAGAACGGCTTGCCCTTGTGGACCGCGTAGTGCTTCTCGGCCAGGTCGCGGCTCGCCTGCACCAGCTTCAGGCCGACCAGGCGCAGGCCCTTCTGCTCGAAGCGCTGAAGGACGGCACCGATGAGGCGGCGCTGGACGCAGTCGGGTTTGAGCAGGATCAACGTCCTTTGCATATCCATGACCTCTACGATGAGCCGTGCGGAACAGCGGGCCGCGCCCGGGCGCGGCCCGCTGCTATTCTAGGAAGTCGGCCGGGCACGGCACTCCTGCCCCGGACGCCCCCGGTCCGGCTTCACCAACCTTTCACGCATTCTTCGTTTGTCTTCTGGCCACAATGCTTTACAACGAAAGGCATATCGTCTCCTCATCGCAACGTTGGCCGGGCCTCCACGTGACGGCCCAGCCCCGGAGGGTCCATCATGCGCAGACAGGGCTTCACACTGATCGAGTTGCTGGTGGTGATCGCCATCATCGCCATCCTCATCGGCCTGCTCCTCCCCGCCGTCCAGAAAGTCCGCGAGGCCGCCGCCCGCGCCCAGTGCCAGAACAACCTCAAGCAGGTCGGCCTGGCGGCGCAGAACCACCACGACACCTACAAGCGCTTCCCCTCGGGCCTCAACCTGCCGATCTCCGGGCAGTCGGGCGCCGTCTTCGCCGGCAACGCCCTGGTCACTTCCGGGAAGATCGGGCCGCCCCCGCTCCCCGGCCTGTTCGTCTCCTGGGGTGAGGCCCTGCTGCCGTTCATCGAGCAGGCCAACCTTCAGAAGAAACTGGTCCTGACGCAGCGCGAGTACGCCAACTGCAACGGCCCCAGCTCCACGGGCGCCCAGGTCGTGCAGATCTTCCTGTGCCCCTCCGACTTCATGGCCCAGCCGGTGACGACCTACACGACGGGCGGCACGACCTACTACTTCGGCATGAACAGCTACGGGGCCAACGGCGGGACCCGCTCGTGGTACATCACGAACATGACCACCGATGGCGTCTTCTGGATCAACAGCCGCGTCCGCATGGACGACATCCGCGACGGCACGAGCAACACGCTGCTGTTCGGCGAGCGCTACCACAACGACCCCGTCTACACGGGCATCCAGACGCTCGGCGGCTGGGCCTGGGCGAACTACAACGCGCCACAGGACTACCTCCTGAGCACCCCGGTGCCAGTGAATTACCAGATCCCCAAGGGGACGGCGCTGAACTTCAGCCTGCAGGACGACCGGGCCTGCGCCTTCGGCAGCGGACACACCGGTGGCGCCAACTTCTGCATGGCGGACGGCTCGGTGCAATTCCTGACGCTCACCGGCAACACCGACTTGCCCCTGCTGCAGGCCCTCTCCACGCGGAACGGCGGCGAAGTGGCGTCCATCCCGTGACGGGGTCGGCGGCCGCGGAAGTGCGACCATCGCCCGACGGAGGACGTGAGGACCGTGCGAATGAGGATTCGTAACCGTTCACCCGACTTCGGGGAACAGGCTTTTTCGCGCGGTCAAATCGCGCTTCTTAAGGCGATAGCGTGAGAAACCAGGCACGTTTTTCCGAACTACTGACGGGCTCAGGCGATCAATTCGGCACACTTTCGGAATGCGGTGAACGGTTACGAGGATTCAAGCAGCGGCGCTGGTGCTGGCGGTGCTCGCGGGCGGGTGTGCGAAGACCCCGCCCCCGGTGACCGACGTGGGCGGGATCGTGCTGCTCGACGGCCAACCGCTGCCGAACGCCCGCGTCGAGTTCATCCCCCAGCTCGCCGACTTCGGGGCGGAGCTGAACTCCGGCGGCGTGACGGACGAGAAGGGGCGCTTCCGCCTGACGTGCAGCGAGAAACAGCAGCCCGGGGCGGTCGTCGGCAAGCACCGGGTCCTGGTGACGGAGGCGCCCGTGCCGGCGGAGTTCCGCAACCCCAGCCAGAAGGCCCAGGCCGCCTACGCCGAGTACCTGGCGCGGCAGAAGAACCGGCCGATCCCGGCGGCCTACGGCAACGTCAGCAAGACGCCGCTCGCGGTCGAGGTGACGCCGGGGCAGAGGGACTACACGCTGAAACTGACGCGGAAGTCGTGACCGGCCACACCGGGGGCGTCAGCGCACGAAGCTGTTCACGCGCTCCAGGAACGCGGCGTTCGACGGGTAGTCGGCGAGCTTCTTCACCAGCGATTCCATCGCCGCGATCGGGTTCAGCGAGACGAGGCTGCGGCGCAGCAGCGTCACCTGCTTGAGCACCTCCGGCGGCAGGATCCGCTCCTCCTTGCGCGTGCCCGACTGGGTGATGTCCATCGCGGGGAAGATGCGGCGGTCGGCCAGCTTGCGGTCCAGCACCAACTCCATGTTGCCAGTGCCCTTGAATTCCTGAAAGATGAAGTCGTCCATCCGCGAGCCGGTGTCGATCAGGGCGGTGGCCATGATCGTCAGCGAGCCGCCCTCCTCGAAGACGCGGGCACTGCCGAATAGCCGCCGCGGCACGTCCATCGCCCGGCTGTCCAGGCCGCCGCTCATCGTCCGCCCGCTGCTGCCGACGTTCTTGTTGTACGCCCGCGCCAGCCGCGTCAGGCTGTCGAGCAGCACGAAGGACTGCTTGCCCTGCTCGGCCAGGCGCTTGGCCCGCTCCATCACCAGTTCGGCCAGGCGCGCGTGCGCCGTCGCGTCCTTGTCGGAACTGCTGGCGATCACCTCGCCCTTGATGGTGCGGCGCATGTCCGTCACCTCTTCGGGCCGCTCGTCGATCAACAGCATGAAGAGCTGCATTTCGGGATGGTTGGTGGCCACCGCATGGGCGATGTGCTGCAGGAGGATCGTCTTGCCGGTGCGCGGCGGGGCGACGATCAGGCCGCGCTGCCCCTTGCCGATGGGGGCGAGCATGTCCATCACGCGCGTCGTCAGCGGCTCGGCGCCGGTCTCCAGGACGATGCGATCGTGGGGATCGATGGGGGTGAGGTCGTCGAACTTGCGGTACGGCTGCTTGTCCGGCGCGGCGCCCTCGATCTGCTCGACGGCGAGGAGGCGCGGGCCGGTGCCCTTCTTGTTGGCCTCGACCGGGCCGGCGACGAGGACGCCCTCGCGCAGGCGGTGTTTCTGGATGAGCGGCGCCGGCACGTACGGGTCGGCCGGCTGGGCGATGTAGTTGCGCGCGGGGTTGCGCAGGAAGCCGAACCCCTTGGGGTGAAGTTCCAAAACGCCTTGAGCGGGTTGGCCGTTGGCAGACATGGAGTTCCTTTGCCGGGGACAGGGAGAGGGCCGTGAGGAGTGTTTCATTGCAAAAAGCGGGCCTCTCGTTCCCATTTCGCTGTTGATTATACCTTGCGGTGCGGGGTGGTCGCCTCGAACGTGCCGTCCGGGAGGGGGACGAGCTGGTAGTCGCCGAAAATGCTCGGCGCCTCCTGTTGCATCACCTGAAGGACTTTGACGGCCAGCTTGCGGATCTCCACCTCCGCGTGGCGGCTGGCGCGCAGCTCGATGAAGTTCCGCAACGCCCGGGCGTTCGCGGTCACGAAGATCTTTGTCTCCGTCGCGTTGGGCAGCACGCTGCGGGCTGCCTGCCGGGCCATTTTCCGGCGCAGAGTGCGGTCCGGTTCGTCCTTGAACTTCTCCTGCAGCTTCTCGACCAGCGCCGTGTAACCCCGGTGGCTGGTGGCGACCGTCTCAACCCAGAGGCGGTGCAGGTCGGGGTCATCGGCGATGCAGTCCGGCTCGACGTACTCGGCGACGGACTCGTCCACGTAGCGTTGGCTTAACTGGCTTGGCGAGAGGCCAACGCGGTGCCGGATCAGCTCGTGGGTGAGGCTCCGGCTGACGCCGACGAAGACAAAGTTCCAGACCGCGTGCTCCAGGACCGACCCGTGGCCGACCTCGAGAATGTGCTTCAGGTAGGCCTGGTTCCCGCCCGGGCGCGGGCGTGCGAAGGAGAGGTAGCACAGGCGCCCGGCGACTTCGGTCAGGTGCTCGGCCGCCACCTCGGTGTCGGTCTGCCAGCTCACGCCGTGGTCCGCGAGGAAACGGTCCAGTTCGCCCTCGTCCACCGTCTGCCGGCCCACCAGGTAAACGGTGGGCTCGCGGATGATACGCATGTCCGTTATGGCGTGGGCGGTGTGGTTCGCTTGAGCGGCCATCGGCGTCCTTTCCGGCTGATTGCGACGTTCATCCTAAACATCGGCTCATCCCCATCCTAGCACGGCCGGCCCTTCCACGCCAGACGATCCTGGCGCGCCAGGGAAAGGAAAGACGGCGGGCGTAAAGCCCGCGGCGTTCGTGGGCGACTCGCTCCGAGTTCGTGGGCGACTCGCTCCGCGAGTCGCGCCGGGGCGGCAGCCGCGACTCGCGGAGCGAGTCGCCCACGATACGAAGACTAGCCCTTCTCCGGTTCGGTCATGCTCTTCAGGTCCAGCGCCTTGTTCAGCTCGGCCTCGGTCACCACCGCATCGCTGTCCTTCTTCTTCAGCGCCCCCGCCTTCATCTTCTCCAGGCACAGCGACCGCACCGTCTTGCCGCTCTTGAACGCCTCCTTGGCGACCGCCGCCGCCGCGTCGTAGCCGATCAGCGGATTCAGGCTCGTCACCATCGCCAGGCTCTGCTCCACCTGCCTTTCGCAGCCCGCCCGGTTCGCCTCCATGTCCAGAGCGCAGAAGTCCACGAACGCCTGCGTGCAGGACGCCAGCAACTGTATGCTCTCCAGCGCCGCCAGACCCATCACCGGCATCATGATGTTCAACTCGAACTGGCCCCCGGTGGCGCCCGCGAAGGCAATCGTCTGGTCATTGCCGATGACCCGGGCCGCCACCTGCATCATGCTCTCGCACATCACCGGGTTGACCTTGCCCGGCATGATCGACGAGCCGGGCTGGCGGTCGGGCAGCATCACCTCGTAGAAGCCGCAGCGCGGCCCGCTGCCCAGCCAGCGGATGTTGTTCGCCACCGAGAACAACGTCACGGCGATGGCGCGCAGGTCGCCGCTGCACTCGACCAGGCCGTCGCGGTTGGCGTTGCCCTCGAAGTGGTTCTTCGCCTCGACGAACGGCACGCCTGTCTCCTTCGCCAGCGCCTCGGCCACCTTCGCCCCGAACTTCGGGTGCGTGTTGATGCCGGTGCCGACCGCCGTACCGCCCGCGGGCAGTTCCAGGATCGCGGACTGGGCGCGCTTCGCCCGGTCGATGGACAGCTCGAGCTGCCGGGCGTAGCCGCTGAATTGCTGTCCGAGCCGGATCGGCGTGGCGTCGGCGAGGTGGGTGCGGCCGATCTTGATGATATCGTCCCACTGCTTCGCCTTGTCGGCCAGCACGTCGTGCAGGCGCTTGAGGGCCGGCAGGAGTTCCTTGTCGATCGCCTGGCCGATGGCCACGTGGATGGCGGTGGGGAACATGTCGTTGGTGGACTGCCCCATGTTGACGTGGTCGTTGGGGTGGATGCGCTTCTTCGCCTCGAAGCGGTTGCCGCCGGTACACTCGACGGCGCGGTTGCTGATGACCTCGTTGGCGTTCATGTTCGACGAGGTGCCCGAGCCGGTCTGGTAGACGTCCACGGGGAACTGGTCGTCGAACTTGCCGGCGGCGACCTCACGGGCGGCGTTGATGATCGGCTCGGCGAGGTCGGGCTTGAGCTTGCCGAGGTCGCGGTTGGCGATGGCGGCGGCGACCTTGACCAGGCCGAGGGCGTGGAGGAGGCGCGCCGGCAGGGGCTGGCCGGAAATGGGGAAGTTCTCGACGGCGCGCTGGGTCTGGGCGCCGTAGTAGGCCTGTGCGGGGACCTTGACAGCGCCCATCGAGTCGTATTCAACGCGAAAATCGCTCATCGCGGTTCGTCCTGGGGAGTGAAAGGCGATCGAAGGAGGGACCGAAGGGATAGTAGGAGTCGGCGGCGGTCACGGCCAGCGCTGAGGAATCGGGGGTTCTTCGCTCCCGATTGTGTCTATGCCGCGCCCACCTGCGCGGGTAGCACCGGGCGGCACGTGCCCCCTACAGGGCGCCCGCTCGCTCATCTCCGGGAGGAGAGGGACAGAAGCGCACCGGCATCGCTATAACAACTGTCAGGCGGCGTTCCCCCGAAACTTTTCCGAGGCCTCGTCCCTTATGAATTCCCCCGCGCCGAGCGTCGAAACGGTCACGCAGTTTCCGTCCCTGGCCGCGCGGCCGGCGGACAGCAACAAGGGCAACTTCGGCCGCGTCCTGGTCGTGGGCGGCAGCCGCGGCATGTCCGGCGCCGCGGTGCTGTGCGGCAGTGCCGCCCTGCGCGGCGGCGCCGGCCTGGTGCGCCTCGCCGTCCCCCAGGAAATGCTGCCCGTCATCGCCGCCGGCAACCCGTGCTACATGACGGCCCCGATGCCGCAGGACGAGGGCGGCCGCCTCGCCGCCGCCGCGGAGACCGAACTGCTCGACCTGATGTGTGCCCACGATGTCGTCGCCGTCGGCCCCGGGCTGGGGCAAAGCCCGGGCATCAAGGCGCTGCTCTCGGCGCTGCTGGCGCAGGCGCGGGGGTCGATGGTGCTCGACGCCGATGGCCTGAACGCCTTCGCCGAGGCCCCGGAGCGGCTGGGGCAGGGACACCGCTCGGCGCCGCTGGTCATCACGCCGCACCCCGGCGAGTTCGGCCGGCTGCTCCACCGCCCGACCGCGGACGTGCAGGCCAATCGGCAGGAACTGGCGGTTCGCTTCGCCGCCGAGCACAAGCTCATCGTGGTGCTCAAGGGGCACGGCACCCTGGTCACGGACGGCCGGCGCCTCTACCGCAACGCCACGGGCAACGCGGGGATGGCGACGGCGGGCAGCGGCGACGTGCTGACCGGGCTGGTCGCGGCGCTGCTGGGGCAGGGATTGGAGCCGTTTGCCGCCGCCCAACTCGGCGTGTATCTTCATGGACTGGCCGGCGACCTGGCGCGCGACGCCGTCGGCGAGGTCAGCCTGACCGCCGCCGACCTGCTGCAGTACCTGCCCACGGCGTTCCTGCGCCACCAGGGCCGCCCGGCGTGAGCACGTCCCCGACCCGCAGGCCCGAGAGGTTTCCGTGATGGAGTTACTCTGTCCGACGTGTCAGAAAAAACTGACGATCCCCGACCACTTCGCGGGGCAGACGGCGAAGTGCCCGGAGTGCGGCAACACCTTCACGGCGCCGACGCTGCCGCCAGCGTCGGGGGCGTTCATCCCGCCGCCGCCCATCCCGCCCGCGCCGGCGTCGGTCGCCGTCGGGGCGCCCGCGCCGCCCCCGGACGGACACGCGCCGGCCCCCGCGCCCGTGCTGTACACTCCCCCGCCCCCCGCGGCCGGCGCGCACCCGGACTTTGCCGCCCAGTCCGCCGTGTCGGCCGCGCCCTCGGTCAGCGCCGCCCCGGCGCCGCAGGACTACACGCACCGGCGCTCCCTCTGGGTCAGCCCGCGCTTCCTGCGCTGGGTGGCCGTCGCGGCCGTGCTGGTCGTGTTCGTGCTGTCCTTCTTCCCGTGGGTGGGGGTGTACCCGGGGCGCGTGGGCGTGGTCACGCAGTCTGCCTGGCAGGCGGGGTTCGGGGGCGAGTCGATCGACAAGGACTTTGAAAAGAAACTCCCGGAGTTCATGTCGGTCCCGCCCGCTGAGGGGGAGAAGGAAAAGAAGCAGGCCGAGCGCCCCGGCGCGAGCGGCATGACCCTCCTCTACGTACTCTTGCTGGTCCCCACGTTCCTGTTGACGATCGCCGTCGCGGTCTGGGACGTGCTGCCGCTGAACCTGCCGGCGGGGATTCAGCGACTGAAGCCGTGGCGCTGGGGCATCGTCGCCGCCATCGCCCTGCTGGCATTCGTGTTCCTGGTGCTGCAGCTCTTCACGGGCTTCAGCCTGGAGAACCGCGTCCAGACGAACGTCGAGCGGTCCGTGAAGGATTTGCAGGCGCGGGTGGATACGACGCCGGAGAAGGAAGTGGCCATGCTGCGCGGCATCGGCCTGAGTCCGCTGCACCGCACCGCCGCCCTGGACTGGGTCGTGTGGCTGCACCTGCTCGCGGTGGTGTGCGCGCTGCTGGTGTTCTGGACGGAGCGGCGCGGGGCCAGGCCGCTGCCTCGGATCGACGTGTTGTGGTGAAGCCGCCGGGACGGGAGAGCCCGCCTTCACGGCAAGTCGAACACGGACTTCAAAGAGTCGTTCAGCTGCTGTTTCAGCACGTCGGAGAGGTGCCCAAGGTGCTTCAGGATGTCCGCCTGGACGATGGCAAGGAGGTTCTCGCACTTCACGGCAGACGGGTAGGCCACCCCGGAGGACGCTCCCTCCGGGGTGGACGGGTCGATCAAAAACTGCGTCGGCTCCTTCCCCACCAGGCGGGTGTTGCCGGTGACCATCGCGACGATCGTGTTCTGAATCTGCTTGTTCAGGCGATCGCACTGGACGACGACGGCGGGGCGGTTCTTCCCCTTGCCGCCGCCGACGTAGGGAAACTCCACGATGACCACGTCGCCGCGCTGCGTCATGGGGTGCCCTCACGACGGACGTGCTGATAGCTCTCCAGCGAGGGGTCGTTGAGGTCGTCCTCCGCCATCATCCGCTCGACGAGCGGATAGGCCGCACGCGGGTCGAACTCCTCGCCCAGCAGCCCCTCCAACTTCTCGTACATGGCGGCTGGCAGAAGGACGTACGTCTGCCGGGTGCGCGAGTCGAAGAGCCGGAGCGGTTGGCCGGCGTTGGCCTCGAGCGCATTCCGTAGCGCCTCCGTTAGTTCCAGCATGGCACTGTCCTTTCGCGTGAACCCCACGGGGTGCGACCCGTGGGCTTGAATCGCTTCTACTCCCACACCGCCGCCTCTTCCCCGTCCAGCCGCAGTGTCAGGCACTTGGCGCTGCCTCCCGCCTTCAGGAACTCGTCCAGTTCGACGGCCCTCGTCGCGTACCTCCAGGCCTTCAGGCCGGCCGCGAGTTCTTCGCAGCCCGTGTTGGTGATGACCGTCTTGCCCACTACCACCGCGTTGCAGCCGAAGCGGTTCGCCTCCGCCTCTTGCACCGCCAGCAGCCGCGGGATGTGCGTCTCCAGCACCTTGCGGCCGTAGGCGTCGAATGCCGCCGGATAGTAGATCGCCTCGCCGGGCGCCAGCGGACAAAAGCACGTATCGAGATGGTAGAAGCGCGGGTTGATCAGTTCCAGCGGCAGCACCTGTCTGCCGAGCGCCTTGCCGAGCCACTGGTGGCCGCGGATGTCGCTGCGGATGCGGTAGCCGGCGAACAGCGACGCGCCGCAGAACAGCGCATCGCCGGCGCCCTCGAAGAACATGCCCTCGGGCAGGTGCTCGACGGTGAAGCCGTGCGCCGCGAACCAGGCGTCGAAGTGCGGCGTCTCGCGTGTGCGGACCTCGTGGCGGAAGCGCGCGCTGAAGAAGCGCTGGCCGAACATCAGGCCGGCGTTGGCGGTGAAGACGAGGTCGGGCAGGCCGGGTTGCGGCGTCATCAGCTCGACCTGCACGCCGAGGCCGCACAACGCCTCGTGCAGGCGCCGCCACTGCTCATGGGCGCGCTCCGTGACGCTGCCGCGCGAGCGGCTCATCCACGGGTTGATCTCGTACTCGATGCCGTAGAAGTCGGGCGGGCACATCAGGATGCGGGGGGACGGTCGCATGAGGTCGCCTCCACCCGTTCAGCCGTGGGGCCGGTTGCCAACCGGCCAG